>DATDPS010000035.1:0-3346 GCA_035292625.1 Lysobacterales bacterium | reverse complement strand
GCTGTTCAGCATGTGGTAACTTTCCGGATCGTAGATGCCACTGGGGCCGAGCACGTCACCGATGAAGGGCATCACGGTCAGATCGTATTCCGGGTTGACCAGCATCCAGGCGTAGGTCCAGGCCAGGTAAAGCTTGAGCTCGCCCATGCGCTTCTGGTCATCCGGGTGAATCAGCTGCAGATGAGCCATGCCATGCCGCAGGGGATTGCCGCTGCCCGGTTTGATTACCTGCTCCAGCGCATCCACCCCGGCGCGCACGGCGCGATCACCGATGGCGTGGATGTGGATGTTGAAACCCGCCGCGTCCAGACGCCGTGCATACTGCATCATGAACGGTTCCGGGTCGGCCAGCACGCCGAAGGAAATCGCACACTGGGCCGGGTGAAAACCATGCTCCGCCCGGAACGCATCGCGGGCTGCCCGTTCCTTGAAACGCTCCGCGTTAGCCCGCGTTTCCTCACACAGTGGTGAGGCCGTATCCACGTAGCCCACCACTGCAACGGAAGCCGCCGCGGGATCGAAGCGAAAACGCGGCTGGCGATAAGCTTCCAGCACGGCCGAGTTTGGCAGGGAAGGCGGGTCCGCATAGGGATTACCCTCGAGTACGCCATCGGCATAAATTTTCGCCGCGTTGGCCTTGATCAATGGGGAATCCGCAAATGCCGCCCGGCTGGCTTCGAGTTCCGTCATCATCTGGTCGATATTGATTTCACCGCTGAGCACATCCCGGTAGTCAGCCGGATCCAGGCGGTTGGCAACCTGCAGGCGGAAGCGCATCTGGCCCGATGCTTCGAATTCTTTCAGGTAGGGTAAATAGCCCGGGGCCAGGGATGCGTCCCTGGCCGAGGTAATGCCGTTACGCGCCAATTCCCGGCCGATATCGGGCAACAGCCCGCCCAGCTTGTCCGGATCGCGGCGCGGACCCGCGCCAACCAGTTTCTTGGCACTTTCATTCAGTTCGCCGTTCGGCTCACCGTTCTCATCCACGCCCACGACGTCACGGTATGCGGCGAAAACCGTCGCCAATGTCGCGGCGCTCAGGCCGACCACGTTGCCCTGCGAGTCCCTGGCGCGTTCCAGCGCGCGGCTGTTGACCGCGCCGTGGTGGCCGTCGTTGCCCCACAGCATGATCGGGTGTTCGGTGGAAACCGCATCCAGCGCCGCGCGCAGGGAGGGCAATTCTTCCGATACCTGGTTGCCCTGGGAAAAATTCCACATTTCAACCGCCAGCCATTCACCGGGCGGCAACTGGTAACGCTGCACGCATTCCTGCAGGTAAGGCACCATTTCATCCAGGCTCATGGGCTGGCTGCGGAAGGAACACACATCCGGCTCGACGATGCCGAAAATGTGCATATGCACATCGTGCAGACCCGGCACGAGCATGCGGCCGCCCAGGTCAATGGCCCTGGTTTCCGGCCCTTGCAAAGCCATGACATCCTCCTTGCTGCCAACGGCGCTCACCAGGCCATCGTTGACCGCCACTGCTTCTGCCACGGTGCCTGGTCCATCGGCGGTGTACACATAGGCATTGAACAACAGCAAGTCAGCCGGAGCCCTGGGCCCACCGCTGACTGGCGGTTCGGCAGCCGCCGGTTCTTGGTGGTTTCCACAGGCGGCCAGGAACAGGGCGATCAGCGACAAAGCCACCATCCGGATGAGCGTGGCAAATCGGGTTTTCATCGGTGCGTACTCCAGGCTTGATATTTGAACTCAAGTTTCATCTTTACCCATACCCGGGCGCGGCGCAACCGGCCCGCTTTGCGGCACGAACACGCTCCCTGCATAATGGACCGGCGATTCCCCGGCCCCGGGCTTCTGCAATAACCGGTGGCATCCGATTGACTCCCCACTTGAGAGATTGACCATGCTGGACAAAACGGTGACGGACTGGCGCTCCGCCAGTAGCAAACTGGCCTTCGAAGGCCGCGCGTTCATCAACGGGCGTTACGTGGACGCACTGTCGGGCCTCACACGGCCGACCTTCAATCCTGCCAATGGCAAGGCCCTGGCCGAGGTTGCGAGTTGCGGCCCGGAAGATGCGGATCTTGCGGTTTCAGGCGCGCGCAAAGCGTTTGCGAGCGGGGCCTGGTCGCAAATGGCACCCGCGGCGCGGAAACTGGTGCTGGTGCGCTGGGCCGGGTTGATTGAAAAACATGCCGAAGAAATTGCCCTGCTCGAATGCCTCGACGTGGGCAAACCGATTTCGGACACCCTGAAAGTCGACGTGCCCTCGGCAGTGCGCACGATCCGCTGGAGCGGTGAGGCCATCGACAAGATCTACGATGAAATCGCGCCGACACCGCCCGGTACCCTGGCGCTGGTGCAACGGCTGCCACTGGGCGTGATCACTGCCATCGTGCCGTGGAATTTCCCCCTGTCGACAACCGCCTGGAAACTGGGCCCGTCGCTGGCCACCGGGAACTCGGTAGTGCTCAAGCCGGCATCCAATACGCCGCTCAGCGCCATCCGCATCGCCGCCCTTGCGGCCGAAGCCGGTTTGCCGGATGGCGTGTTGCAGGTGCTGCCCGGCCCCGGAGGCAAACTGGGCAAGCACCTGGCCACCCACATGGATATCGACGGGCTGACCTTTACCGGTTCCACCCCGGTGGGCAAGATGCTGATGGAGTATTCCGGCCAGTCCAATCTCAAGCGCGTTTTTCTCGAACTGGGTGGCAAGAGCCCGAACATCGTGTTTGCCGATGCCAACCTGGAAAAGGCCGCCGCCATGGCGGCGGTGGCCGTGTTCTACAACGGCGGCCAGACCTGCACCGCCGGCACGCGCCTGATCGTGGAGGAGAAAATCCGCGAGCGCTTCCTGGAGCTGGTGGTCGAACACGCCCGCAAGTGGATGCCGGGCGACCCGCTGAACCCGAACACTGCCATGGGCCCGATGATCGATGAAGGCCAGTTCCGCACCGTGGCGGACTATGTGGATATCGGCCGGGAAGAAGGCGCGGAATTGTTGTTCGGCGGTGGCCGCGTCATGAACGATAGCGGAGGCTACTACCATGAGCCCAGTATCTTCACCGGCGTCAACAACCGGATGCGCATTGCCCAGGAAGAAATCTTCGGCCCGGTCTTGTCGGTAATCAGTTTCAAGACTGCCGACGAAGCGGTGGCCATTGCCAACGACTCCATTTACGGCCTGGCTGGCGCGGTGTGGAGCAACAACATCAACACCGCGCACCAGGTGGCGGCAGCCGTGCGCGTGGGCACCATGGGCATCAACAACTATTTTGGCGGCGACATGACCGTGCCCTTCGGCGGATTCAAGCAGAGTGGCAATGGGCGGGACAAATCCATCCACGCCTTCCATGACTACACGGAACTAAAAACAACCTGG
>DATDPS010000034.1:0-7109 GCA_035292625.1 Lysobacterales bacterium | reverse complement strand
TAGGCAGCGGCGTCCTGCACGGCGTGCCCGACTTCATGGGCCGCAACCACGACCGCGGCCAGGGAGCGGCCGCCGTGGTGCTGCGCTGACAGCCGCACCACCTTGTCGTCCGGCGCGTAATGGTCGCCGGACTCGGTCAGCTCGACGCCAACGGCTTGCAAACCATGCGCATCGAGCAGGCGCCGCGCCGCTTCGGCACCGGTTACGGCATAGCGGTCATCCGGCTTGCCGTAACGTTGCATGACCCTGCGCACCCACAGCCCCGGCCCGAGCACCAGCGCCAGGAGGATCAGCAGAAGCAGGTACATAAGCATGGGAAACCCCTGTGAATACTTTCCATGGCCCCTATAATGTCCGTAGCGGCCACACCAACCTGAATGATACCGTCAAAGAGGATGCATTGATGAACAAGAGCTTCGCCCTGTTGGCCACCCTGGTATTTACCTCGAGCTTGTCTGCCCAGCAGACGGATTCACAAAGGCTGGCACAAATCCTGCAAGCCCAGCCTGCCGAGACCCAGGCCCGCTATGCATACCGCCATCCGCAGGAAACGCTCGAGTTTTTCGGCATCGTGCCGGAAATGAACGTAGTTGAAGCCCTGCCCGACGAAGGCTGGTACACCAAGATCCTGTTGCCCTATGTCGGCCCCGACGGAGCGTTGATCGGCGCCGACTATGCGCCGGACATGTATGCGAAGTTTGCCTGGGCCAGCCCGGAATTCCTCGAAGCAAAGAAGACCTGGGTTGCCACCTGGACCACCGAGGCCACAACCTGGCGCACTGACGACAGCGCTGCGGTTTCGGCCTTCGTGTTTGGCTCCCTGCCTGATGCGGTCAAGGGCACGGCTGATGCAGTACTGTTCATCCGCGCGTTGCACAACCTGCAGCGATTCGAGTCCCAGGGTGGATACCTCACCGCGGCGCTGCAGAACGCCTTTGATGCGCTGAAGCCGGGCGGCATCGTGGGCGTGGTGCAGCACCAGGCGCCGGAGGGCAGCTCCGCTGAGTTTGTAGATGGGTCGCATGGCTACCTGAAGAAATCACAGGTGATTGAGTTCATGCAGGTTGTGGGCTTTGAATTCGTCGCCGAAAGCGCCATCAATGAGAATCCCAAGGACCAGCCGGGCCCGGATGATATCGTTTGGCGCCTGCCGCCCAGCCTCGGCACCAGCAAGGACAATCCGGAACTGGCGGCACAGATGAAGGCCATTGGCGAATCCAACCGCATGACCCTCAAGTTTCGCAAACCCGGAGGCATGTAGGGCGGTTAAAGCTGATGGCCCCGGCCTGCGCCGGGGTTCGCCAAGTCGTTGAAGCGAGCCGGCAATCGGTTGAAGCGTAGCCTGGTCATGACAAATCACGGCCTGCCGTTGCATTAAGCGGGTAAAATTGCCGCATGAATATCAGGAATTGGCTTGAGGATCAGCGGTGCCTTTTCTGGGTGCTGCAACTGGGCGGCTGGGCGGCCTGGGGCATCATTGGCAAGTACGGCTATTCGGTGGTGGTACTCGAAGAAGTCGCACCGGACTATGGCTATTACGTCGCGCTCATTACCGCCATCGCGGTGGTGATCAGCCTGGGCTTACGGTTGCTTTACCGCATCTTGTGGCACCGGCCTGTCTGGCTCCAGGTCTTGGGCTTCCTCGGCGGTAGTTTTGGCGCCGGCTATCTGTGGATGGCTTGCCGCTCTTCCATCTACTACCGCTGGATAGAGCAAGCCAAGGACATGGAGGCCTGGGCGGAAAAAATCGGACCGCAGGCCATGGAGATGTACGAAAAAATCTCCTACCTGGAAGGTTACCTGTCCGGCTTCACCGTGATGCTGGCCTGGAGCGCATTGTACTTTGCACTCAAGTACTACCGCATTTTCCAGGAAGTGCGTGAAAGCGCCTTGAAATCTGCTGCCATGGCACACGAGGCGCAGTTGAAAATGCTGCGCTACCAGCTCAATCCGCATTTCCTGTTCAACACGCTGAATGCCATTTCGACGCTGATCCTGGAGCAGCAAACCGAGTTGGCCAACCGCATGGTCGCCCGGCTATCGAGCTTTTTGCGCTACTCGCTGGACAACGATCCGATGCAGAAAATCACGCTCAAGCAGGAACTGGCGGCTTTGCGGCTCTATCTCGACATCGAGAAAGTGCGTTTCGAGGAACGCCTCAGCCTGGAAGTCGATGTCAGCGACGAAGCGCAGCACGCTTTGATTCCCAGCCTGCTGCTGCAGCCCCTGGTGGAAAATGCCATCAAGTACGGCATTGCCCGCGCGGAGGAAGGCGGGCATCTGCGCATCGCCGCCCGGGTGTTTGCCGGTGATCTTTTAATGGAACTCAGCGACGATGGTCCCGGGGTGGCGCTGGTCGACGGGAAAATTCCGCATGCCAATGGCGTGGGCCTGCGCAACACCCGTGAACGCCTGCATGAACTTTACGGCGACCAGCATTCATTCCGGCTCAGCCAGACCGACCCGCATGGCTTGACCATCAGTATCCGCATCCCCTGCGAGAAAGGCTGAATCCCGAGCAGAATTCAGGACCCCGCTTGCCCGGCTTGCCGCTGCAGACCCTGGATGGCGCTTCGCTCGCAATGTTTGTTTTCGCTTGCGCGCCACAGGCAATCCGCCAGTTCAAGGCGCGCCTGCCACTGCTCGAGCCGGGTAATCGCCGGCGGTAGTCGATTCACATAGGCTTTTGCGGCGCCGGGCTGGTTTTCAGCCAGGGCGATGTCGGCGCCAAGGGCCAGCAGGGATACGTCCTGCGGAAAACGTTCCAGGCCGGAATCCACAGCCTTGCTTGCCGCATTCCATTGCTTTTGCCCTGCAGCCACCAGGGCCAATGACCAGTCCCGGTACAGTTCCGGGGAAGGCAGGTCAGCATAGTGGATGGCTTTGGCGTAATCCTGGGCGGCCAGTTCGGCCTGGCCCAGGGCGAACTGAGCCCGGGCATGCAGGATCCAGGCGCTGGCGTGCTGGGGGTGGTCATTCAGGTATCGGCTGAGCAGTGCTTCAGCGCCGGCCGGGTTGCCGGTATCCAGCAACAGCATGCCTTCGAAGAGATCCAGCAGGGGGTAATCCGGCTGTGCGGCTCGTGCCGCGGCCAGGTCCAGTGCCGCGGATGTAAAGTCTTCATGACGCCGGTACAGTTCGCCGCGCCGGGCCAGTAAATCAGCATCCGCCGGCCGGGATGCCAGGGCCCGGTCCAGTTCCTCGATCTGCAGCAGCAGGTCCTGATGGCTCCACGCTGGCAAGGCCAGCGTAGACAGGGCGATCAGCAGGCAAGCCTTAAAACACCACGACTGCGTCATTGGAGCAGGTGCTGGTTCCGGCCAGGCAGACGCGGTAGAGGTAGGTGCGCCCGCCCTTGTTGCCGGTGTTATCCGTATAGGATGACAATGAAGTCGTGGTGATGGTCACCGAGTCGCGGATCACATTCACCGCGCCGCCGGCGCCGCTCCAGGCGAGGTCAATGACGTGCACGCCCTGGACCTTACGCCCACTGGCGGTGAGCGCGATCGGCGGGCTTGGCGGTGTTCCATTGTTTGAGCGGATATACAGCTGATCGACAAACACGGTGTCGAGGCTGGTCTTGCCGGCCACACGGTTCGTGTCGGTGACGCGAATGTAGATCGTTCCGCTGGCCGGGATCGTTGCGCTTTGCACGTTTGCGGGGTCATTGGCCGGTACCGTGAACAGGTCAAAAAAGGTGCTGTTATTGCTCGACCAGGCGAACTTGAAAGTGTCCCCGTCACTGGAGGAACTGGACCAGGCGTTGGCATAAAAAGTAACAGGGGTGCCCGCCACCACGTTGAATTGCCAGGTGTGTGTGAGATAACTGTAGCGGCTGTTCGGCTTACCGCCGCTGAGTCGCTCGGTGATGGATTGCACGCTGCCGCCATCGGCATGGGTGGCGGCATAGGTGCCACTTACCGTACCGGCAACAGGCAATTCAGCGCTGGCCACCTGGTCGACAAAGGCCGGCGGCGCGGTGACCGCCACCAGCTCGTTGTAGCTGTCGCTGGCAGCATCATCATCGGCCACCGTCAGGCTTACGCTATAGTCCCCGGCCGCCGCAAAGGTGTGCGCCGGATTCTGTGCCGTTGACGAGTTGCCATCACCGAAATCCCACGACCAGCTGGCGATAGAGCCGTCACTGTCGCTGGAGGTGTCGGTGAAGTTGCAGGCCAGGTTGGTGCAGGAATACAGGTAATCGGCCACCGGGGGTGTATTAACCGGCACCACCGGCACGCGGTAGGTGACTTCCAGCCGGGGCCGAGCCATCGCCGTTGCGGACTCACGCGAGTGGAAGTCGGCGCCGTCGGTGGTGCTGGGGTTGGCGATGATCAGGCCGCGGTTACTGGCCGGGTCGCTGATCCAGGACTGCACCAGGTCGAGGCCGGCCTGGGTGAAATTGACGGTGAGTGGACCAAGCGCGGGCGCGGTTACCGTGCACAATGCCTGGGTGCCGCGATCGCTTATGCCCGCGGCGCCGGCCGTGCCCCAGGGCGAAGCGCTGGCCGCCAGGTTCCAGGTGGCCTGCGATTCCTGCCAAGCCTTGAGCAGGCTGTAGCAAGTGTAGGCACCGGTGCTGACATTGGTCACTTCGAGTTGAAAATAAGCTGACTCGAGGACGGCATCCGCTGGGATCGCGCTGATGTCCCAGACCAGCAGGATGTTCATGTCGGAACCCGTGCCTGCGGGTTCATCGCCATCCACTTGCAGGGTGCTTTCCAGGCCGTGCGCCGTCGCAGCCGAAGCCTGGCGGATATAGCCGTCGCGTGTGCCATTGTAAGCCGGGCTGGGCGCCAGTCCATCCTGGAAAGACGCGGTCATAAACTCAAAGAAATCAAAATTGACGCTGCTGCCGGGCAGGATGGTGTTGCCCGCCAGATCGCGCAGATTGTTCACCACCAGCGTGTAGGCAGCGCCGTTGCTCATCGCGCTGGTGGTCAGTTGCACACTGCGGTCACCGGCCAGCAGTTCCGCCTGGCTGATCGCCAAGCCGGCAATCATGTAGTTGCCCGCATCGATGGCTTGCGTTGAATTCAGCGGCTCGTTGAAATCCACCTGAACGTGCGTCGCATCGGTGGCAGTGGCAGCGGAAATCAGGGGCGGATCGGAATCCGGGATTTTGACCATGCTGAATTCATCCAGCTGGGCGCCCGCCTGGTTGAGGAATACCACGTCCATGCGGTTGCCGGACACGTCCAGCACCAGTGAACCGAGGTTATTCAAGGAGACGAACATGGCCGGGTGGTTCAGGGCTCCGCCGGAGACCTTGCCGGAGCTGCCCGCGACCGCGTACACGGCGCCGGCATGCTCGGCCGCCACGATAGCCGGTTTCTCATAAACGCCGGTGCCGCTTTCCCTGCCATTACCAGGGTCCAGCTTGTTGAGCTGGGTCAGCGTGGATGAAATGCCGTAATGGCCATCGAGCAGAAAGGATCGTTCGTAGGAATGGCTGTGGCCAGTCAGGACCAGGTCCACGCCCCAGGCTTCCAGTACGGGCAGGAAATTCTGGCGCATCTCGATCAGCTGTGTTTCGGCGTCGGAATCGTGCGAGCCCTTGGTATAAGGGGGGTGGTGCCAGAAGGCGATGACCCAGGGCAGATCGTTCGAGGCGAGGTCGCCTTCCAGCCATTGCATCATGGTGCCGTTGACCGCCCGGCTGACGTCCTGGGAGTTCAGGCCAATGAAATGGATGTTGGCGTAGTCAAACGAATAGTAGGCTTCGGTGCCGGAAGGCCAGCCGCCGACTTCCGCATTCTTCGGGAATTCGAAAATATTGTAGTACGGCCCGCTTTGCGTGGCGGAAACGGCAGAAACGCCATCGTGGTTACCCAGGGTGGCCCATAGCGTCAGCTGGCGCAGGAACTCCGGGTAGATGTTGAATACTGCCGCCTGGTATTCGGCATCGGTACCGCTGTTATAGGCGTTGTCGCCCAGCATCAGCCAGAAATCGGCCGGGTCGGACGCCGACCAGGTCTTGAACGCGTTGTAGACATTGACGGCATCGGCATTCGCCGTGCCGGAATCGCCGATCACCCAGATACGGGTGTCGGTCGCCACGCCCGGCGCTGGCGCCGTGTAAAAATGATAGCTGCTGTCGCCAGCCAGGGCGGCACTGCTGGTGCCGACGGAATAAAAGTACTGCTGTGCTGCGGAAAGGCCGCTCAGAATGACGGTGTGCTCGGCGCGGGAGCCCGAGACGACCGCCGAACTTGTCAGGTTGCCGGGCGCGTTGCCATATCGCACCACGGAATCAGTGGCTGCACTGGTGCGCCAGCGAATGGTGATGCCATGGTCGGTCTGCATCTGCAGGTAAGGCCCGCGTGTAACCGTCTGGGCATAAACCGCCGTGGTGAGCAGGGCCAGCACAAACGCGGAGGTCAGTTGGGAGATTCGTGTCATTGCTGCATGCCTTTGTCGGGTCCGTCCGGAAAAAAATCCATTGTTTCGACATGGTACGCCTTTGCATGGACCTTACGAAATAGTCCAAAGCCACCGTCCAGGATCATTTGCCTGGCAGGACCGCAAGCCGTCCATCCGGGCGCATGCAGTCAAAATCCGCAATTTGGGCTATCATTCGCCAAAGTAGATTGTCTTTTCCAAACAGGCGGCGGGGGTATTCTTATGAGTGCAGCATTTTCAATTCATCCTGCCGTAGACGGCGGGGTCAAGGCAGGTTCAAAGCATTTCACTGGCGGCGTATTGCGCTGCAAGTGCGCTTCGCATCCAGTGGAAGTGACCGTCACAGCCCAATCCGCGCACAACCACGTCTGTGGCTGCACCAAGTGCTGGAAGCCCTCCGGGGCACTGTTTTCACAGGTTGCGGTGGTGCCGCGTGATGCGGTGACGGTAACCGCCAACGCCGACAAGCTGGCCATTGTGGATGCCAATGCCACGATCCAGCGCCACGCCTGCAAGAAATGCGGGGTGCACATGTACGGCCGCATCGAGAACAAAAACCATCCGTTTTATGGACTGGATTTCATCCACACCGAACTGTCGGATGACCAGGGCTGGTCGGCGCCTGAATTTGCCGCCTTTGTCTCCTCGATCATCGAATCCGGCACCGATCCGGCCATCATGGGCAAGGTCCGCGAACGTCTCAGGGA
>DATDPS010000033.1:0-6994 GCA_035292625.1 Lysobacterales bacterium | reverse complement strand
TTTTATGCCCCCACCAACCTGACCGGAATCGTCGGGCCCAATGGCTGCGGCAAATCGAACATCATCGATGCGGTACGGTGGGTGATGGGTGAAGGCTCGGCCAAGGTACTGCGTGGCGAATCGATGTCTGACGTCATCTTTTCCGGTTCCGCCACGCGCAAGCCGGTTGGCACCGCCACGGTGGAGCTGGTATTCGACAATGCCGATGGCCGGGTAGGCGCACAGTTTGCCAGTTTCAATGAAATTTCGGTCCGCCGGCAGGTGTCCCGCGACGGCGTATCCATGTACTTCCTCAATGGCACCCGTTGCCGCCGCAAGGACGTGCGGGACCTGTTCCTCGGCACCGGCCTTGGTGCACGCAGTTATTCCATCATCGAGCAGGGCATGATTTCCCAGATTGTCGAGGCGCGGCCGGAAGAAATCCGCGAGCACCTCGAAGAAGCCGCAGGCATTTCCCGCTACAAGGAGCGGCGGCGTGAAACCGAAAATCGCATTGCCCACACCCGTGACAACCTATCGCGCCTGTCCGATTTACGTGATGAAGTCGGCAAGCAGCTGAACCGCCTGCAGCGCCAGGCCGCCGCGGCCCGCCGCTATCGCAAACTGAAAACACAACTGCGGGAGCTTGAAGCCAGCCTGCTGTCCCTGCGCTGGCGCAGCCTTGAACAAGAAACCAGCGTGGGGTTGCAGGCGCTGGGCAAACAGGAAACTGCCTTGCAGGAGAGCATCGCTGGCCAGCGTGCAGCGGAAGCGGCGCTGGAAGGAATTCACCAGCGGCAGGGCCAGTGCAGCGAAAAGTTCGCGGAGGTGCAGGGAGAGTTGTACGAGGTGGGGGGCGAGATTGCCCGGCTCGAACAGGCCATCGAGCATGAGCGCGAACTGAAAGCCCGGCAACAGCAGGAGTTTGAGGAAACCGGCGCAGCCCTGAACGACCTGGAAAAACACATGGCACTGGATCGCGCGCACATCGAGGAATTGGCCCAGGCACTGGCCGAGGTGGAGCCGGCCCTGGCCAATGCGGTTGCAGAAGAGCAGCGAGCGAACGAGAGCATGACGCAGGCGGATACCGAAATCCAGGCCTGGCAGGCCGAGTTCGAAGCCCACCACCCTGTGAGTTCAGAGTGTCAGCGGGAAGCGGATCTGCGCCGCGCCGAAGCGGTCAACCTGGATCAGCGAGCGCTGGAGTCCAGCCGCCGTCTTGAATTGCTGGGCAAGGAAACCGAAAGTGTCGATACCTCGCAAATTGTTGCGGCGTTGCAGGGCCTGGGAGCCGAGGCGGCAAAACTGGCTCTGGCCGAGACGGTAAAACAGCAGGAATTGGATGTTTTACGGACCGAAATTACCCGGCGGCAGGACGGCTTGCGGGAATGCGAATCCGCCGTACAGCAACGGCAGCGCGATCTGCATACCCGTGAAGGCCGGCTGGAGTCATTGATGGCGCTGCAAAATGCAGCCCTGGCCGGCGAGGCCAGCGTGGACTGGCTGAAAGCCCATGGCCTGTATATGGCACCCCGCCTGGCCAAGGCGATCAAGGTCGCCGGCGGTTGGGAAACAGCGCTTGAGACCGTGCTGGGGCAGTGGCTCCAGTCCATCACGGCCAGCGGCAACGAGGCCCGCATCAAAGCCCTTGCCGTGGCGGAGGATTCCCGCGTTGACCTGGTCGATGAGATCAGTGGTGGCGTGAGTGCAAAAGCTGGAACGCTGGCGATCCATGTGCGTGCCCCGGATGCGGTGATGACCTGGCTGAACCGGGTGCGCCTGGCGGATTCGCTGGAACAGGCCTGGCGCGATCGTGGGCAGCTCGGTGAAGCGGAATCTTTTATCACCCCCGCCGGAGAATGGCTGGGCAGGGGCTGGCTGCGCATTGCCCGCGGCAAAGCCGGCGAAGACGGCATGTTGACCCGAGAAAAGGCCATGGCGGAGTTGCACGCAGACATTGCCGCCCTGCAAACTGAAGTCGAAGGGCAACTGGAAAAGAACGAAACGGAACGGCAGTCCTTGGACGCCCTGCAAGTCAAGCTGCAGGAAGTTCAGCTGGAGGTCAACACCGTGCACCGGCGCTACAGCGAAGTACATGGCCAGGTGCAGAGCCGCCGCTCCAGTATGCAGTTGATGGACGGCCGGCAACAGGCGATCGCCAGGGAAACCGCCGAACTTCAGCAGCAACTGGAGCACGACCAGAGGACCTTGCGCGAAGTGCGGTCACACCTGGATGAGCTGCTGGAAAACATGGCCGGTCTGAAACTCGAACGTGACCGGCTGGACCAGCGGCGCACGGGCTTGCTGAGCCGGCGTGACGCCGCCCGGTCAGCTTTGCAGCAGGCCCGTGAGCAGCGCCATGAATTGGCCCTGAAGGCGGAAGCGCGACGCGCCAGCCTGGATTCCCTGCGCCAGTCTCTGCAACGCATGGATACCCAGCTCAGCCAGATGCAGCAGCGTTACCTCAACCTGAGTGAGCAAGTGGCCCAGGCAGAGCACCCGGCGCAGGATCATTCCGCCGAAATGAATGTCTTGCTGCAACGGCGGTTGGAAACCGAGCAACGGCTGGGCCAGGCAAGGGAGGCTTTGACAGGGCTTGAAGCACAATACCGCGAACAGGACGCGTCACGTCACGCCGCGGTGCAGAAATCCGATGAAATCCGCCAGCAACTCGAACACCTGCGCTTGCAGCAACAGGAGCTGGAATTGAACGCCCGCGCGTTGGAACGGCAGGTGGAACAGCTCGGCGGTGACGTGCAGGCTTTGCAGGAATCCCTGCCAGCAGACGCCAATACCGGGCAGTGGGAGACTGAAATGGCCAGCCTGGCGGAAGCCATCACCCGCCTGGAACCGGTCAACCTGGCGGCCATCGATGAATTTGAAGAGGAACAGAAACGCAAGCAATACCTCGACGCACAGAACGATGACCTGTGCCAGGCGCTGGCAACACTGGAGGAGGCCATTGCCAAGATCGACCGCAAAACGCGTACCCGGTTCAAGGAGACATTCGAGCAGGTAAATAAGGGCATGGCCGAACTCTTTCCACGCCTTTTCGGTGGCGGTCACGCCTACCTGGAACTCACTGGTGAAGACCTGCTGACCGCTGGGGTCGGCATCATGGCGCGGCCCCCTGGCAAGCGGGTCAGCAACATCCACTTGTTATCCGGTGGTGAAAAGGCGCTAACGGCGGTGGCCTTTGTTTTCGCCATATTCCAACTCAATCCGTCGCCGTTTTGCCTGCTGGACGAGGTGGACGCGCCCCTGGATGATTCCAATGTCGCGCGCTTTTCCGGTATGGTCAGGGAATTGTCCGAGACCGTGCAGTTCATATTTGTGACCCACAACAAGATCACCATGGAAATGGCGCACCAGATGAGCGGCGTAACCATGCGGGAGCCAGGCGTATCCCGCCTGGTGCAGGTCGATATCGATGAAGCCGCCCGACTGGCCGGGAGTCAGGATCAGAGGCTCGCCAGGTAAATCATATGGACGCGGCAACTTTAAGGTGGACCATAGTCGTCGTCGGGATCATCATCCTCGCGGCGATTTTCCTGTTTGGCAACCCGGAGAAAAAACGCACGCCCAAGGCATCGCGGCGCAAGGCTGGGCCGGGCACCGAACGCCGTGAACCAACGCTGGATCAGCAAGCTGGTGCATGGGAAAACACGGATGACCCGGACGCCGCGCCCGGGCAGGGTGAACTGCCCATCGGCGCTGAACCCCTGCAACTCGTTCCGGCAGCGGCAAAACCCGGCAAGCCCAGCCGGCCAGCCGGTCCGCCGCCTGACAAGATCGTCACCCTGTTCGTCCTGGCGCGTGACAACAACCTCATCACCGGCGCTGAGTTACTGCAGGCGGCGTTAAAGACCAGCATGGTGTATGGCGACATGAACATCTTCCACCGCCACATCGATGACAGCGGGCATGCGGTGTTCAGCCTGGCCAACGCGCTCAAACCCGGCTTTTTTGACAAGGATGCCTGGAATACCTTTGAAACCAGCGGCCTGGCCCTGTTTCTCACGCTGCCGGGCCCGACACTGGCGCTGGACGGCTGGGACATGATGCTGGCTACGGCGCGCCGCTTGGCGGAGATACTGAACGCCGAGGTACACAACGGGCAGCGGCTGACGTTTACCCGGCAGATGGAAGCGCAGATTCGCGAGGAGATGCGCCAATACGACCGTGGCCGGGCCAGGCAAACCTTCGTCTGAGCGCTCCCCGGGGTTCTCATGCCGTGTACTGTAAAAATACTTTTCGTTTTCTTGTCCGCCCTGGTGAAATATGCGGGCTAACACGTGACCCGGTCCGACCGCGGCAACAGGCTGCCCCCGGCCACAGAGGTGGCCAAGCCGGACAAAACCTTCGCCAGGCAGCGGGTGCGTGAGCTGCGCGAGGAGATCGAGTCACACAATTATCGCTATTACGTGCTTGACCAGCCCTCCGTGCCTGACGCCGAGTATGACCGGCTGCTGCGTGAACTGGAGCAACTCGAGACGGCCTGGCCGCAGCTGGTCAGCGACGAATCACCCACCCGCCGGATAGGGGCGGCGCCATTGCAAGGGTTTGCCGAAGTGCGCCACCGGCACCCCATGCTGTCGCTGGCGAACGCATTTTCCGAAGAAGAAATCCGCCAGTTTCACCAGAGGGTTTTGCGTGGCCTTGAAGTGGAGCACATCACCTATGTGGCGGAGCCGAAACTCGATGGTGTGGCGATTTCCCTGCGCTATGAACGGGGCCGCCTGGCAGAAGCGGCAACCCGCGGTGATGGCACCACGGGTGAGGAGGTCACCGGCAATGTGCGCACCATTCGCGCCATACCGCTGGAACTCCGTGGAGGTGGCTGGCCAGCTGAGATTGACGTGCGCGGCGAGATCTACATGCCGCTGGCCGGTTTTGAAGCCCATAACCGGCAACTGCGCGCGGAAAGTGGCAAGGAACTGGTCAACCCTCGAAATGCGGCGGCGGGCAGCCTGAGGCAGCTCGACCCCCGTATCACCGCGAAAAGGCCATTGGCGTTTTTTACCTATGGGGCGGTGGCGGATCATGGCTTGCCGGCCAGCCAGTTCGAAATTCTGCAACAGTTGAAAACCTGGGGCTTTCCGGTCAACCCGGAAATCCACCGGGTGCGGGATGACGAGGGCTGCATCGCTTACTACCGCGAGATGGCAAAGAAGCGTGCCGAGCTGCCTTACGACATCGATGGCGTGGTGTTCAAGGTTGAAAACAGGGAGCAACAGGAAACCCTGGGTTTTGTCAGCCGCGCACCGCGCTGGGCCATTGCGCATAAATTCCCGGCACAGGAAGAAATCACCCGGCTACTGGGCATCGATGTCCAGGTGGGGCGCACTGGCGCATTAACCCCGGTGGCCCGGCTCGAGCCGGTGTTTGTCGGCGGCGTCACGGTGACCAATGCCACCTTGCACAACCTGGACGAGATACGCCGCAAAGACATCCGTGCCGGAGACTGGGTGGTGGTGAGGCGGGCCGGGGATGTCATTCCCGAGGTGGCGAGGGTGGTGCGGGAGCGGCGCTCTGGAGAACTGGCCGAATTCCAATTGCCCGATACGTGCCCGGTGTGTGGCTCGGCGGTCGAGCGCCAGGAAAACGAGGCGGTGGCGCGTTGCACCGGCGGTTTGTACTGCCCGGCGCAGCGCAAACAGAGCATCATGCATTTTGCCTCGCGCCGGGCAATGGATATCGAAGGGCTCGGTGAAAAGCTGGTCGACCAGCTGGTCGAAGCCGGGTTGGTGCATTCCGTGGCCGACCTGTATCGCCTGGACCTGGAGCAGCTCGCCGGGCTGGAACGCATGGGCGAGAAATCCGCCCGCAATGTACTGCTCGAAATTGAACGCAGTAAATCGCCGGAACTGGGCCGGCTGCTGTTTGCGCTGGGCATTCGCGAAGTCGGCGAGGTGACAGCCCAGTCCCTGGCGCGTCACTTCGGCTCACTGGAAAATCTGGCCCGGGCCGGGGAAGCACAACTGCTGGAGGTTGCAGATGTCGGTCCGGTCGTCGCCAGCCACGTATGCCGTTTTTTCCAGGAGCCACACAACCGTGAAGTGCTGGATCAGCTGGCCGCCGCCGGGGTGTCCGCATACGCCCCCGCTAGCACCACCGGCAATCAGCCCCTCTTCGGTGAAACCTGGGTGCTGACGGGAACCCTGGGGATGCCGCGGGCGCGGGCCAAAAACCTGCTGGAATCACTCGGCGCACGTGTTAGCGGCAGTGTTTCCGCCAGCACCACCGCGGTGCTGGCCGGCGAAGCTGCCGGCTCCAAACTGCGCAAAGCTGAAACGCTGGGCATCCGGGTGCTGGATGAACCGGCCTTCATGGCTCTGTTGCGCTCGCATGGGCTGGATGTTTAGCTGATTCCCTGTTCAGGTCGAGGCGGTAAATCGGTGCCGGCAATTTCTCGGTGGTGACGATCACGCTGTCCTGGTCCGGGATGAATCCCACGGCTTCCTCATAGCTGCCGGGCGGGCCGGGGAATTCAAGCGGTTTTTTCCTGAAGGCCTGTGCCCATGACTCCGCCCCTTCGCGCGAAAACAGGTACAGGCTGCGGTAGGTAATCACGGCTGCAATCCGGCCGTCTGCGCTGATGTCCATGCCCGTGGGCTGCGAAATCCATTCGCCTCGTTCCGGTTCACGCAGCAAGTCCATGGGTGTCGGCGGCCTGAAACCGGGAACTTCGCCGAGGAATTCTAGCGTGATTTCATCTTCTCGCATGGCGCGTTCTGCGTTGATGCCATAGAGCCGGGGAGGTTTATCCCGCTTGGACATAAACAGGATCTGGCCGCTGGCCGTGTCGTAAGCTACGGATTCGCAGTCTCGTGGTCCGTCCGGGAAGCGCAAAATGAGTGAGTGCAGCAACTCAACGTGGGTAGGATAGAAGCCTGCCGCATCGGGAGCTGGAATGGGCAACATCAGCAAGCGGATGCTTTCGCGTTGCTGCAGGTTGTCACCGATGTCAGCCAGCACCAGCACGGGGCCATCCGCTCCCGGAACGGCAGCCAGC
>DATDPS010000032.1:0-6244 GCA_035292625.1 Lysobacterales bacterium | reverse complement strand
GGGGCGCTTTGCGACCGTTGGTAAAGTCGAGGTCATGCTGGGGCGCTGGGCCGACAGTGACCGCAACCTGACGGGAGCCATTGAACGGGAACCCTTGAACTTCATCGATCGCTTTTGGCTCGGCGGCACCTTGGTGGGCCTGGGGCAATACGAGCGCCTGGCGGAAATCGGCACCAATGGTTTTCGCGCCGTGGCCTTGAGCCGCCTGGGCCGCACCGAGGAGGCATTGATGCTGGCAGCCGGGGAAGCCAACCAGGGTGGTGACATACCGCGTTACTTCCAGGTGCTGGTGGAAAACCAGCGTTATGACGAGCTGATATCGTTTCTCGAATCCCGCTGGCCGGACCTGGCTGCTTTTGAAGCCGATTGGCCCAGCGGCGACGGATTTGGCGCCGGCTTGCTGGGCTTTATCGCCCAGTCCTACGCCCATCTGGATAACGATGAGAAATTCAACGAGGTCATGTCCCGCTTCCAGACCAGCCTGGACCAACAGGTGGAAAATGGCGCCGATAACTGGGTCCTCACCTGGTCAAGCGCGCATTTCGCCCTTCTGGCAGGCGACCCCCAGGGGGCCATCGCATTGCTGGGAAAAGCGGCAGAGCAAGGCGCCATCATCGACAGTGGATTGACCGGTTCCTGGAGCGTGTTCAATTCGCTGCGCGGTGACCCGGCCTTTGAAGCGGTCAAAACCCGGATGTTGCAGCACCTCAATGAGGAGCGCGCCAGCCTGGGGCTGGAACCCGTATCGGCGTGAGCTCCTGTGACCGATGGCACAGGCACACAGCCACCGATCTGGTCATCATTGGAAAGGAATATGCGAAGAAGTGGCCAACAAGGAGTGGATTGGCTGACCGAAGGTGGGAATTCATGACCTGTATCAGGGTCATACAGGTGAGATAGCTGCAAACTTAAAACCATGCATGTATTCGACGTTTATCACCACCCCCGTTACGGCGATGAAGCCGTGAGGCGGGGTTTTTCCTGGCTGGCCTTCCTGCTGCCTTCGGTATGGGCCGTGCGCCGCGGGCTGGGCTGGACCACCCTGTTCCTGGTCGCTGCGTCCACCCTGATGTTCGATGTCGCCGAACTCGCCAGCCTCTTGGCCAACTGGCCCTGGTTGCAGATTCCGGTGTTGCTGTTGATGGTCATCGTCGTGGGGGTTTTGCCGGGATTCGCCGGCTACCGCTGGCACGCCGCGCATTTGCGTGAAGAACACTTTGAACACAAGTGCACCATTGTCGCCGACGGGCGGCGCCAGGCCATCAAGGCCGCCAACGACGACAGCTACGTCACCCAGATCCGTATAGCCAAATAACCGCGCTGCAAAACGACAACGACTCGCTTAAACTTTTTCCTGCCGTCATTCCAGACCGACGCAGTCATTACCCCGTCATTCCAGACCGACGCAGTCGCGTTTGGAATCCAGTAGTGCTCCCATAAGCTGCTCTGGATTCCAGGACTTTGCTGCGCAAATCCTGGAATGACGGGCGAGAACGAACTTCGCTGCTCTGGAATGATGGTCGTGATTTCAGTATCACCCCCAACAGGTGTACCCTATACCGCTAGCCCGCATATTGCACCAGTGTGCGTAGCGAGACGGTTCAGGTGTGCGTCTGGCTGGCTTTCGCGACCGAGGAGTACCCAAAGGGCATAAACGCGCAGGCATAGTCGACACTATGTCGAGCACTCCGACCGAGCGAAAGCCAGATAGGGCGTGCTCCTGAGCCGTCGCAGTAGTGAACTGGCGCAATATGTGGGCTAGGTGGCTGCACCCCGGATAGCCACCTGTAAACCGCGATACACAACCAAAATCAGGGAGAGTCGAACCGTGGAACTTGCACTTCTTCAGGGCAATGCACTTGCCTTCCTCTTCAGGTGGATACACCTGCTCGCCGGCGTGGCCTGGATCGGCCTGCTGTGGTATTTCAATTTCATCCAGGGAGAGTACTTCAAGGAAGCTGATGCTTCTTCCAAGTCCGACGCCATCCGCAAACTGGTGCCGCGTGCGCTGTGGTGGTTCCGCTGGGGCGCCGTGTTCACCTTGCTGAGTGGCATCTTGCTGCTCGGCGTCACACACCGGATGGGGTACGGCATCATCGTCGGCGCCGCGCTTGGAACGCTGATGTTCCTGAATGTCTGGCTGATCATCTGGCCCAATCAGAAAATCGTCGTCGCTTCCGCCGAGAAAGTCGCGGCCGGTGGCGAGGCTAATCCGGCTGCTGCCAGCGCCCTGGCCAAGGCCGGGCTGGCATCCCGGACCAATACCTTGTTTTCCATCCCGATGCTGTTTTTCATGGCTTCCTCGATGCACCTGCAGCAACTCGCCATTCCAGTGGCCAGCGCCAGTGTCTGGTCGAAGGTCGCCGTGTTCGGCCTGATTCTGCTGCTGGAAATCAACGCCGTGAAGGGCAAAACCGGGCCGATAACCACGGTCAAAGGGGTCATTCACATGGGCCTGCTGTTGACGCTCGTACTGTATCTGGGCGTCGATGTGCTGAGCTGATATTCGGCCATCAACACCCGGCTGAGGTGACCATCGTCACGCCAGGTCAGGTCCGGGGTGACGAATTGTCGCCGTAAGGCAGGCAACCCATCAAAAAAAGGGCCGCTTTCGCGGCCCTTTTTCTTGTTCATGCAGTGTGCTTCAGACGGCTTCCTGGAACTGCTCTTCCTCGGTTGAACCGTGCAAGGCCGACAAGGACGAGTGCCCGCCCGCGATCAATTGCGTCAGCGCATCGAAATAGCTGGTGCCCACTTCACGCTGGTGCTTGGTGGCGCTGTAGCCAAATTTCTCCGCGGCAAACTCGGCTTCCTGCAGTTCGACGTAGGCAGACATCTGGCGCTCGCGATAGCCGCGCGCCAGCGTGTGCATGCTGTAATTCAAAGCATGGAAACCAGCCAGGGTGATGAACTGGAACTTGTAGCCCATGGCGCCCAGCTCTTGCTGGAACCTGCCAATGGTCGCATCGTCCAGTTTGGCCTTCCAGTTGAACGAAGGCGAACAATTATAGGCGAGCAATTTACCGGGAAAGCGGGCGTGAATCCCTTCAGCGAACTGCCTGGCCTGCTGCAGATCGGGCGTGGCGGTCTCGCACCACAGCAGGTCAGCCCAGGGCGCGTAGGCCAGGCCGCGCGAAATGGCCTGTTTGATACCGGCGCGCGTTGCGTAGAAACCTTCGACCGTGCGTTCCCCGGTGATGAATTCACGGTCGTATTCATCGACATCCGAAGTGACCAGCGCCGCGGCCATCGCATCCGTGCGCGCCACCAGAAGGGTGGGGACATCCATGATGTCCGCGGCGAGGCGGGCCGCGATCAGTTTTTGCACCGCCTCCTGGGTGGGAACCAGCACCTTGCCGCCCATGTGCCCGCATTTCTTGGCCGAAGCCAACTGGTCTTCGAAGTGGACGCCGGCCGCTCCCGCGGCGATCATGGCCTTCATCAATTCGTGGGCGTTGAGCACGCCGCCAAAGCCCGCCTCGGCATCGGCCACGACGGGCTGCAGCCAGTCGATGGAATCGTCACCCTCGGCATGGTGCAATTGGTCCGCGCGCAGCAAGGCGTTGTTGATGCGGCGCACCACGTCGGGAACGGAGTCGGCTGGATAGAGCGATTGGTCCGGGTACATTTCGCCCGCCAGGTTGGCGTCAGCCGCCACTTGCCAACCGGAGAGGTAAATGGCTTTCAGCCCGGCCTTGACCTGCTGCATGGCCTGGTTGCCAGTGAGTGCGCCGAGGGCGTTGACGAACGGTTCCGTAGCCATGTATTGCCATAGCTTTCCTGCCCCCATTCGTGCCAGGCTGTGTTCGATTTTTACCGTGCCACGAAGCCGGAGCACATCGGCCGCGCCGTAAGCGCGCTGCACCCCTGCCCAACGCGGGTTGGTCGACCACTCGGCTTGCATGCATTTGATTTCGTGTTCTGCATTCATCATCAATTCCTGAAAATTGCGTGATCTGGATTCCAGAGGCCGCTTCGCGGCTCTGGAATGACGGGCGAAAACGGGTCTCGCGGCTCTGGAATGACGGATGGAAAGAATGACCGACACACCTTGGTCCCAGCTTATGAATCAAAGGCCATCTTTGACAAGTCAAATATTTCAATATTTAATATAGTCTTCGTTAATTATTCAAAAACTGATTTTGATCGACAAAACTATACGCTTCTATTATAAGGGCAATCAGCTCAAGCAGTTGCGGGCATTTTGCGCCGTAGCCAAAAGCGGCAAGATGACTGATGCCGCCGAAGAATTGTTCCTCAGTCAGCCCGCCATCAGCCTGCAGGTCCGGGCACTGGAGCGCGAACTGGACACCGTCCTGTTCGAACGCCACGGGCCGCGCATCAACATGACGCGCGAAGGCCAGGAACTGTACGAGATGGCGCAACCCCTGGTGGAAGCGCTCGATACCCTTAATTTCCGCTTTAACCGCCAGATGAAAGGTGATCTGGATAGCGGCGAAGTGATCATCGCCGCGGGTGAGTCCACCATTATCTATCTCCTGCCGCAACTGGTTAAGCAATTCCGCGAACGCTACCCCAACATCCACGTGCAGTTGCGCAATGTGACGGGCCGCGATGGCCTGGCCATGATCCGTGATGACGAGGTGGATTTTGCCATAGGCTCCATGCTGGATGTCCCTTCTGACATCGATTACCAGCCGATATATTCCTTCGATCCGGCCCTGATCATGCCACTCGGCCATGACCTGGCGGAACGCGAGAGCATCCAGCTCGAAGACATTGCGCCTTACGGCTTGATCCTGCCGCCGCGGCGCCTGACCACCTATCGCATGGTGGACCGGATATTCCAGCAACACCAGGTTGCCTTCAAGGTCACGCTCGAGGTGGGGGGCTGGGAAGTCATTAAGCGCTACGTGGAACTGGGCCTTGGCGTGTCGATCGTGACCGGCATTTGCCTGCGCGAAGACGACAAGCTGGTGGCAAAAAACCTCGGCGCCTACTTTCCCAGGCGCAGTTATGGCGTGGTCATGCGCCGCGGAAAATATCTTTCAGCCCAGGCCCGCGCGTTCCTCGATGTTGCCGGGAATTCCGTCATGCCCGATTCACCCTGGCGCATGGCCCACTCCGAGCGCTGAACTCAGATGAGGTTGTATCCCTGCTCATCGTGCAGCGCCAGGTCCAAACCAAGTTGTTCGTCCTCGTCCGTCACGCGCAAGCCGATCAGCGCGTCGAGCAGTTTCAAAATGATGAAGCTGACGACGGCGCAGTAAGCGATGGTTGCCCCGGCACCGATCAATTGCTTGCCGATCTGGCTGCCCATGCTCACCCCTTCCCGCAGCCCGGTGCCGCCCAGGCCGGCATCGACAAACACACCGGTGAGAATCGCGCCCACGAAGCCTCCGACGCCGTGAACGCCAAAGGCATCGAGCGAATCATCGTAGCCGAAAGCACGCTTGGCCTTCACCACCGCCAGGTAACAAATCAGGCAGGCGGCAACGCCGATGACCAGGGCGCCCATGGGGCCGACGAAACCCGAGGCCGGAGTGATGGCCACCAGGCCGGCCACCGCGCCCGAGGCCAGGCCCAGTGCGCTCGGCTTGCCGTGGCTCATCCATTCGAGGAACATCCAGGTCAGGGCCGCGGCGGCGGTGGCAACCTGGGTCACCGCCATGGCCATTCCCGCCACCCCGTCGGCCGCCAGTTCGCTGCCCGCATTGAACCCGAACCAGCCGACCCAGAGCATGCCGGCGCCCACCATGGTCAGGATAAGGTTATTCGGCTTCATGGGGTGCTGCGGGTATCCGCGCCGTTTACCCATCACCAGCGCGGCCACCAGCCCCGCCACGCCGGCATTGATGTGCACCACGGTGCCGCCGGCAAAGTCGAGCACACCCAAATCACTCAACCAGCCGCCGCCCCAGACCCAGTGGGCGACCGGCGCATAGACCAGCGTGACCCACAGCGTCATGAACCACAGCATGGCGGAGAACTTCATGCGCTCGGCAAACGCGCCGACGATGAGCGCGGGGGTGATGATGGCAAAGGTCAGCTGGAACATGGAAAAGACCGATTCAGGGATGGTGCCGCTGAGCGAGGCCACCGTGACACCGGACATGAATGCCTTGCCCAGGCCGCCGACCAGGCCGCCGAGGTCATCTCCGAAGGCCAGGGTGTAGACATACAGCACCCATAAAACCGTCACCAGGCAGGCTATGGTGAAACACTGCATCATGACAGACAGCGCATTCTTCGCCCGCACCATGCCGGCATAGAACAACGACAG
>DATDPS010000031.1:0-14000 GCA_035292625.1 Lysobacterales bacterium | reverse complement strand
AAAACACCGGGATCAGAGCTTTCGGCCCGTGCGGCCGCCATGGTCAGGCAACTGGAGAGCCCTGCCAATGCCAGCCAATACAACCAGTCCGATGTGCGACTGATGATCCGGGATGCCGGGACTCCATGCTTCATCTTTTTTTCTGGTGACTCAAGCGCAACGCCGCACAGATTGAAGCAAAAGAACCGGATTGGCAACCGGTCTTCAAACAAAAGGCATGAATCCCTGTGGGGAAAAGTGTATGTTGAAGCGCTGCTGGATGGCTCGGAAATGTTCCAGATCCATAACCCACGCCGCTAAAGGGAATGCACGTGTTACACACGCCGGAACTGATACGAAAAAAGCGTGACGGAGAGACGCTGTCCGATGGGGAAGTCCAGGAGCTGGTCCGGGGAATTTCGGATCATTCGGTCACCGATGCCCAAATTGCCGCATTTACCATGGCCGTGTGGTTTCGTGGCATGGGGGTGGCAGAACAACTTGCCCTCACCCTGGCCATGCGCGATAGCGGGACTACACTGGCCTGGGGTGGTTTGAACGGTCCCGTGCTTGACAAGCATTCCACTGGCGGCGTGGGTGACCTGGTAAGCCTGCTATTGGGCCCGATGGTGGCGGCGTGTGGCGGTTATGTGCCCATGATTTCCGGGCGTGGATTGGGGCACACTGGCGGCACGCTGGATAAACTGGAAAGCATTCCCGGGTTTGATACCAGGCTAAGCAAAGTCCGGTTTCAGCAATTGGTCCGCGAAGTCGGCATCGCAATCATTGGCCAAACCGACTACCTGGCACCAGCGGACCGGCGAATTTACGCTGTCAGGGATATTACCGCTACGATAAATTCGGTACCGCTGATCGTTTCTTCCATCCTGTCCAAAAAGCTCGCGGAAGGACTGGATGCCCTGGTGTTGGATATCAAGGTGGGGAGAGGCGCCTTCATGGAAGAACTTGAACACGCGCGGTTGTTAGCACTGGATATCTGCCGTGTCGCAGTGGATAGCGGGCTGGCCTGCAACGCCGTCATTACGGATATGAACCAGCCATTGGCCTGGTCAGCGGGTAATGCTCTCGAGGTACACGAGGCCATTGCTTACCTGCGCGGCGACCACCGGCACAACCGCCTGCACGCCGTTGTAATCGAAACCGCGGCGGAATTATTGGTGCTGGGTGGATTGCAAATCGACCTGCCCGAAGCCAGGCTTGCCTTGCGCAGGGTGCTTGATTCGGGGGCCGCCGCAGAGTGTTTCGCCCGGATGGTGGTTGCTCAGGGCGGGCCGGCAGACCTGCTGCAGCGGTCAGATGACTATTTGCCTGCAGCTGATTTCAGCCGGCCGGTGCTGGCGGGGCAGTCCGGTTACGTGCAATCTGTCAATTTAAAGTCCATTGGCCTGGCCGTGGTCAGGCTTGGCGGCGGCCGGGTGCGGGCCGAGGATCCGGTTGACCACTCCGTAGGTATCTCGGACTTGTGTCAGCCGGGCGTACGCCTGGAAGCAGATACGCCAATTGCCATCCTTCACGCGCGTACTGAAAAGCAGTGGCTAAGCAGCGCAGACGAGATTCGCCGGGCGGTCGAGCTGGTCGACATCCCGTTGGGAGGGGCACAATCCCCGGTGATTTGGGAGCGAATCGAGGGAGCAAGAAGCATATGAGTCACTCCGGGTTCGACCGTAAGGCATTGCAAGAAAGTGCCCGTCAGGCTTGTATGGCGGCCTATGCTCCGTACAGTCGATTTCGGGTCGGTGCAGCGATCATCGACCAGGCAGGCCGGATTTACGTGGGCTGCAACGTGGAAAACGCTTCGTACGGCCTGACGATGTGCGCGGAACGAAACGCTATCGCAGCGGCGGTAGCGGCAGGCGTCGGCAAAGGCGAATTACGGGCAGTGTGGATATATACACCGGGTGAGCGAGTAGCTCAGCCGTGTGGCGCTTGCCGGCAGGTCATGCATGAAATGATGCACGCCGGGGCGCTTGTCATTGCAAGTTGTGGGGCCGGGCAGGTGATGGAATGGACGGTGGAGCAGGTGTTGCCTGATCCATTTGTGCTGAATCCAGGCTGATGCCACCCGCTTTGTTTTCCCGGTCACACCAGTTTGCGCCACCGAAGCCGGGGTCATTTGGTTCATCGACCGGTGCGGGGGAACGCGGATTTCATTGATCAGAGACTCCCTGGGAGCAAGGAAACCAACATGAAAACATTAAAGCGGATACTCGGGCTGGGCTTATGCCTGGCAGCCACCCCGGCGCTTCTTGCAGGTGAAAAAGCCGATGTCGAATACCTGTCGGATCCCGCCAATGCAAGCCGAAACTTACCTTTTTCAGAAGCAGTTAGGGTAGGAAACCTGTTATTCCTGTCGGGTCAGTTGGGTATCATTCCCGGTTCCATGGAACTGGTGACAGGTGGCATCCAGCCGGAAACCCGCCAGACCCTGGAAAATATCAAGGCGACGCTCGCCAGGTACGGGTCTTCGATGTCGCAGGTGGTCAAGTGCACCGTGTTCCTGGCGGACATGGCGGAATGGAAGGCGATGAATGAAGTTTATGTTGAGTTTTTCCCGGCCAACCTGCCAGCCCGCAGTGCCTTGGGCACGACTGGCCTGGCCCTCGGCGCCAGAACTGAAATTGAATGCATCGCAACGGCCGGTAATTGACCCGGGGAACCTCTGTTCAATCATGCCCGGGCGCGACGGCTCCTGGAGTTTTACCTTGGTGGTAATAACCGCAAAAAAAGCGGGACAAGTTCAGAACAAACCGGGGATAAGGATTTTTCGTCCAGCCGGGTAGTCTGCAAACGTTTCCTGATACCAACGGTGGTTGGCCATGGCGCGGGGTGCCAGGTTGCAGAAAGTGAACAGGGCAAAGGCCAGGCCGGCCCACGACCAGGTCAGGATGGCCCATCCGGTCCACTGCAGGATTTCCCCCAGGTAGTTCGGATTGCTGATCCAGGTGAACCAGCCCCCTCGCGGCACGCCATAGCCGCTGAAATCATTCCAACGCAGATTGCGGATGGAATGGTCCGCGGTGATGTGCAGCCACAGGCCCGCCAGGAAAATACCAGCACCGGCGAAAAAGTGGACGGACCACAGAGCCTCGCCCGATTCTGCGTTGGCGATCAGTGCTTGGGCGTTGTTATATCCATTCAGCCCGTTGAAGGCGATGGCAAAAATCACCAACAGGGCAGGAAATGACTTGCCGGATGGTCGCATAAGGACCGGGAAAAGCAGGGTTCGGTATCCGTAGTGCACGCTCCACAACAAACATGGCACCAGTGCAACTGGAGCCATGCCCAGCGGACTGGCCGCCAGTAGCATGGCGATGATCAGTAAAGCGGGTAATTCCATCAGAAACCAGGCCAGCCGGTTGGGCAAGGTGGGCCCCCAGCCGGCGCTGAAATGCCGTCCGTAGGGCGCCGTTTTTCGCAGCAGTGTCAAAAAGACCACCGGGCATAGCAAAAACTCCAAGACCAGCCATGGACTCATGTGCCTGTTCCACCAGGCGAAGGACCTGCGGGGCTGCCAATGTTCAATACGCCGGCGCCTTCCATGTGTCCGGACTTGATCGCCAGCAAAGCGTCTATCGCCTGCTCGAGGGGGTACTCGATAATACTTGGAACGAGCGGTATTCTCACCGCCAGGTCGAGCACGGACCTCACGTCTTTTCGAGTGACATTTGCAACGGATTTGATGGATTTCTCTTTCCACAGGTGGCGCTCGAAATCCAGCTTGCAAAGTTCATCCCGGTCACCCGATTCTTTACGGATGGCATTGATGATCAGCCGCCCCCCTGGAGCCAGGACATCCAGCGCACAAACCACCGGCAGCCATGCGGGCGTGGTGTCGATAATCGCTTGCAGCAACAACGATGGGACTTCACGCGTATCTCCAGCCCAATGTGCGCCCAGCGCAAGAGCAAATTCCCGTTCCCTGGCGCTACGCGCGAACACATATACTTGCGTTTGGGGAAAAAGGTAACGGGCCATCTGCAATACCAGGTGGCCGGAGGCGCCAAAGCCGGTCAGTCCCAAAGTTTCACCGTCTTGTAAACCGGTCATCCGCAGCGCCCGATAACCGACGGCGCCAGCGCAAAGCAGAGGCGCGGCCTGAAGGCTGGAAATTGCCTCCGGAATCTCATGTACAAAAGCCTCTGGCGCAGTCATGTACTCCGCATAGCCGCCGGGTTGGTCGCGTCCGCTGGCTTGAAATTCTTCGCACAGGTTTTCCAGCCCCTGGCGACAATATGCGCAATTTCCGCACGAGGAGTGTATCCAGGCAACGCCGACTCGTTGGCTCATGATGGTTGATGCACAGCCAGGCCCCTGTGCCGCCACGGTGCCCACCACCTGGTGGCCCGGCGTCATTGGCATCCGGCTTGGGGCAGCACGGCTTTCTATTTCATCCAGATCTGTGTGACATACGCCGCAAGCCGCCACCCGGATCAGCACTTCACCGTCGGCAGGTTCTGGAATGGGCAGTGAATCCAGCCGCAAGCCTTTGAAATCGAGGGTCAGCGGCCCACATTGGTGGATTCGGACTGCGCGCATATGCCGGGGCATCCTGGCAGGGCACCTGATTGCGCGGATCAGGTTTGACCCTGATGCTTGGAAAGCTCTTGCTCGATGGCACGTAGCTCCGTTTCAGCCAGGCGGTGAATCTCTTGCAAGACCCCCATGTTTTCAAGCTGGATGGCCTGATCTTCGGCATCGGCTGGCAATCCCTGCGCAAGATCTCTCCGAATAGCTTCCAGCCGATCGATCAATTCAACTTTGCGTGCCATCAATTGTTCCATTGTTTTGCTCACTGGTGGGCTCCACTGTATTTGCGATGAAATAGAGCATAGGGGGCAACTTCGATGGTGTGGTTGACTTCCATCATACAAACTGCCCGATCGTGGGCTAGAATAACAGCTACCAGTTAAACCAACCGGGGAACACTACATCATGGCAGGATACAAAACGGTAGCAGTGGCGGTCGATCTTAGCAATGAATCCAATGGCATCATCCAACGAGCCCTCGATGTCACCGGCAAAGATTGCACGGTTCATCTTGTTTATGTGCAGGAGCCCCTGGACTCGGTTTACATGGGAGTGGTTCCGTATGGCCCGGTTTTCGTGGGCATGAGCGAAGTGGAAGAAAATCTCAAGAAGGAACTTAAGGGCAGGCTGGACGCACTGGGCGATCAGTACGGCATTCCGGCACGGTGCCGGCATTTTCTCAATGGAGCTCCAGCCAAGGAAATCCACCGGTTTACGGATGAAAACCAGGTTGAATTGGTGGTACTTGGAACTCATGGCCAAAAAGGGGTTCAGCTTCTGCTGGGGGCAACCGCAAATTCTGTATTGCATGGTTCCAATTGCGACGTGCTTGCCGTACGTATTCGTGAAAACGATTAAGGCCTCAGGACAGTTCCGTGAACCACACGACGGGCCCGGCGTGATGTTCTTCCGTCAACGCCGGGGTGAATCGCGGGTACCCCTGGGCGCATAATTTGCAGCAGTCGTTCACGGACGAAAATACCATGTCAGTTTCCAGGGCCGCGTGGTTGCTTGCGTTTTTCTTGGTACTGTCATGGTCGGCCTGGAAGCCACACGACTATCCGACCTGGTGGCTGGAAGTGCTTCCTGCACTGGTCGGGCTGGTGGTCCTGACACTCACCCGGCGCACATTTCCGCTCACCCCCATGGCTTATATCCTGATCCTGCTGCATGCCGTTATCCTGATGGTTGGCGGGCACTATACGTACGCTGAAGTGCCAGCGGGAGAGTGGCTGCGCGATTGGAACGGCGGTGACCGCAATGATTATGACAAGCTGGGCCACCTGGCGCAGGGTTTCATCCCTGCAATCATTGCGCGCGAGGTGCTACTGCGGAACCACGTCATTGCACGCCCAGGTTGGTTATCCTTTGTAGTGGTTTCCATGTGTCTGGCCATAAGTGCCCTGTACGAGTTGGTGGAATGGTGGGTGGCCGTGTTCAGCGAGGAAGCCGCCGAGTCATTTCTCGGGACCCAGGGTTATGTCTGGGACACCCAATCGGACATGTTCCTGGCCATGGTGGGTGCGTGCGCGGCCTTGCTGATTTTGTCGCGCTGGCATGACCGTCAAATCGCCAGGCTGGCTCCCTGACCACGGCTGTAAGCCGGCAGTGGGGACGGTATTTGAAGTGAGAAGATGTCGCGAAACCGCTAAAAACGGTTAACCCGGCTGGCTGTGTTTAAAGCGGTGCCAGCATTGAAACCAGCCAGGAACCCATCTATCTGCAATTGAATTCCCCTGCTGTCGAGGCCGGCAAATTGCAGGCACTGCTCGCGGGTTCCATGTTCCACAAAGGAATCATTTAGCCCTATGTTAAGCACGGGCAGCGTCATCGCCGCTGCGGCGAGCACCTCGTTGACACCGCTGCCAGCTCCTCCGGCTTTGGCATTTTCCTCTACCGTAACCAGGTAGGCATGCTGGTGGGCCGCTTGAATAATCGCCGCATGATCCAGGGGCTTTACGAAACGCATGTTGATCAGTGTAGCGTCCATGTCATCGGCGATTGCCGCGCAGGGCTCAACCATGCTGCCGAAAGCCAGTATGGCAAGCGTGTGTCCGCTACGCACTTCCTGTGATTTGCCAATCGGAAGCTCCGTCATCGTACTTTGCACGGCCATACCGGGGCCACTGCCACGCGGATAACGCACTGCAGCGGGGCCTGGATAACGGAACCCGGTGTAGAGCATTTGCCTGCACTCGTTCTCGTCCGATGGTGCCATGATCAAGATGTTGGGTATGCAGCGCAGGAAGCTCAGGTCAAAGCTACCGGCGTGAGTTGGCCCATCCGGTCCAACCAGTCCCGCCCTGTCGATGGCAAACAGCACCGGCAGGTTCTGCAGCGCAACGTCATGCACCAGCTGATCATAGGCGCGTTGTAAAAAGGTGCTGTAGATGGCCACCACGGGATGCGCGCCCTCGCACGCCATGCCGGCAGCCAGCGTCACGCTGTGCTGCTCTGCAATACCCACGTCAAAATAACGTCCCGGAAACCGCTGATGGAATTCGACCATACCTGAGCCTTCACACATGGCTGGAGTGATGGCCAGCAGACTGGGGTCGTTGGCCGCCATATCGCAGAGCCACTGTCCAAATATTTCTGTGTAGCTGATCTTTTTCGGTTCCGCGGCAGCCTTCCTTTCTATACCTTTGCTGGGGTCGAATGGGCCGACTGCGTGGTACTTGACTGGGTCTTTTTCCGCCGGGGCATAACCTTTCCCTTTGGCAGTAATAATGTGCAGCAGGTTTGGGCCTTTGATGTCACGCGCGGTGCGTATCGTCCGGACCAGGTTGGGCAGGTCATGGCCATCGATCGGGCCGAGGTAGTTAAAACCGAGTTCTTCGAACAAGGTACTGGGCATGACCATGCCCTTTATGTGCTCCTCCCAGCGGCTCATGAAGCGCCAGGTGCGGGAATCCGGGCGCATGAGCTTCTTGCTGCGCTCGCGAATGCCGGTCACTGTTGGGCCGCTCATCAACCGCCCCAGCATTTTCGTCAGCGCGCCCACATTGGGAGATATGGACATTTGGTTCTCGTTCAGGACGACCAGTAAGTCAGAGTCCAGGGCGCCACCATGGTTAAGCGCTTCGTAGGCCATTCCGGCAGTCATGGCGCCGTCGCCAATGACCGCCACGCACTTGCGCTCTATACCCTGGCTTCTGGATGCGATGGCCATGCCCAATGCAGCGCTTATGGACGTAGAGGAATGGCCTGTGCCAAACGCGTCGTACGGGCTTTCATTACGCTTCGGGAAGGGCGCCAGACCTTGCAGCTGCTTGATGGTTCTGATGCGATCAGCACGTCCACAAAGAATCTTGTGCGGGTAAGCCTGGTGACCGACATCCCAGACAATGCGGTCATGAGGTGTGTTGTAGAGGAAGTGCAAAGCGACCGTCAGTTCTATGCAACCGAGCCCGGCGCCAAAATGTCCCCCACTGCAAGCAACCGACTCAATCAGGAAGCGGCGCAACTCATCCGCCACCTGCGGTAATCGACCCTCATCAAGTTTGCGCAGGTCAGCTGGTGACTGGATCGAGCTCAGCAGGGGATAGTGCTCTGGATTCATAGGATCTATTTTAACCGCGGTGGGGTTTTGACGCTAACAATCCCGGCTGACCATGTGTTCGGCCAAACTGGCAAGGCTGCGCGTATCCCCCTTGATCCGGCCAAGGCACTCCAAAGCCTCATCAAGCAACATGCCTGCTCGTTTGTGGGAAGCATCCAGCCCGATCAGCGCCGGGAAGGTTGGCTTGTCCCGTTCTGCATCGGCGTGCGGGTTTTTCCCCAGGCTGGCGGAATCGCCGATGACGTCGAGAATGTCATCGCGAATCTGGAACCCCAGCCCGACACAACGCCCATAATGGGCAAGAGCGTCCAGCGTAGCGGAATCGCTTCCAGCGAGATAGCCAGGCGCCAGGACCGCGTAGCGAATCAGGGCGCCCGTTTTGAGTTCATGTATATGCTCCAGGACCGCTATATCCAGACTGCGTCCGGTTACTTGCAGGTCCATCATCTGCCCACCTGCCATGCCGCTGGAACCACATGCCTGGGCCAGTTCGCTCACCAGCCGGATGGTGATCCGGGGTAAAGTCTGCACATTACCCGCCAGAATACGAAACGCCAGGGCTTGAAGCGCATCTCCCGCCAGTATGGCCGTTGCCTCATCGAAAGCGAGATGACAGGTAGCACGCCCGCGACGCAAATCATCATCGTCCATGGCCGGCAGGTCATCATGGATCAAAGAGTAGGCGTGAATCAGCTCAACCGCGCAGGCAATTGCATCCAGGGAGCCGAGGCCCGGGTTCACCAACTGGCCAGAGGCATAAACGAGCAAGGGGCGAATTCGCTTGCCACCCGACAGGGCGGAGTAACGCATGGCTTGATGCAGCCGGCTGGGCTCACACGTCTCTGGTAGCAAATGCTGATCAAGCACTGTTTCAAAGTGCCGCTGCCAGGCGGCAAATGGCTCATCGGCCTCAGATGGAGTCTTCAACAGGTGACTGCTTGTTTGCACTGTCAGATTGGGTCAAAAGTTCAACCGCCTGCTGAGCCTCGTCCAGAACGGACTGGCAATGCCGGGTGAGTTCGACCCCACGTTTGAAGTAAGCCAGGGACTGGTCAAGACTCAACTCCCCGGATTCAAGCTTCACAACCAGGCCTTCCAGCTCTGCCAGGGACTTTTCGAAATCAGGTTGTTGAACTGGAGACTTGCTCATTGGGTGATTCTGCTCACTGCAAGGATTGGACACTAACCGATTGTAATTTGCACAGCAAGGGGTCGTGTGGCTCCCAGCGATAGCTGGCGCCCAGTTCAGTCAAATGCTTGCGCAGTGGGGGGCTGACCAGCCAATCGCCAACCGCAGCAACTTCACCGTGCCAATAGAGCACGGGTATTGAGTCGCGCAACCAGGACGGAATTCCACAGAGTCGCATCAGTTCTTTCACTTTCCGGTGGCTACCAAATTCCTGCAATAACATGCTGGCGCTCTCTTTACGGGGCCCAATCTCCCAACCCGGCGGCACAGTTGACAGGCTGCCAGACACATGCAATTTGCCATGTTCCGAACCCAGGTCCAGTTCAGCACCACCAGTCCAACTGCGAGCGGGGCAGGTGGCGGGACCTGGCATCCTGTGCAGCCAGAGCAGCTGCCCGTGCTGCTTGATCATGCAGTTGGCCCACCGCAATTCTGCCCGCGTACCGCGCACTGCACAGGCATTGAGTTGATGCAAAAACTCGAGCAAGCGCCGCCTGGGCGGTGTGATAATGTCCTGGTCCCTGACCCACTGCCGAAGCAAGACTGCCTGTAATTCCGTATCGAGACTTCGCAGGGGCTGCAGCGCCAGAGTGAAATCGTCGAGTATCAAGCTGCCATGGACTCCTGCAAGCAGCTTGGCAACCGTCGTTGTCAACTGGCGTGCATGGCCGGCGGTTTGATTCATTCGCAGCACCGCTCCTGGCCAGCGTTTTTCCAGTTCGGGAAATACGGCATTTCTTAGAAAATTGCGATCAAATTTCTGCTCGAGATTTGAAGGATCTTCCAGCCAAATAATGCCGCGTTCCCGCAGAAACTTCTCCAGATCACAGCGGCGAAAATCCAGCAGCGGTCGAACCACCCAGCCCCAGCCCATTTTTCGCTGCTGGGGAATACCTGCCAGGCCGTCCACGCCGCTTCCACGCATCAGGTTGAGCATCAGGGTTTCGGCATTATCGTCAGCATGGTGCGCGGTCAGGAAAATGTCCCCTTTGCCCAGCAAGCGCTCCACTGCCGTGTAACGACATTGCCGAGCCTGCTCCTCGGGGCTCCCGCCATGACGAGATTTCAACAGCAACTGCTCGGCGCGGAAAGGTATCCGCCTGGATTCGCAGAAAGACTGGCAGTGGTCTTGCCACCCAGTGGCTGCTGCCTGCAGACCATGGTTGAAGTGCACCGCCAGAAAATTGATGGGCATTTCCGCGGCCAGTTCATTAACTGCCACCAGCAGGGCGGTGGAATCAGCGCCGCCACTGAACCCAATCCACACCCTCGGTGCGGTGGCGAAACGGCACAGAACTGAGCGCAGAACCTCGAGCAACCTGCTTTCTGTCTTCAAATCAGGATTTCCAACCGGCTTCAGCCCTGGAATTCGCCATAGGAAAGCAGGCGTTGGTAGCGTGTCTCCAGGAGGCGCTCAACTGGCATGGCTGCCAGCTGATCCAGTTGGCGTTCCATGCAGTCAGCGATTCTTCGTGCCACCTCATCGGGTTCCTTGTGTGCACCGCCAAGGGGTTCCGGAATAATCTCATCAATAAGTCCCAGAGACTTGAGCCTTTCGGAAGTGATTCCCAGCGCGGTTGCCGCCGCTTCAGCATTGGCGGAATCTTTCCACAGGATCGAAGCGCAACCTTCCGGTGTAATGACCGAGTATGTGCTGTACTCAAGCATGTTCACCCGGTCCCCGACACCAATCGCCAATGCTCCGCCAGATCCGCCTTCGCCTATGATGGTACAAACGATCGGTACTGGCAGCCGCGACATCGTTTCCAGGTTCCGGGCAATTGCTTCGGATTGACCTCGCTCTTCAGCGCCTACGCCGGGGTACGCTCCGGGTGTATCGATGAAAGTCAGCAAGGGCAGCCGAAAACGGGCTGCCATGTTCATCAAGCGCAAGGCCTTGCGATAGCCTTCAGGCCGGGGCATGCCAAAATTGCGGAACACCTTGGCCTTGGTGTCGCGGCCCTTTTGTTGTCCAATGAACATGGCCGCCCTTTGGCGGAATCGTACAAGCCCACCGACGATGGCATGGTCATCGGCGAATGAGCGATCTCCATGCAGTTCGTGGAAATCATCAAAGATCTTTTCCACGTAATCCAGCGTGTAGGGTCTTAGTGGATGACGGCTGAGTTGGGATACCTGCCACGGTGAAAGGTCACTGAAGATGCTTTTGATTTTCTGGCGCATCTTGACCTGCAACCGCTGGATTTCTTCATCCAGGTTTATGGCATTGTCCGAACCCACGTTGCGCAGTTCGTCGATCTTTGCCTGCAGCTCTGCAATGGGTTGTTCAAAGTCCAGGTAATTTGGGTTCATTGTTTCTTACCATTGAGATAATGGCGCCATTATACCGTGACTGCGCAGCACCCTCATGGCGTTTTCATACGGTCACTTAAAGTTTGTGCTTATAGGCAAGCTGCGCAACCTGGGCAGGCGTTTTGCCAGCGGATTTTCTGGCCTGAAGGTGGCTTGCGATCGCCGCCACCAGGGAGCCAAAATGCAAGGCACCTACTGACCGACTACCTGCGAGGTTTCCTTGATGAATGCGCCTGCTATCAGCTTTACACCACACTGCCATAGAATGGCCAGGCTCGATGTGTCAGCTACTTCATCGGCAATAACACAGGCTTTGCGTGCTTCAGCCGCGTCCACTATTTTACGAATGGTTTCCTGGTTTGCGGTATTGCCCGTCAGTTTGTCGGTCAGGTAGGGTGCAAGTTTGATGTAGGAAGGGTTTAAATGATCCAGCGCCTGGCGCGTGCGCCGGTCTGCATCGAATGCGGAGATAGACAGCCCGCATCCAAGCGGCTCGAACTCATTCATCAACCGCTGTAAGGGCTTGAGATTGGACTGCGCCGCGGTGGCGCTGATCTGGATAATCAACCTGTTTCCCTCGACGCAACTTTGCTTCATTTGCTCGCCAAGCCAGGCGGGAAACCCATAATCCATGATGGAGTTATTGCTGAGGCTGATGATCTGCTTGTCGGAGCTCTCAATAAATGTTTTCAGCAGGCCCGGAATTACTTGCCGGTCAATGGAACCGGCAAGATCATTGCGCTCTGCGATGTTCATGAACTTTGATGGTCCGAGGTCGCCCGCCTCGTCATGCAGATAGGTGAGATTTTCCATCAGGTGCTCACCTTCACCATCGAGGTCGATAATGGATTGCTGCACCGAATAGAAATCCCGGTGGGCCAGGGCTACCTTGATTCGATCCACCCACTGCCGGTCATCCTCGAAGCTGCTGACGGCTACCAATTGGGGCCTGAAGGTTATTGCCCGGTTACCGGTTTCGGCAGCCTCGGCCAGTGCTTTCCGGGCGCCCGCAAGCACTTCGGCAGAGTTGTGAGCGAGACGTCCCAGCGTAGCGATACCGATGCTGCACGATACCGAAATCGATCGATCTTCAAATTCAACCAGGTGTCCACAATAGGTTTTAAGAATTCGGCTGCAAAGCCCCTCCACGTTCTCCATACCGGTTTGCCGGGTTAAAACTGCAAAGCCATGATCGCTGACCCTCGCCGCCACGTCGTGCTCTCCCAGGCAGGAACCCAATACACGGGCGAGGTCGGCAACAAATGCGTCCAGATTTGCCGCATCGAGCTCCTCCACAAGATCGGACATGCCGTCAGGCTCGACCAACAAAATGGCGGACACGGAATCCACTTTGCGGGGTTGGGCAAGTTCGGTTTCCAACACATCGGCGAAGTAACGCTTGTTCCGGAGCTGGGTGACAGGGTCTGTTATGCGCATCCGCTCCAGTTCAACAGCCAGGCCGGCCGCGGCATCCCGTTGATGTACCAGCATTTGCGTGCAAGCTTCGCCGTTGTAACGGGCAGGTGAAAATGAAAGATTGGCTTCAAACGTTGTTCCATCAGGCCGGGTGATAATGACTTCAAGGGCCGCCTGCGGAAATTCACCCCGTGACAGGCCCTGGAATGTTTTTTTCAGGTTCAGACCTTCTGCTTTCATCAAATCGAGTAAGGAAAGCCCGGCTATTTCTGGCAAGGCTTTGACATGCAATGCTTCCAGATAGGCCCGGTTGGCGTACACGTGCAAACCCTCGTGAATGTATGCCATCGCATCACGCGCGCTTTCCAGCAACAAATCGTAACGGTGTTCAAGTTCCTCCATTTGGCTGCGCTGACGCGCCTGGCTGAAATTGAATTCATGGCGCGCAATAAGGCGGCCAACGGTGTCCGTCAGCTGTGATGCGCTCTCTGAATGAATGACCAGGCAAGAGGTCGAGCGGAGAACTTCAATCAGTTCCGCGGGATTTTGGAAATCGGAGTACAAGGCAAACGGAACAGAGTATTCATTGGCCAGAGAGCTGACTTCTTCGACGCTGGCGGTAGCTGCTTCGGGCCTGGCGTATATGAGTAGAACAGGTGGAGTTTGCTCCAGCGCGCGTTTAACCTCCACCGCCCTGGCCGCATGAATCACATGAATTTTAATTCCTGAATTGCGCAGCAGAGAACTAATGTGTTCCGCCACTTCAGGCGACTTGTCTGTGACGAGCAGGTTTATGCTTTCCATAGCACCCGTTCTCCAAATCCCTTTTCCCTGGGGATTTTTACCACACTAATTATACTTGAATCAATGAATTAAGCGGCTATCAGTATATCAATTCCAACCTACGATCATTTGCCAGTGACTTGGATTATGACTGATCCCGGTAGTAATTTACAGTGAATTTTGTAGTTTGTCTGAAGCAGATTTTTACTG
>DATDPS010000030.1:0-2513 GCA_035292625.1 Lysobacterales bacterium | reverse complement strand
ATTTATGGACAAAGGCTGCTGGCCAATCCGGACGACAACGTCAACAGTTGGTACCTTGAAGTCGGCGAACCGGAAACGCAGCAGTACAAACAAGCGTTGTCTCAAAACGCGCAAACCGAGCCGACCATCCAGGCTTATTGGGATTATCTGGAAAAAATCCGCCAACTCTATCCGCGTGCCGGAACCAAAGAAGAGAAAGAGCAACAGAGAGCCGAATCGCGGCAGCGGATGCGCGAAAAATATCCTCTGAGACAAATCCTCAGGGATGCTCAAAAGGCCCAGGGACGTGGCTGCTATTTTGCGTTCGGCCGCTACGCCACGGCCGAAGAACTGGAGCAAGTCTATGCAGTCCTCCTCAGCGAAAATAAAGAAGCGACCCTGGCGCGCTTGTTATGGGTCTTCCGCCGCGTCCCGCTGCCCAGGCTGCACCCACGATTATTCGATTGGGCCACAGGCCCTGTTGAGGAACTGAAAGAGGCTGCCTTAGTAGCCTTAGCGCACACAGCAGACGCTCGAGTACACCAACTGGCGAGACAAAAGCTGGCCACCGGTGCCGTCTTGGGACCCGATAGCGGGGTGCTTGACCTGTTCCTGCACAACTACAGCAACGGCGATGCGGACTTGATCTGCCGCGCCCTCGCAACCATTCAGCCCGACGCCGACGACGCTCACAGCCTGGCAATGGGCGTCATCGATTTAGTCGAAAAACAGGGGGACCGCGATTTGCACCAGGCACTGCTGTGGGCTTACGAAAATACGCCCTGCAGCACCTGCCGTCACCGCGCCGTCGTTCAGCTGGACAAACTCGGCCTGTTGACCGACAGCCTGGTCCGGGAGTGCTGCTTCGATGCGGATGAAGACACCAGGGAGTTGGCGCAAAAGCACGGAACAAGCTGAGTGGATTCAGCCAACTTCGAGACTCAGCGCCGCGGGAAACTGCATGCTCATGCAGTGCAGGCTGCCGTACTGGTGGATCAGGCCCCGGCAGGGCACGGGCACAATCTCTCTTCCAGGAAAACAGCCCGCCAGCCGTGACAGGGAAACGGCATCGGCGGGATCGTCGTACACCGGCACCAGCACCGCGCCGTTGACCACCAGGAAATTGGCGTAAGTCGCCGGCAGTCGCTTGCCGTCTTCGTCGAAGATGGCCCCAGGAATCGGCAGACCCACCAGGCGATAAGGCCGCCCATCCGCAGTGCGAAAAGTTTCCAGTTGCGCGTGCAGGGCGGCGAGAGCCTCGAAATGCTCGTCCTCCGGCTCGGTGCAGGCCGTGTAGGCAATGGTGTCGGCTGAACAAAAACGCGCCAGCGTGTCGACATGCGCATCGGTATCGTCACCGGCAATGTGTCCGTGCTCCAGCCAGAGGATGCGTTCCACACCGAAAAGGCTCTTCAGTTCGGTTTCGATCTCGGCTTGGGCCAACTCCGGATTGCGGTTGGGATTGAGCAGGCAATGGCGAGTGGTCAGCAGGCTGCCCTGCCCGTCCACCTCGATACTGCCGCCTTCCAGCACCAACGGCAGCGTTTGGTAATCCGCCTCTGCGAACACGCCGCTTTTGGCCAGTTGCCCGGCCAGCCGCGCGTCGGCGGCGTGGGAATGCTTGTTGCCCCAACCCGTGAAGCGGAAATCCAGCAACCGCGGACGCGCACCGTCGACCACGGTCAGCGGCGCAGTGTCGCGCACCCAGATATCGTCGTAGGGCAGGTTGACCAGACGCAAATTGGCCACCTTCGCCCCATGGCGTACCAGACATTCGCGGACGTGCACCTGGTGGCGGTCGTCCTGACAAGCGACGATCAGGGGCTCCCGGCGGCTGATTTCCCGGGCGATGGCGCCGTAATCGTCCTCCACGGCAGACAGCCAGCGGCTGAAATCGCCCGTCGCCTGTGGCCAGGCGATCAGCACCGCACTCTGCGGCATCCATTCGGGGGGAAGACGGTATTTCGATGCGCTCACGATAAAACTCCTGGGAAGGAAGACTTGTTTTCCAACAAGCGGCGTTTCCGGGTTAAAATTCGGTGTATTTTACGCAACCGCGAACGGGAAGAACCTCATTCAGGTTCATCCCGTTTTGCACATCTAAAGTGGCGCAAATTTGAACAAACCCGCGTTGTTGGTTCTGGAGGACGGCTCCGTGTTTCGTGGCGTGTCCATCGGTGCGCCCACCTGCTCCACCGGCGAGGTGGTATTCAACACCGCCTTGACCGGCTACCAGGAAATCCTCAGCGACCCGTCCTATGCGCGGCAGATCGTCACCCTCACCTACCCGCACATCGGCAACGTGGGCGTCAACGCCGAGGACGACGAAGCGGCTTTGATACACGCATCGGGGCTGGTGGTGCGCGACCTGCCTTTGCGGCACAGCAACTGGCGCGCGGAAGAAACGCTGAGCGATTATCTGCTCCGCCACGGCAAGCCGGGCATCGCCGGCATCGATACCCGCAAGCTCACCCGCTTGCTGCGGGAAAAAGGCGCCCAGAGAGGGTGCTTGATGGCCAGCGACAACCTCGATG
>DATDPS010000029.1:0-6187 GCA_035292625.1 Lysobacterales bacterium | reverse complement strand
CCCCCGCCACGGACAATCCCGCCAGCGAACGGGACGCTCCTGGCGCCAGCACCACGCGGCTGGCCTGCGTCTCACTTTGCATCCAGTGCAGCAGATCGACCGGTTCATGCAAAGCCGGCAGGCAGGCGCGGCCACTCTGCTCGCAGGCTGAAATGATCACTTTGCGCCAGTGCTCCATGCGCCGCATGGTTTTGTCCGCAGTCAGACGCACCTCAGTGCGAGCCGTGAATACCGGCTGAAAGGCCATCACGCCCAACTCGGTGGCCTTTTGCAGGGTGAGGTCCATGCGCTCACCGCGACTGACCGCCTGGACCAGCGTCAGCTGCAGCGGCGACTCGGAACATGCCGGCAGGCTGCCGTGTACCATGAGCTGGACGGTATCACGGCGGAAACCCGTGATTTCCGCCTTATAGTCGAGCCCGTTGCCGTTGAACAGCACTATCGTTTGCCCGGCCACCGCGCGCAACACCCGCGACAGGTAATGGGCCGGCTCAGCGGGTAAAATGACAGTCTTTCCGGGTTCAAGTGCCAGTTCAGTATGGATTCGGTGATTACGCATTTGCATGGTCCTGGAAACCCGACCGCCACGCGGTACTGCAGGCGTGCTGAATACGGGTTTTGTTATCATCAGGCAATGCCGGCCAAGCGAGGGCATTATCTCATGGCTGCACCGACACACCAGTCGGATTGGTGGGCAAGAGCATAAATCGGAGTTAAACATGGAGAAATTCCTGCAGGTCGCCATTGCCGCCGCCAAGGCATCGGCTGAAGTGATCCGGAGTTATTATCGCGGCGAGTTCAGGGTGGATATCAAACCCGATCAAACCCCGGTCACGGTAGCCGACCGCGAAGCCGAAGACATGATTCGCGGCATGCTGCTTGACGCCTTTCCCCAACACGGTTTTTACGGTGAGGAAAGCGGCCGCACGACAGAGACAGCCGAATACCTGTGGCTGGTTGATCCGATCGACGGCACCAAGAGTTTCGTCGCCGGTTACGGCATGTTTTCAACCCAGATTGCCCTGATGCACCGCGGCGAACTGCTGCTCGGCGTATCCTCGGCACCAGCGCACCATGAGCTGGCCTGGGCGGTGCGGGGCCAGGGTGCGCAACTCGATGGCAAGCCAGTCAGAGTGCGCCAGATGGCCACGCTCCGGGAAGCCACCATATCGACCGGCAACATACAGTCGCTGGCCGCGTCGCGGCGCTGGAGCGCGCTGGGGCGGATACTTGCAGGCGCCGGCCGCACGCGCGGTTATGGCGACTATTACCACTACCACCGCCTGGCCGCCGGGCAGGTCGATGCCGTGATCGAATCGGATGTGAACATCCTCGACATCGCCGCGCTGGCAGTCATCGTGCGTGAAGCAGGGGGCGTGTTTACAGACCTGGATGGCAAACCCCCGGGCCTGGACACCAGCTCGGTGCTGGCGGCGGCGCCCGGCCTGCATGCCCAATTGCTGGAAATGCTTACGCGAGGCGCCGGCCAATGATCGACAAGCCGCCACCTCAATTGCCCGTGATCCACCGGCGGCGTCTGCGCGATCCCAGTAATTTGTTCGAAGTCGAACAGCTGGACCTGGAGTTTTCAAATGGCACCAGGCGCACTTACGAACGCCTGAAATCGCAAGGCCTGGGCGCGGTCATCATTGTGCCCATGAAAGATGAAAAGACGGTGCTGCTGGTGCGCGAGTATGCGGCCGGCCTGCACCAGTATGAGATCGGCCTGCCCAAGGGCCGGCTGGAGCCGCACGAAACCGTACTGGAAGCCGCCCAGCGAGAGCTCAAGGAGGAGATCGGTTTCGGCGCCCGAGAGCTCATTGAATTGACTCGTCTCAGCCTGGCGCCCGCGTACATGACCCACATCACGCGGGTGGTGCTGGCACGCGACCTGTATGCGGAGAAACTGCCGGGCGATGAACCCGAAGAACTGGAAGTGGTGCCCTGGCCCATCGATGACCTGCTGACCATCACCGCCCGCGAAGATTGTACCGAGGGCCGCACCATAGCCGCCCTGTACATCGCCCGCGACTACCTGGCCGCGGAGAAGTCCGCTTGAATCATTTGCAGCCCGAATCGCTCCTGCGGGACATCATCCGCATCAGCAGGCAGGCAGGTGAAGCCATACTGCGAATCTACGGCGGGGAGATCGATGTCGTGCACAAGGACGACGCATCCCCCCTGACCGAGGCCGACCTCGCCAGCCACAATCTGATCCGGGATGCGCTGATCGATCTGACGCCGGGAACTCCCTTGCTGTCGGAAGAGTCGGCCACAGTGGAATTCGCCAGCCGCTCCGGCTGGAATGAATATTGGCTGGTCGATCCCCTGGATGGCACCAGGGAGTTTATCAAGCGCAACGGTGAGTTCACCGTCAACATCGCCCTGGTGCGCAACCACGAACCCGTGATGGGCGTGGTGCACGTGCCGGTCAGCGGCGTGAGCTACTGGGGCATCGCCGGTCAGGGCGCCGGGCGCGCGGATGCGAGTGGCCGCGTCGAAACCATTGCGGTGCGCCTGCCGTGTGCCGACCCGGTGGTGGTGGTCGGCAGCCGGTCCCACGCCAACCCCGTGCTCGATCGATATCTGGCAGCCCTCGGTGATTACGAACTGACCAGCATGGGCAGCTCCCTGAAGTTCTGCCTGGTGGCCGAAGGCAAAGCCGATTTCTATCCGCGCCTCGGGCCGACCTCGGAATGGGATACCGCGGCGGCGCACGCCGTGGTGACGGCAGCTGGCGGCAAGGTGGTCACCCTCGACGGCCAACCGCTGCGCTACAACTGCAAACCCTCCCTCCTCAACCCCGAGTTCCTGGTCATCGCTGACACCACGCGCGATTGGCTCGGACTCTTTGCCGACTATCAAACCAACTGACAATCTTTCCGGGATCGAGAATCAGATCGGACTTCCGTGCGGCCAAGGGAGCCCGGCGGTTACTTTCAGTTCCTTGGCCAGCGCTCGACAAACCCGCGAATCAGGTGACGAGGAATATGGGATGAAAAGACTTCAACCAAAGCATGTACATTCCTGATCATTCCACAAATTGAATTTTATTCGTGCTTGACGGAGTCCATTGCAACGATGTATAAACTTCAACCAATCACGGGGATATTGCCTCGGAATAGAATAATAACGTAGAACAAAATAAAAATAATGCAGGGACTAAGCGGCTTCGGCCGCTTTTTTCTCGCCCGCGTTTCGCGCACTTTTCGCAACCGTTTACCACCGTAGACGTCACCAGCGGAAGCGCTCAAACTTCGCCGATGGCATTGCCCTGGAAAAAATTGCCCAAGAGTTTGCGCATCAGCGCCATCGCCGTGCTCCTCTTGTGCGTGCTGAGCGCCGTGTACACCATTACCTTGCATCGGGCAGCGCCAGACCTGGTCAAGGCCAAAGTGCGGATCAAGACACAACGGGCAGAAATCCGCTCACTTACTTCGCGCCTGGAAGACAGCAAGCTGCAGCAAAAAGTCGCGGAGCACGAAGCGGACGTGATACGCCGCGCCAACCAACTGCTGCGCCAGGAGGAAAGCGGGCGGCAGACGGAGCTCAATCGCTTGCAAGGCGAACTGGAGTTTTACCAGCGGCTTGCGGGCGCCAGCGGCACGCAATCGGGTCTTGCTGTCTATCACCTGGAACTGAACCCGACCGGCTCCGAGCGGGTTTTTCGTTACGTTTTGACGCTGACGCAAAACCTGCGCCGCTCAGCCATCATCAGCGGCAGTGTCAGCATGGAAGTCGAAGGCACCCAGGACGACCGGCCGCTCACCTTGTCCTGGTCCCGCCTGGGCGACGGCAGCCAACCCGCGCCCGAATTCCGTTTCAAATACTTCCAGCAACTCGAAGGGTACATTGCTTTGCCGGAACATTTTGCCCCATCCCGGCTGCTGGTAACCCTGCATACGAAAGGCCAGGGAAAACCGCCCAGCCGCGGTTTCGACTGGAACACACTGACCGCACCTGACTCCGAGCCAATCCCAGAAACAACCGGGGCCGGAGCACCGGAGCAGCAAGCCGTCGTAGCGACAGGCACTGATGGGGAAAATGATTGAAATTGGCGTAAACTGCTCCATATCGTAAACACTGACACCAGGCATTGAATTAAACACCATGGAAACTTTGGAACACACCGGCCAGCCTGGAATCATCTTTACCGACGCTGCGGCGCGTAAAGTCCAGGAACTCATTCTTGAAGAGCGCAACCCCGATCTCAAGCTGCGCGTTTACATCAGCGGCGGTGGCTGTTCCGGTTTTCAATATGGCTTTTCTTTCGACGAAGAACGAGCCGAGGACGATATCGCCATTGCCAATGATGGAGTGACCTTGCTGGTCGACCCGCTCAGCTTCCAGTACCTCGTGGGGGCCCAGGTGGACTATTCGGAAAATCTGCAGGGTGCTCAATTCGTCATCCGCAACCCAAACGCGGCAACGACCTGCGGTTGCGGATCATCGTTTTCTGTCTGAACCGTGTCACGCGTCGATCTCAGAGTAAGCATTGACCAGATAACGCGCTCGCGCCGTAACCGGTTCACTTCCGTCCGGCTCGACCGTCTGGTCCAATATCGCGATGACGCGGAATGGGTGGCGCGGACGCTCAATTCCGAGGCCGCCCGTTTCGTGCCGATGTGGCGCAGCCGCAGCTTGATCGAGGTTAGCGATTCCGGCCAGCTTGCTGTCTATCTCAAACCCGGGGAACTGGATGATCTTTCCAGCATCCAGCCGCCCACCCTGCTCGGCACCGATGGCAAACGTTACTTTTTTGCCGTCTCCATCAATGACCGCCAACGCGAAGCCGTGCTGCAATTACGCCCGGAGGCGAGTTTTCTCGACCTGCGCCGCGCCTCGGTCGATATGGATGCAAAACATGCCGGAGTGCTGGCGTATGCCAAGGCGCTGCACTACTGGCAGCATCGCCACCATTTCTGCGGTGTCTGCGGCCACCCCAACCGCCTGCAATCCGCCGGTCACAAGCTGGTGTGCAGCAACGAGGAATGCGCCCGCCAGTCGTTTCCGCGCATCGACCCGGCCATCATCGTGCTCGTCACCCACGGCAACGCCTGCCTGTTGGGACGCAATGCCAGCTGGCCGCCAAAACGTTTTTCCACCCTCGCGGGGTTCGTGGAACCAGGCGAAAGCCTGGAAGATGCAGTGGTCCGGGAAGTATATGAAGAATCACACGTGCGTTTGCGGGAAATCCATTACGTCTCTTCGCAACCCTGGCCGTTTCCTGCATCATCGATGTGTGGTTTTTACGCGGAAGCTCAAAGCCGCGACTGCCTGGCATCGGATGAACTGGAAGAACTGCGCTGGTTTACCGTGGATGAACTGACAGCGGCCGTGCGTGACCGCAGCGTGCTTCTTTCAGCCCCCGTGTCGATTGCTTTCCGCTTGCTGGCGGATTGGTACAAACAGCAGGGTGGCGGTGATCTGGACCAACTCACCCGGGTGGCGCGCGGAAAAGAATAAGGACCTCGACACGGATGCACTCCACCCGGGTGCCGCCTCTGCTAGAATCAGCGCATTCAGATCGCCGTCAGGCTTGAGATACGGATAGAACACTCGCATGACCATCACTGCCATCCTCCTCGCATTTTCGCTGTGTCACTTCATCCGCGAACTGGGCCAGGTGCGCAAGCACCAGTGGCTTGCCGGCTGGATCAGGCAGGCCGATGAAATTTTCTGCCGCTTGCCCGGCTGGGCCGAACTGACCGGATTCGTGCTCATCCTGTTCGTGCCCTTGCTCGCGCTCGGCCTGGTCAATCAGCTGGTTTACTCGGCGTTCGGAAATCTCGGCATTTTTCTGCTGGCCATTGCCGTTCTGGTCTACACCTTTGGCGCCAGGGACCTGGATACCCAGGTCGTTGACATCATCCAGTCCGCTGATGTGGAAAGCCGGGAGGCGGCCCTCGGCGCCTTGTTGCGCTCCGATGTGCCGGATGACCTCGACCTTTGCCGCGTGAAAACGGTGAATGCCGTATTCAGCGAATCCCTGCATCGCTGGTTCGGTATCATCTTCTGGTTCGCCGTCCTTGGCATCGTCGGCGCCTTTATGTATCGCATGGTGGACTGGCTGGCTTGTGAGAAGTCCAGCCTCTCCGACACCCAGAAGCAACTTTTTCTCCGTACACGGCAGATCCTTGACTGGCCGGCCGCGCAGCTCATGACGCTGTCTCTGGCCATTGCCACT
>DATDPS010000028.1:0-13503 GCA_035292625.1 Lysobacterales bacterium | reverse complement strand
CCCACGGCAAGGTCGTTCCTGAACACGTAATCCGTGCACAGGGCCACCAGTGTTGCGCCGCCGGTGATTCCCAGCAGGTTCATGAACAGGAAAAACAACGCCGTCACCTGGGCGCGCATCTGGTTGGGCGCCATCCACTGCAGGGCGGCGGCGGAGGTGGCGATGGGAAAACTGGCGAAAAACATGGCCAGTCCCAGGACCAGCAGGGTGGCAGGCAGATTCCCGGCCGATGAGAATAGTGCGGACGGAATGACCAGTCCCAGTCCGCCGATCAAGCCGGAGCGCAGGGCGGCGTCCGTGTGACCCAGCCGGGTAAAGCGGTCGGTCAGCCAGCCGCTGCACAAGGCCCCGGCCGTGTTACTGATCAGGACCATCGAACCCAGGTAGAGCCCGGCTTCCCTTGCTGTCAGTTCGTAAGTGCGCATGAGGAAAGCCGGCGCCCAGGAGAGCAGGGCAAACAGGGCGAGTGCCAGAAACCCAAAGCCAAAGTAATGGGCCTGGAACGTGCGCTTGTGGGTGCGGATATACCGCAACACCTCGCGTATCGAAAAACCGGCGCTGCCGGCGGTGACGACACCCTTGCGCTCCGGGTCGCGAACAGTCAGGAAAAACAGCGCGGCAATGATGACACCCGGGATTCCAACAATGAAAAACGTCATCTGCCACGGCTTGGTCAAGCCAATGATCGGGAGGTCGAGCGTGCCGAACTGGCTGACCCAGGCGATGGCTGTGCCACCGATCAGGAAAGCCAGCCCTGACCCGATGAAGGACCCCAGCGAATAAATACCCAGGGCCAAACCGAGTTGGGATCGTGGAAAAGAGTCCGAGATCATTGAATACGCGGCGGGTGACAAGGCCGCTTCACCCGCACCCACGGCCATGCGTGCCGCAAACAGTTGCCAGAAATTCCTCGCTGCGCCACAGACCGCGGTGGCTATGCTCCAGACAAAGATCCCGATCGCGATGATCACCGGGCGGGAGCGCGTGTCTGCCAGCCGGGCAATCGGCAAACCCATGATGGCGTAGAAGATGGCGAAAGCGAGCCCATGCAGCAAGCTGAATTGCGTGTCGCTGATCTGCAGATCCGTGCGTATGGGCCCCACCAGCAAGGCAATGACCTGCCGGTCGATGAACGAGAATACGTAGGCGACCATGCACAAAAATACGATATACCAGGAGTAGACGGAGGAATTGCCGGCCTTGGTGCTTGGGGTTTGACTCATCGGGTTGGTCTCGTCCAGGTTGCGGCAGGCGAAGAAAGCACCGGTCCGAAGGGCTGTCAATTCAGCATTGCCGGCGAATTCCCCGAGTAAACGCGTTGCACCAGTTGCGCCCGGTTATGCACACAAAATGCCTGGTAAATCCTTTTGAGGTGATGCCGTACCGTGTTTTCACTGATCGCCAGGCGGCCGGCTATCACACGATTACTCAGTCCGTTTACGGCGAGTTCAAGAACTTCCTGCTCGCGGCGGGAAATGCAAACCCTGATATCTGGTGCCACCTGGTGCAGTGCCAATGCTTTTTTCAATGCCTCCATCTCGTGGATGCGCTTGAAGGCAGCATCCATTTCACTGCACAGAAAAGATGCCGAGATGAGGCAATCCGCTTCGAAGTATCTTTTGCCGCCCCGGGCAATGTTCAGCGTTCCCTTGACCTGGCCATCCACGACCAAGGGCGCCTGGATGGAAAAATCCAGTCCCCAGTGCGATAAGCAATCGTGCAAGGGCTGTTCGAGCCATTTTTGCAGGTCAAAAATTTCCAGGGAATGGGTGAACTTCTGTCTCTGCAATAGGCATTTGAACATAGGATCGGAATCCCGGATATTTTCATATTCGTTGAGGAATCCCAGATTGGTGTGGGAATAAAACACGGTCTGCGCATTGAGTTGTTCGTCCAACAGGTACATGCCGTAGGCATGGCCATGGACGAATTTGGGCGCGATGAAAAAGAAAGCCTTGCGCAATTCCTCCAGGGAACGGCTGCGGTGGATAAGCGAGGTTGCCAGGGCAAGGGAGCCCTGCTTGTGCATGGAGCGTGTGCCGGCCATCTGTATCAGGTTCAACTTACCCTCCAGGCCATCGGCCCCTGGCTTTATCCGCCCATGAATATACACTCCCGGCTGCAAGAGTAAAAACTTATTCCGCGCGCAACATACCGGTGCGGTCGTGGCAGTTCAGGTACTCGAAAAACTGTTCGTCAGCCGCCGCAACAGTCACTTCGTGGTACAGCTTGAGCTTAGCGGCCGGGCCAAGCGCCAACAGGTATTTCATCGCGGCGCCAAAAATCGCCAGGTGCGTGGGGTGCGACTCGGACCAGCGCTCGAGGTCCGCCAGGCTCTTCCACCAGCCCATGCCGAAGCTCTTGTCGGCTTGCGCGCCGCCGGGGTCGATCACGCGCATGTAGCGATTGGCATAGCAGCCAATCGCCAGCCCCTCATCACGCAGGAAGTCCATACCCGCGCGCAGCACCGGCTCGACGTCCTGCTGGTACATGCGGCGCTCGTCCGCGGCGGTGTCGGCCCAGTCCTGGCCGGAACGGATCAGGCACAGATTGCCGTGGGCCAGCACCCGCCGGCGCGCGCCTTCGGTGACCACCCGCGGCATGCCGGCAGGCGCCATTTCATCGGTCTGTGACAGCGGGATGCGGTCCCGTGCGCCGCCCCAATACGCATGCTCCTGCACCAGGTCGCTCATGCCGTCGGCCAACACGGCAATACCTTCGGCCCGGTCATTGCTCGAAAACAGCGTTTCGTATCGCTCCACCCCGGGCCGCAGCACTTCGCTGAAATAACCGACGCGCTCAGCCATCCGCGAATCGGCGGTCCAGTCACGGCCATGAACCGCAAACCAGGCATCGAAGCGGGTCGGCGCATCCCAATACGCGGTCGAAATGATATTGGTGAAGCCGGCCTCATCGACATAGGACGCGCGATCCCAGTGGCCCGGTGCGTCGGCGGCGGCAAAGGCCGCACTGAGGCGCCGCAAAGCCGCTGCCGCGTCCGCGGGTGCTTCACCCGGGTACTGCAGGCCAAAATACGCCATGACAATGCGCTTGACGCCGGGTTTGTGGCGCGCCACAAAGCCAGGGTAAGGCGGCGCGTAGTCATCGGTTATGCGGCGGGGCCGCGTGCGGTCGGTGCGCAAATGCCAGGGAATGGCCGATTCCATTGCTGCGCGTTCCGTTCAGGCAGGCTTGCGCGAAGCCGGCGCCGGAGCAGCCGGCACTTCGCCGCGCGAGACCAGCAGCGGTTCTTCCTCCCCGGCAACACGGCTGATCTCCTTGCTTTGACGGTGCGAGAACACCACGGGGTCCCTGGGCGTCTTGTCCAGCAGCAGCCGTGTCACGTCGGGCCGCGCATAGTGCCCCGCCGGGTCGGCAGCGGTTTTGGCCAGCGAGATCATGCCGAGATCGATATCGGCGTACACGATACCCTCAGCCGTCTCGGCCAGCGGTGCATGCAGCAGTTGCCCGTCGGGCGCATAAATGCGTGCAAAACCACCCCCTTCCAGCAGAAGCTGTTTTTTCGTATCGTCGGTGCACAGCATCTGCACCATGTCTTTTGAAACGGTCGCGCAAGGCGCAATTACGAAACACTGGCCTTCAACGGCGTAAATCTGGCTGGCCGCATTGTTGACCTCGGCACCCAGCGCATGGGCGCCGCCGCGATACAGCGAAAAACTCGGCCAGGAGGCAATGTGGACCTGTTCGTTTTGCGCATACAGCGCATATTTCGACAGCGGCTGCAGGTGCTCCCAGCAGCACAGCGCGCCCACCCGGCCCAAGGGTGTGTCGAACACGCCCAGGTCGCTGCCATCGCCTTCGCCAAATACCGTGCGCTCGACATGCGTCGGCTTGAGCTTGCGCCGCATCGCGATCGTTTCACCATCGGCGCCAATGATCCATTGGCTGATGTAGAGACTGCCGTCCTGCCTCTCGCTGTGGCCCATGACCACCATGATGTGATGGTCTTTGGCGGCCTGGGCGATGCGCCCTGCTTCTGGCGTGCCGTAGACCAGGGAATTGTCGTGGTAGCGCTGGATGAATTGCATGCCCCAGGCCGGCGAGTCGAGCCAGATGAAAAAGGGGTAGCCGGGCAGCCAGGTTTCCGGAAACGCAATCAGTTGCGCGCCTTCCCTGGCGGCCTGTGCGATCAGCGCGACGGCCTTGTCGATCGACGCATCGAGGTCGAGGAAGACTGGCGCTGCCTGCACGGCCGCGGCGCGAAACCTGGGATGTTGCATCGTCATGGGAATTCCTCAACAGCTATTAAACGGCCGGCCATGCTGCCGCTTCGCGGCTGGGCGGGCATGGCCTCCTGTCCCGTGTTCAGGCTACTCGCCGAAGAGGTATTTAAAGCTGATGCCCCACTCCCTCGGCCGGCCCAGGTTCGCCGTCGTGCGCCCCTGGGTGAGGCCGTTGGCGAAACCCGACACGATGTAAATCTCATCCGTGAGGTTTTTGCCGAACAGGCTCGCTTCCCAGTTGCCCTGGGCGCTGACGTAGGTGATGAAGGCATCGATAAGGCTGAAAGCCTCTTGTTTCAGTTCCGGGAAATTCAGCGCGTCCTTGTAATGATCGCCCATGTAATGCCAGTCGACGCGCGAAATGAGCTGCCCGGCGCTGAAGTCCCACTCGTACTGCACGCCGAGATTGGTCGACCACTCAGGCGTATTGACCAGCTTGGAGTCCAAAGTCAGTGAACGCAGGTCGGTGGTGAAATTCTGGTTCGGATCCAGTTCGGTGTATTCCGCGTTCAGGTAACCAATTCCAGCCTGTATCAGCCAGCGTTCCGCTGGAAGCGCCGTCATTTCAAGTTCAAATCCTTCAATGTCGGCTTGGGCGGCATTGCGCGTGACCGGTGCGATGCCGTCATTGACCTCGATCTGCAGATCCTCGTAATCGGTATGGAACGCCGCGCCGTTGAGCACCACCCGCCCGTCGGCACCCATCCATTTGAAGCCAAGCTCATAGACGGTGGCGGTTTCCGGCTCGAACGACGGTACTTCACTCTTCGGCGGGAACACGCGCTGCACGAATCCGCCCGACTTGAAGCCCTCGGAATACGAGACATACGTCATCAAGCCGTCGGTCCAGCTGTAGGCGACGTTCAGGTGGGGTGTCCAGTCATTGAACGACCGCTTCGCGGTGCCGCGCGGCACCGTCTCGAAACCCGGGGTCAGCCCGCGGACCAGCCCTACGATATTGCCGTCGGCATCCGAGATCGGCAGGCAGCAGACGCGTGCACCGGGCAAGGGTTGGTCGGGGAACACCGGGAAGTTGACGAAGGTCAGGAAGCCCTCGTTCAGGTATTTCGGGTCAATCACGGTCTGCAGCTGGGCGCAGGTCACCACGGTGCCGTCGAACAGCGTTTCCGGTCCCTTGGGCAGTTCGAAGCAGTCGTCCGGGACGATGAACCGCTTGGTTTCATCCGTGTAGCGGATGCCCGCCGTGAAAGCCAGGCGGTCGGTTGCATCGAATGTGAACTGCATGAAGCCGGCGGAGCTGTCATTTTCTATCTCGGCGCCGGAAAGGATGCGCACCGGCGTGAATTCAACATCGTCCAGGTTTCTGCCGTCCTCGGTGAAATAATACAGGCCGACCAGCCAGTTCAAGCGGTCGTCCATCGCCACGCCGGAAAATTGTAATTCCTGAGCGAACTGGTCGACGTCGAAATCGTCAACCAGGTCACCGATGAGTACCGCGGAGCCATCGGTATCGAATGCCGTGTGCGCTTCCATGTGGCGGAAGCTGGTAATGGACTTTATGGATGCCACGTCGAAATCGTAATCGAGGGTCAGGCCCGTGCCCCAGGTATCGGTCTCCGAGACCAAATCCAGCGTGCTGTAGTTCACCAGCTTGTCGTTTTGAATATCGATCACATTGCCCTGGCCAAACGTCGGCCCGCCGAACAGCGGGTTCGGCACGACGTTGGGCGAACAGAACGGCGGAGTTACAGGGCTCGGCGGCAGGCAGCCCTGCTCGCCGATGGGTGCGGTCGCAAGGATGTTGTACAGGTCGACAAAACTCGGTGCTGGCAGTGGTGCGGGAGGTGGCACGTAGTTCGGGCTGGCCGGATTCGCCAGGCTGCCGATGAGCGCCAGGCTGGCGCCCTCGTAGGTGTTCACCAGCACGCTCGGCACGCCGGTCTCGTCCGCCGAAGACACGTCGAAAGTCAGGTCGGCGGTGAACTGGTCATTGGGCTCGAAGCGAAATGCCAGGCGGGCGGCGTCCTGGTTCACATCACCGAGAGCGTCACCGTCCGGCGTGTTCGGCGCGTCGACGAAACCGTCCCGATTGTAGCTTGCAGCCGACGCGCGCATGAACAGCGTGTCGGTCAGCGGCACGTTGGCCGTGCCGCGGAAGTCGAGCCGGTCGTAGTCACCGACCGTGACCTGGGCATCGCCGTGCAGCGTCTCGTCCGGCTTGCGCGAGGTCACATTGATTGCACCTCCAATTGTGTTACGCCCGAACAGGGTGCCCTGGGGGCCGCGCAGCACCTCGACATGCTCGATATCCACCAGGTCCAGCACACTGCCTATGGTCTGGGACATGTAGACGCCGTCGAGATAGATGCCCACGCCGGGCTCGGTGGTGAGCGTGAAGTCCACCTGGCCGATGCCGCGGATGAAGACTGAGGCCGACGAATTCGCGCCGGAGAACGTCGCCCCGGTATCGAATATGAGATTGGGTGTCGACGTACCGATCCCGCTCAGCCGGTCGATGTGCTGGCGCTCCAACGCTTCGCCAGAAAAGGCGGTGATGGAAACCGGCGTGTCTTGCAGGCTTTCCTCGCGCCTGCGGGCCGTCACAAAGACTTCCTCCAATTGCGCTGATGCAGTGGCGCCACCGCCGCCGCTCGTATCCTGGTCTTGGGCCTGGGCAGTGCCTGCTGCAAGACCGATGGCCGCAATACTGGCAACGAGGTTTAAATACCGTGTACTCCGGAACAAAATTGACATGCTGATTTCCCTCCAGGTTTATACAGGCTGACCGTTCCCCACCGAAAAATTGCAAGCCAGCACACTATTGGTTGCCGGGTAACGGATCAAATCCACCGGCATTTTTGTGATTAACATACTCCCGCTACTAAGCTCATGGAAGCAGGAGTCTAAAAAAATTCCATTTTTTGGATCATTTTTTGCCGCGTGACAGATACCAGGGACGTTTCCATATGCCCAGTTCAAACATGCGCTCAGTGGCCTGTGTTACGACTTCATCGTTTTCTGCATGCCTGAGCGGCGCTTGAGTCAGGCAGCGGTTTTGCTCATACAGGGGTTGGTCATAAATAAGCCGGAACTGTTCCGTGCGCAGGTCTTTCAGCCAGTTGCCCCAGCGTGATCGAGCGCGGTATTGACGCAGCGCTTCGATATCGATGATGGCGCCGGCATAGGATGCGGCGCCGCCGGACTCGTGATTGGAAACGACCCGCCCCTGGTAATCCACGATCATGGACTTGCCGCCGAACGTGTCGATGGGGAATTGTGATTCCGGCATGGGCAAATAGGCCGCCGGGTTGGGCGCGACTACATACATGGTGTTGTCCAGCGCGCGGGCACGGTTCTGAACTTCCCATAAACCGTTTGCCACGTAAGGTTCCGGGTAACTGGGCCGGTAGACGATTTCAGCGCCATTCATGGCCAGGCCGCGCGCTGTTTCCGGATAACTGCCTTCCATGCAGATGATGCAACCAATTCTTCCAATCTCGGTTTCCGTCACCGGATAAAACGCATCGAGTCCGGAACCGTATAGCTCCACCCATCGATCCCACACATCGTGCGGCACGGTTGAATGTTCCCTGGCGAAAACCTGGACCTTGTAGTGTTTGTGAACTACTTCGCCCTGGCGATTTATCACGAATGCACAGTTGAAGAAGCGCTGTGGAAACTCGGGATGCCTTACCTTTGCCTGCGCAATGATGAACGTATCCAGGTCGCGCGCCAGCTCGCCAAGGAACTCCGTTTCCTTGCCCGGCACGTCGATGGCTATTTTTTCGACGTACTCAGTATGGTTCCAATCGAATATCTCGTCGGTAAAGCCCTGTAAGGCGCCCTCCGGGATGGTAATCAGGCGAACGGGAAGGTCGATGGCGGATAACCAGACCGCGGCCCGGCACACTTCAGCAATATGGTCCAGGTTACGTGCAATATCCTCGCGCTTGTGCGCTCCCTGCAAAATGGGCTGCAGGGCAAGCGCCATGTACTGTTCGATGAATGCATTGGTTTCAGGCATGTGGGCTCAACCTCCCTGGCGGGGTGTTTGAATGTGAAAAACCAAAGTTTGAAATGGCCAGTGGGCAGGCGCAATCACCCGTTCGGGTAGTTGTCTGTGTCGGCTGGAAAGGGAAACAAGGCATGAACATCATCACATCGACTGCCAGTCACCGGATTGTTCGAAGGCATGTGCGGCGCGATAAATCGCGGGTTCATCGAAGTGGTGGCCGACCAGCATCATGCCGACCGGGAGCTGATCACGCAGCCCACAGGGAATCGACATGGCCGGGTGCCCGCTGACGTTGAAAGGGCAGGTGTTGGCGAGGTTGCTGAACGCATGCTCGACGATTTGTGCTGGTGTTGCCTGCTCCAGGCTCGGCGGATTCGGTCGGGCTTGCGACCGGGTGGTGGGTAGCAGCAGCAAATCGCAGTGCGCGAGCTCCGCCTCGTACGCGGCCCGCAGCCGCCGTTCGAGGTTCTTCGCCTTGGCATAGTAGCGGCCGCGGTAGCGTTCGAGATACCGCCCCATGAAAATGATCATCTGGAAGTTGACCGGGGTCTCGGCCAGCCGCGCCGGCCAGCCGTCCATGGCTGCATGCAGCGCCGGCGAGTACACGCCCCGGTAGTTGTAGCCGAGGCCGTTCAGTTTCAACGTTTGCCACAGCCCGTCGCCGACCACTCCGCCCCAGATGCCGACGCCGGAGAGGTGCCCGGGCACGGAGACTTCAGCGACGGTGGCGCCAAGTTGTCTCAAGCGGTCCGCGGCGGCGCGCACGCATTGGTCGACGGCTGGTGCGGAATCCGCCTGGCCGAAGCCTTCGCGCAGCACCCCGATGTGCATGCCCGCGACGCCTCGACCGAGGGCGTCTGGGTACTTGTGAACGGCCAGTTCCTGCTGGCGGCCATCATAGCCGTCGTGCCCGGCCAGCACCTCGAGCAGCAGCGCATTATCGGCAACGTTGGCCGTCATCGGGCCGACATGGTCGAGAGAGGTTTCCATGCCCATGATGCCCGTGTACGGAACCAGGCCGAAAGTCGGCTTCATCCCATAGATGCCGCACAAGCTCGACGGGATACGAATCGAGCCGGCCTGGTCGCAGCCGAGCGCCATGTCCACGTGAGCGGCAGCGACCAGCGCCGCGCAGCCGGAAGACGAGCCGCCGGCCGAGTATGCAGGCCGGCGCGGATTGCGGACCAGGCCGGTGCTGGCGGTTAAGCTGCCGCTGGAAACGCACAAGTGTTCACACACCGATTTGCCGGCGATGTCGGCGCCGGCATCGAGCAGCCGGGTTACCGCGGTCGCATCGAAATCGGGCACGAAACCCTCGAGCAGTGCCGATCCATTCATCATGGGCACACCGGCCAGAAAGATGTTGTCCTTGATGGCAACCGAGCGGCCCTTGAGGCGGCCGGATGCCGCCGCCTTGATCCGCGTCCTGACATACCATGCGCCGAGCGGGTTGTCCCCGGCCGCGGGGATCTGCCAGGAACGATCCGGGTACTTGAGCAAGGGGATTTCATCGGCTTCGGCGTCCAGGTACTCGTAGCTCATGAGCAAGGGCGCCAGAAAGCTGCGCAAGTCAGCGGCCTCGGCATCACTCATATCACAGCCGAATTCGCGGCCAATGACCCGGATTTCAGCGGGGGAGGGGGGGACGAAACTCATGCGGGGCTCCTTTCGTCTGGGGCGGTTTGCACAACCGGAAGCGGTGACGACCAACCGGGCGTCATTGCGGCGGAGTATAAGGCGAACAAAAGCGAGTTGTCATAATGCAGACTTATACGCAGATATTGTGCGTTATGGTGAAAAGGGCTTTAATTTACTTTGGGTTCAATCTTCCGCTATAGAAAGGAGGCACCATGTCCGCAAAATCGTCCAAGCAGGTTCTCGGTGGCCACGAGAAGGTCAAGGTCGCGATTGCCCAGAAGTCCCCGGTATTCATGAATCGCGAAGCCAGCGTGACCCGGGCTTGCTCGATCATCGAAGAGGCGGGCAGGCACGGGGCACGGCTGGTGGTGTTCCCGGAAGCCTGGCTGTCCGGTTATCCCTACTGGACGGAAGGCTGGGACTCATCCCTGCCGCAATGGGCGGGCGGGCGGATACTGTTCGGCGAAAATGCGCTACTGGTGCCGAGCGAGGACTCCGAACGGTTGGGCGATGCCGCGCGCGCGGCCAATGTGTATGTGGTGCTCGGCTGCAATGAAATGGACCCGCGCAGGGAGGTGAGCACGATTTACAACAGCCTCATATTCTTCGCTCCCGATGGAACGGTAATGGGCCGGCACCGCAAGCTGATGCCTACCTTCACCGAGCGTATGTTCTGGGGGCAGGGTGACGCCGACGACCTGGTGGTGTTCGATACCGAAATTGGCCGGATTGGCGGCCTGATCTGTGGCGAGCATCTCATGACGCTGCTGCGTGCAGCCATGATCGCCCAGGGCGAAGATATCCACGTCGCGGTATTCCCCGGATCTTTCGAGCTGCACACCGGGCCGCGGCTCGAAGAGCCGGAAAAGTCGGGTGGGTTCTGGGGGCACTTCGAGGTGCGTGCCCATGCGTTCGAGGCCGGCGCCTTCGTGGTCTCGGCTTGCGATTACCTGAACGACGCCGATGTGGCCGACGATTTCCCCTACAAGGGGGCAATGAACATCGACTATGCCCATGGCGGCAGTGAGATCATCGCGCCGCTGGGCATCGCGCTGGCCGGGCCCACCTACGGCGATGCCATCATCTATGGAGAACTGGAAGCCTGGATGATCAAGGCCACCAAGGCGATCATCGACACCATGGGCCATTACGCCCGGCCCGACGTGCTCAAGCTGCTGGTGCGCAATGAGCAGGGCTGGTTGCCGGCGGGCAGCGCGCGCGACCTGTCGCCGGTTCGCGCAGCATTGACCGACGACTCGCTCAGGCGTGCCGCCGACGCCCGCGACGTCGATGCCGAGAAAGTGATCGAGCTGGCTGAAGGGGTGCGCCGCATCACCGGTTAGTATGCCGGCCCATACCCCGCGGATGCGGGAGATCGCCTAGCGCAGGTGGAATTCCACTACGGCGCCGCCCGTTCCGTACAGGGGGCCGTAACCATGCACGGTCGCCGATGAAAAATTACCGCCAATGGCACCGAGCAGAAACGCCAGGTGTTTGAACCCCATGTCCACCTTGGCCTCGGCAGCATACTGCGGGCAGGCCGCCAGCAAGGCTTCCACCTCGCCCCGTTCCATGAGTTGCAGGACTTTCCGGTTCCACGCATCGTCACTCCCGGTGGCTATGTGATCGCTGCTGATGTCGATCGTTTGGCGAAAACATGATCCGGACAAACCACCGACCACCACCACCGCCACTTTTCTGTTCAGTTGGGCCGCCTGTTCAACGGCGATACGGCCGATCTGCCCGGTCCGCTGCCAATCGTGATACACATTATTGGCCGTGATAACCAGCGGAATGCGGTTGCCGGGATTGAGGAAGTTCGCGGCGACAATGGTGCCGGTATCAATCGGGAACTCGTCGTAATTCACACCCTTGGCCTTGATCCCGGCTTTATTGGTGGCAGCCACGGCGGCTTCCGCCAGTTCGGTATCGATATCGATGGCAAACGGCAGATCACCGTACTCATGCCAGTTTTCATCGACATGCACACCCTGCAGGTGCGGCCTGGTCTGCCACAGCTGATCCAGCACGGCGATCCACTGCGTGGAATAGACAATTATCGTGTCGGGCGCGGAAGCCGCCAGGGATTGGCCGGCTGACTGCATGGCCTGCGCCAGTTTCCCCCAGGGAGGATTTTCGGGATGCACATAGGGTAGCGGTGAGCCGGGCACCAGGAACGCGGAAACGACTGCCATCTGCATTCCCCTCAGGCTGCCCGGGCCAGGCCGGCCTTGATCAGGTTCCACTCCATCACTGCGTTGCCGGTGCCAATGACCGTGCCGTATCCATGTAACACCCCCGGAAGTTCCGGATAGCCCATGGCCGCGAACATCCAGGTGAAGGCGCCGGATTTTACTTCGGCGAAGGCTTCGTCAATGAATTGCGGCAACAAATTGAAAACCTCCCTGGTCTTGCCCTGGCGTAACAGGTCGATCATGCGCATGTCCCAGAGATACCCCTGGTAACTTTGCGGGTGCTCCTGCGACATGTCCTCCGGAGGTTCCGGTTCAACGCTGAAGTGATAATGGCAGAGCGTATTCGACGCCAGCAGCACGGCGCGCCGCCCGGTCTTTTCAATGGCTTTGCGCGTGGCTTTGCCGAGCAAGTCCATTTCTTCCAGCCCTTCCCTGGTGGTGAGGAAATACGGTGAGTTGTTGGCCGACAAACCCACCACCGGGATGTCCCATTGCGGCCGCATCATGTGCAGGGTGGTTATGGTGCCGTAATCCACGCGGAATTTTGGATTGCGCATCATCTTGGTGGTGAGCCCCATTGCAGCCGCTTCATCACAGCAGGCCTCGGCCAGCTCGACATCGATGTCCAATGCAAAAGAGTAACGAAACAGGTTAGGGAAAATCGGGTCTACGGATTTTCCACTCAAATGCCGGACACCCAGAAAGTGGTGGCCCTGTTGGGTCACCCAGTGCGGTGAATGCACCAGCAGGACATCCGGCTTGAGCGCATCCAGGCTGGCGCGCGCGCGCTCATAGGCCCAGCGCAATTGTTCCCAGCCGCCTTTCGAACGGGCCTCGTTTTGCGGCGGGTTTTCGCCATATACCAGGTGAGGGGGGTGTGGCGCCAGGAATCCGGCAATAATCTGTCCTGTACTCATCGCTGCTGTCTCCTGAGCACTGATGAAGCCGCAGTGTATTACGATTCCAGCCGGCAAAACATACCCGGAAGGTGATGGTGTGTTGCAGTGCTCGCAAACCGGCTTTATGCCGGCGATGTCCATTACATTACCGCAGCGGATTCAAATAGAATACCCACAAGGACCGAACCATCACGTGCCGCCGGAGAGAAAGCTATGAATGCCTGTCGACCGCTTTTTTATGTCCTCGCCCTGGTTTTTCTCCTGACCCCAATTCAGTTATACGCCCAGGAGCCTTCCCAATATGCGCGGGCACAATGGTGGCCTTCCGAATGGGGTAAGGAAGATGAGCTTGGCGCCCTGAACCGCCTGACACCGGCGAAAGTCCTGGAGGCAGCGCAACTGATTGAACAGGGCGTGATCTACGACATGACGCATGTGTTCGAGGAAGATATGCCGCTGTTCGATCTGACCCCGGGCGCGCGGAAATATACCCTGTCCATTCCGGGCGCGCCGAGCTGGGGACCGCTAGGGGAAAACAAGCTGGCCTGGAA
>DATDPS010000027.1:0-2639 GCA_035292625.1 Lysobacterales bacterium | reverse complement strand
GATGTGCCGGCATTGCACATCCGTTTCGCTGACAGCAGCGAGTTTCCCGTGGGCCTGGGTGAACCTGGCGTGACCGTGGTGGGGCCGGCTGTTGCCAACGCGATATTCAATGCCACGGGCGCGCGGGTGCGCAGCCTGCCGATCCGTCCGGAAGCCGTGCTGGCGGCACTCAAGGCCTGAGAAATTGACGCGCCATTGGCCGCTCAATAAACCCGGATGTCATGTTGCGTGACCCGTGACCAGGGTCATATCTCCGCACCCGGTTTTGCCGGAAACTGCCCTTTACACTGTTCCTTCTGCCAGGAGTAATTCATGCGATCAGTAAAACAGCTAGTAGCCCTGATGCTCGTAATCGGGTGGGCCTTGCCCGCCGCCCAAGCGCAGGAATCCACCGTGGCGTATTCGGCCGACTTTTCTTTCGAGACAGCCGAGATGGCCTATACGGGCAAGGTGTTCGCCGCCCCTGGCAAGGAACGCCGTGAAAGCGTGTTCGAGGCTGGCATGACCTCGGTGACCATCCGCCGTGAAGACCTGGGCAAGCTCTGGATACTCATGCCGTCGGAGCGCATGTACATGGAGGTTGCACCGGGCCAAAGCGATCCTTCCGGAATGCAGTCTTCAAGCCCGGACGATTACGCCGTGGAAATGACGGTGGTGGGTCCCGAGCAGCTCGATGGGATGGATGCCATCAAGCACAAGGTGATCATGACCGACGCCGACGGCAACAAAATGGGCGGCTTCTGGTGGGTAAGCAATGAAGGCATCCCCCTCAAGATGGATATGCTGGCCGTGGAAGAGGGCAGCAAGATGCGCCTCAAGCAGCAACTGAGCAACGTCGTGCTCGAAACCCAGCCAGCCGAGCTGTTCGAGATCCCGTCAGACTACACCAGCCTCAACATGGGCATGGGCATGGGAATAGGCCAGGGGATGCTCGGCCTGCCTGCCCAAGGGCAGGACGATGACGACGATTGAGGGTGGTGGGCATCCCGCGCCGCAGCAGAAGGTGTTTGGGATCGATGGCATGAAAAGCGTCCTGCATGCATTTCAGCGGGCGTGCGGAAATGGCTTAAGGCGCACCCTGCGATTCGCGCCGCTGTTCGCACTGGCGCTGCTGGCAGCGGCTCCGTTGCGGGCCGACGATGTTTGCTCCGCCGAAGAGCACCGCAAAGCCGATGCAGCCCTGGCGCGGGCACAGGCCGCCGAGAGCGCGGGTGACTTGAAAACCGCTCTGAAACTGGTGAACAGCAATGAGGTGCGCGGCTGTGGTGACGGCAAAACAGCAATGGCGCTGATGAGGCGGATCAGTGCGCAGCTAGGCAGGCAGGCCGAAGCGGCCGGTGACCTTGCAGCTGCTTTTGATTTTTTCAGGCAGGGCGGATGGCTCGAAGATGCCCAGCGGGTCGGACTCAAGCGACTCGCCGCCGCGCCGGAAGACATCAGGCTCGCGTCTGACCTGATGGACTTCATGCAGCGAAATGGCTTTGAAGATGGGGCCAGCGCAGTGCGCGACCACTCGCGGCAGCAGGCACAGAAACTGCTGGCCGCTGAAGAGGCCGCTTTTTCCGTTCGCACGCCCCGGCGTGACTTGCTTGAGAAGGCCCGTGACTGGCTGAAGCTCGCCGGTGACGCGCCTGCGCCGGTTGAAGCGCGAGCAGTGAAACGCGCGGATGCCTACCTGGCCCTCGATTACGCTTTTGCGCTCCAGCAGGCAATGGATTACTACACCCTGGCCAGGCGCGAGCAAAAGATTGAAGCGGTGCGTGCCAAGGCGCGCCACCTGGCCGACGGACTGGCCGGTGGTGACAACTGGGCTGCCGCGGTCGAGTTGTACAATGTCGCGGGCGATTTGGAGCGGGCCCGGGAACTGACCACCCGGCGCGAAGCAAGCGCTGCTGATGCCGAGAAGCTTCGTCGGGAACAGTTCCAGAAGGAACAGGATGATCTGGAAAAGGAACTCGATATTTAGCCACCCACAACCACCGGGAAGCGGCCGGCACACCTCTCGTCCTTGCGGTGCCCGGCCGGGTTCAGTACGAGCTGCGCGAGATACCCTGCAGAATCCCCCGAATGGCGGCGACATGGCGGGCGCGGCCAAAGCGTTCGCGGGCCTGTTCCACATGGGCAGGAGCGAGCTGATGCTGGGGAAATTGGCTGCCGTGTGCGAGCTCCAGCAAAGATTGCGACAGGCCCGTGGCATCATTGGGCGGAAACACCAGGCCCGTCACCCCGTGCTCCACGATCTCGGCCAGCCCCCCAAAAGCCGGCACCACGGCGGGCACTCCGCGGAAGATGGCTTCCAGCGCCACCAGGCCGAAGGGTTCCGGCCAGCGTGAAGGCGCCACCAGGGCCCAGGCCCGGCTGAGTTCAACATCGACATCTGCTGGCTCCCTCCAGCCACAAAATGTAACGCTGTCCTGAACGCCAAGACTTGTGGCCAGATTTTCCAGCGCGGGGCGCAATACGCCCTGGCCGATGATGCGCAGCCTGGATTCGGGCACGCGCGCATGACACAGAGCAAACGCGCGCAGCAAGGTGTCCACGCCTTTTTCGATATCCAGCCGGCCGACGAATACAAACAGGGGCGCCGGGGCAGGCTGGTGTTGCAACTGCGCGGCGGGAACATCACTGAAGGCATATAC
>DATDPS010000026.1:0-16635 GCA_035292625.1 Lysobacterales bacterium | reverse complement strand
AGGTGCTCAGCACCATGAGGGCAAGCCACACCACAACGAAGCGGAGCATGCGGAAACCACCCAGCCGGGGGCCCCCGGGCCCGGCAAACGTCAGCCGGCCGTTGAGCCAGAAACCCATCAGCGCCGCCAGTACCCGGGCGGCCACATTGGCGCCAACCACCGGCAAGCCAAACGCCGTCAAGGTGACAAAGCTCAGCCAATCCAGCGTGAAAAGCGCCGCACCGATCAGCAGGAACAGAAGCCCCTGGCGACCAACGCTCATGGGAACAGCCAGCGGCCGAGCAGGCGCTGGCGCGCCAGGTCGCGCTCGCGCATCAAGTCGCGAGCGCCCGTCACCGGCAGTTGCCACAGACGGGTGTCACCGAAAGCGTACACCACCTCGGCGCCCGCACCGGCCAGGCCGGCCTGCACCGGCGCGGCGACGGGTTCGGCGGTCAATACGTGGGTAATGCCCAGGTCGAACCAGGTTTGCCGCCAGCTTGCGCCGCCTGGATCGTCATCAGCGGCAGCAGCCAGGGTATTGATCTCAAGGTCATACCAGTTGCGGGCGAAGGCCTGGCCGGCAAAGGGGGCGATGTACGCCCTGTCCCTGTCCACCAGCAGGATGCGGGCCTGCTGCAACGGCTGCCTGTGCAGCCACTCGGCGATCTGTGCCTCTGGCGCGAAACGCTCCATCACCGCTGTGCGGCCGTGCAGGACCTGCTTCGACAATGCGCCAAAGTACAGGGCCCAATGGGCACTGCCGTGGAACCCCAGGTTCAGCACCACCAGCGCGATCAGCAGGCGGTCCACCCAGCGGCGCGGGCGCGCCTCCTGCAGACCAGCCACCAGCAGGGGCAACAACAGTACCAGGCCAGGTTGCGTATAGCGCAGGTATTGCACGAACAGCAGTGGCAACAGAAACGCAGCCAGTCCCACCAGGGCCAGTGGCCAAATCACATTGCTGGCTGACGGCCCGACTGATGGCCCCAGCAATGATTTGCACAGAGCCAGCGGCAGCGCACCGGCCAACCCCACCAGCAGGAAGCCGGCGGCGCCTGGCCACGCTTCGATGTAACGCGAGGTGTCAAAGGTCAGACGCCAGACCAGCGCCCAGTCCAGTCCGGCATTCCAGCGGCCGTCGTGAAAGCGCTCGGGCAGCATGAACTCCGACAGGAAAACATCGTTGAAGAGCGGCAGCACCGGATTGCCGGCCAGCGCCCAGGCATGGAAATAGCTTGAGCCGCCAATCAGGACCAGCAGCGCCAGCGCGGCAGGCACGGCGCGCCAGGGCAGGCGGCAACGCCAGCGCGCCAGCAGCCACAAGCCCATGGGGACCGCGCTCAGCACGTTGGACAGCTTCAGGGCCAAAAGCAAACCCAGCAGCACTGCCACCAGTTGCAGGCTGGCAGCCTCGGGCCGGGGGGGTGCGCGCAGAATCACCAGCGCCAGCGCCAGTAAAACAACGATCGACGGTCCTTCGGTTTGCTGCCCGAAGGCCAGGATCGCGCTCAGGGGCATGCTGGCGTACATGGCCACCGTCAACCATGCGCGGCTGGCATCCAAACCGATCTCACGTCCCAGGCACCACAGCAATACGCCGCTGAGCAGAAGCCACAGCGCGTTGACGGCGCCGCGCGCAGCTTCACCGGACACTACCTGGACGATGGCCTGGACCAGGTCGCCAGCCCAGGGCGCCAGCGCCCAAACCTGTGTCGCCGGGTCGAGCCGGTAGTAACCGAGTTTGGCCAGCTGAACGGGCAGGGCCAGGTGGTAAGCCAAATCGTCGTACATCAGGTCCGGCAGCCACAGCACCACGCTGACCAGGCCCAGGGTCATGACAGCCAGTCCAGCCATGCCCGGCGCTGCATTGACTGCCGCGGACCAGCGCATCACCAGGCCTGCGGACAACTGCTGCAGCTCCCGCCGGCTCATGGCCGCCAGCAGCGCCATTGCCGAAAAATACAGCCAGGGCCCATGCCCGCGCACGGATAAGACCCAACCCAGGCCTCCCGCCATCACCGCCAGGCCGGTAACGATGGCGATAGCCGGGCGGGCCGGTGTTGCGACAGGCACCAGGCGTGCGCCCAGCCCGGCGGCGGCGGCAAGCATCAGCACGGCGGCGAGCACCGGACGTGAGCCCGCCATCCACAGCAGCGCTGCAGCCCAGACCAGGGCCAGCCCGCTGGCCACCGGCAGATTGAAAAACCGCCGCAGCAGCAGGCTCAGCGTCCACGCTGCCATGCCCAACACCAGCAGGGTCGCGCTGTGCCTGGTCGGAAACGACAAGTAAGTCTGGTGCAGCAGAATGCCGGCCAGCACCGCCATCACGCCCGTCGCCAGCAGCACCATGGGCAGCCTTGGGCCGAAACGTTCAAAGGGCAGGCGTGGGAGGGTGAAAATCATACTGGGCCCTGTGCGGCTTTTCGTGGCCACAATATCCACTATTTGCGCGACTCACAAGCGCAGTCCGAAGCCTGCTTGACGTAGCCGGAATTACAGTGGTTTATACTGGCGCGAAAGGAAAAGGGGATCAGCACAGGCCATGAATAAACAGCGAATGAAAGTTCTCGTCGTTGACGACAGCTCCATGGCAGTCAACGTCACGCTACAGCTCCTGCAACATGCCGGCTACGAGGCGGAAGGCATCGTGGGTTCGGAAAAGGCCCTTGAGCGAATCCGCGCGCTGCGCCCGGACGTAGTGGTCAGCGATGTCATGATGCCGGGGATCAACGGTTTTGAACTCCTGAGCCTGATCCGCGAGGATGAGAGCCTCGCGGGCATGCATGTGGTCATGGCTTCGGCCAAGGCCTACGAGGCAGACCGCAACAAAGCGAGCAAACTCGGCGCCGATGGTTACATCATCAAGCCTTTCACGGTGGACAAATTCGAGGCCATTCTGAAGTCGGCAGGCTCCATGCTGCTGTCCGCCTGGGGCGTGCGTGGCACATTGCCGATGCCGCAACAGGGTTACATCGCCTATGGTGGCAATACGTCTTGCTATTCACTGCAGATCACGCCGGACCGTCACCTGGTATTTGACGCCGGCACCGGCATCAAGAATTGCGGCAGCGCCCTGATGAAGACCGGGCACGCCCGCATCCAGGCCGACCTGTTCATCACGCATCCGCATTGGGACCACATCAATGCCTTCCCTTTCTTCACGCCGCTATATGTCCCCGGTAACCAGGTGCGCGTGTATGGAGTCGCCCAGGATGGCGTGGGCTTCGAGAAGCTGATCGTGGCGCAGATGGATGGCGTGTATTTCCCGGTCACCGTGCGGGAGTTCGGAGCCCATGTCACGTTTCATGAAATCGGTGAACAGGAAATCGAACTGGACGGCATTCGGGTTCGCTCGATGCTGCTCAAACACCCGGGTCACTGCCTGGGTTATCGCGTGGATTACCACACACGCAGCTTCTGCTACATCACCGACAATGAACTTTACCCCGCCAGCTCGGAATTTGCCGATGAGGAGTTTCTGCACAACCTGGCCAATTTCTGTCACGGCGCCAATGTGCTGGTGCATGATTGCACCTACTTCGACCATGAATACGCAAGCAAGGTGCACTGGGGGCATTCGCCTTTGAGCGAAGTTTGCCGCCTGGCGCACATGGCCGAAGTCGAGCGGCTATGGATCCACCATCACGATCCGGACCAGTCGGACGCGGACATCGCGCGCAAGCTGGAATTTTGCACGTCGGCATTGCACGCTTTTGGTAGCGGAACACAGGCGGTTCTGCCCCGGGAGGGTATGCAGGAAATGGTTTGAGGAGGACGCCGGTCGCGCCCGTGCATAATTAATCAGAGGCTCCCTAGCTGAGCCACTTGAAGATGGCGACCCCTATGAAATTGGCGACGACATAGCCCAAAATTCCAATGGTTATTCCTGGCGTGATCAGGGTTTTCCACCCCTTGGTGGTGGCAAGTGCGGCGGCCACAGCAGCGCCGACAATGGCCGCGGCCGAACCGATCAGTGCGGTGGCAAGATCGATTTTGAACAATTTTGCCCCAATCAGTAACACGACGAACTGCACGGCGATCATGTATCCGCAATAGACGAACAGGATCGGTGCCGAGCGAATGAACCCGATGGCGTCCGTGCCCGCGCCGATGATGGCGAAGAAGGCATACATGCAGAGCATGCCAATGGCAAAATCACCCTCCAGCCTGGCGAACTGGCGGGGCGCAATGTTGGCGAGTACCACCGTGATGATGGTGATAAAGAAAAGGTTGTAGTTACCGAGGCCCAGCCGGTTTGAGACATAGCCGGAAACGGCGCAGATCGCGAAACTGATTGCGCTACCGAGAGCGACGTGGTCGGGGCGGAAGCGTGGCGCGGTGTCCTCAGTGCCCGTAATCGCGATTTGATCCGCTTTCCCGATGATTTCCGAAGGGAAGTGCCGTCGTATCAACGGTATGGCAGGCAGTGTGGCGAGCACGATCAGGCCAAGAATGCTGACCGGCGCGCTTGCGCTGAGGGCAACGCTGAATTGTGTGGGGGACATTTCAACCGCCTCCGACACCGCGACGAAGTTCACTACCCCTCCGATAAACGCTGCAGCGTACGTCCCGGCAATCTCCGCGGCTTCGGGGCCCAGGTTGAACATGAAAAAACCGGAAATGGCACCTGCGCAAATTCCAATGCTGGAAATCACGAATGCCGGCAGCACCCAGCCTCCATCGGAGAAAACGCTGCGCAGATTGGCTTTGAACAGCAGAAAGGGCACGCCGAGTGGCAGCAGGTATTGGCCAACGAAACCATAGGCCGGTGCTTCACTGGGGATAATGCCGGTGTTCGACAGGAGCAGGCCGATGCCGATGACCCAGGGAACACCGGGTATTACTCTGGAGATGGGTTTGCCGTCAACCCAGAAACCAAGCCAGGCCAAACCGAATATGATCGCGGCAAGGGCCGTCGTGCTGTCGGCGGAAATGATTGGCACACTGGTCCCCGGTCAATTCAGAGAGAAACTGCAAAAGACAACAGTAAACGATTCACCACATTAAACCCAGAGTATGCATTAGGCGGCTCTTCGAGCCCCAGGACACGGTAGAACGCTTCCGTTGCATCCAGATCGTTCGAATCGATACACACATGTGCCAGTTTAGTCCGCATGGCTTTTTCCCTCGCTCCACCAGTCCGTTCCTGCCACCATGCGCAGGAACTGGTCCCGGCCCGCATCGTTCTGGCCCAGCATCGTGCCGAGCACTTTTTCGGCTACTTCATCGGCCGGCCACCTGAACCGGGTGCCGTCGGATTGCGCGATGGTAACGAACAACTCCCCTACCGGCCCGGGATGGAATGCCTGTGGCATGCGATCATGAACTTCCTTCAGCCGGCTCGCGATCAGGGGGCGATAGGGGGAGTCGACCGGGTAGTCGGCTGGCAGAAGCGCATCACCTGACATGCTTGAGTCAAATATTGCGGTTGCATACATTCCAGCTTCCACCAGGGCCAGCTTGATGCCCCAGCGGTCGATTTCATGCCGCAGCGCCTCGGTCGCCCCCTCGAGCGCGAACTTGCTCGCCGCATACGGCAAGTCCCCGGGTAAGCCTGCCAGGCCTGAAAGCGAACTCATCATGATGATGAATCCGCTGCCCTGGGCGCGCATAGTCGGCAGGACCGACCTGGTCAGCAAGAGGGGGCCAAAGAAGTTGGTCTCCATCACCAGCCGCAGCGCCGGCTCGGAGATGTCTTCCAGGGCGCCGGGGCGGACGATCCCGGCATTATTGACCAGGACGTCGATGCGCCCGGCCTCAGCAACCAGTTGCCGGATGAACGCGTCAAAGGTCTTTGGCTGGTTGACATCGAGAGCCGCTATTTTGAGCGAAAGTTGCTCCCCGTCCGCGGCCCGTTGCAATCGGCCGCCTTTGGCCACATCCCGCATGGTGGCGTAAACGGTGTCGCCATTACGGGCAAAGGCCAGGGCTCCCTCCAGGCCAAACCCGCTGTTTGAGCCGGTGATCAGTACAACTGCCATCGGGTTCTCCCCATTCAGTTTTCCGCCATGCGGCGCAGTTATGCATAGCCACTGGACATTTCGCGTATCTGTTCAACTGAAAAACCTTGTCAGGAACACAGGGACTTGCGGTTCTGCGCCATCAATATGAACTGCCAGGGCGAGGGCATTCTTTCGCGAATGGTAACCTCGATGATTACCGGCCCTTTTCCATCGAATGCCCGGGGCAATACGCTGGCCAGCTCGGACGGTGAACTCACACGGTAGCCGGCGGCGCCGAAGCTCCCGGCCAGCTTGACGAAGTCCGGGTTGGTCAGGTCGGAGCAGATACGCCGCCCATCGAACCATTCATCCTGTTGCCGCTGCACATTAGCGAACGTGTTGTCATTGAATATGATGGTGACCAGCTTCAGTTGGTAGTGCACGGCGGTGGACAGTTCCTGCACATTGAACATGAAGCCGCCGTCGCCGCTGACCTGGACAACCGCCTTGTCGCGATGTGCCGCGGCAACGCCCAGCGCGGTGGCATATCCGTAGCCGAGTGTGCCCTGTTGGCAAGCGGAGACAAAATGGCGTGGTTGGTAAACGGGAAAACCGGACCAGGAGGCGAAGCCAACCTGGGTCACTTCGTCGATGAAGTAACCGTCCCTCGGCAGCGCATTGCGGATCACGTCGAGAAAGGCCATTTGCGGGGCAATCTCCCGCCGCATTGCAGCATTGATTTCGGATTTCAGCGCCTGCAGTTCGTCCTTGCGGCTGGCCACAGGCGCGCCGGTGGACTCAAGCTCGGTGAGCAACGCTGCGAGAAACACTTTCGCATCACCGACAATGCCCACGTCAGGTTTAATGATGCGGGTCAGCTCCACCGGGTCGATATCGACGCGCACGATCTTGAGCCCCTCATCGTGACCCCACATGGTCAAGGGCATTTTCAGCCGGGTGCCGATGGCCAACACCGCATCGGCTTTGCCCCATAGCTTATGACCGGCAGGCAGGTTCTGGCTGAGATAGTGATCATCAGGGATGACGCCCTTGCCTTTGCGCTTGGCCATGACGGGAGCTTGCAGGCGCTCGGCCACGGCCAGCAGCTCGGGCGCTGCGTGCAGCACTCCCGAACCGATGACGATCATGGGCCGGCTTGCGCCAGCCAGGACCCGCGCCGCGCGCTTTATCAGCTGATCGTCAAGTGGCGGCGGTGCGCTCGCCGTTGCCCTGCATGCCGGAGCAACGACTGCTTCTGCGCTCATGACGTCCATGGGCATTTCAATTTCAACCGGCCGTGGCCGGCCCGAGCGTAACTCGCTGAATGCCCGCTGCATGACCGCGGGAGTTTCCGCCGGGTGATTGATTCGTTCCGCCCACTTGGTCAGGTGCCGGATCAGGCCCAGTTGATCGGGAATTTCATGCAAATGCCCGTAGCCGCTGTCGATTCCCTTGAGGTGAACCTGTCCGGAAATGGCCAGCACCGGTGAATTACAGGCCCAGGCAGTGCACAGCGCCGCGGTTGTATTCAGCAGGCCGGGACCTGGCACGACCGTGTAAACACCCTCCTTGCCGGTGGTCTGGGCGTAACCGAACGCCATGTAAGCAGCACCCTGTTCATGGCGCGTGTGGATCAACCGTACTTTGTCGCCCACCCGGTAAACGGCGTCGAACAAGTGATCGAGTTGCCCACCGGGCAAGCCGAAAACGGTATCTGTTCCATTCGCAAGCAGCGATTCGACGATGGCATCGGCGCCGGAAATTCTTGACATGGTTTTACCTGGGGCTCTTGCTGCGATGGCGGCGGCGGTAACGGATCAGAAAGAAGGGAAACCCCAGCACGTAAACCCAGACCATGGGAGTGGCCAGCGCCTTGCAGCATCCGGCAAGGATGTCTTCCGGACTCACGTAGACTTTGCTTTCCATCGATCGGCCCGGATCGGAATGCACGATCAGGTGGTCTTTTTTGTATTCAATCCTGCCGAATACAAAGTCGATGTCGGCGAGTTTGCTCCGCACCTTCATGACTGCCTCCTTGGCGCCTGGTTCAGCTTTTCCTCAAGCGCCCGGTGCCCTGGGCGTAATCAATTCTCTTCTGCAATAGCTTCGATACGTCTCCAGGTTCATAGCCGGCCGGTGGCGTGAGCTGGCCGCGAGCGTATAGCTCATCGAAAACTTCCTTGCAGATACTGACTTTTTCGGCAAGGGTTCGCGGCGGGTGGCCAGACGGGAAGCGGTTGGGCGGGTAAATCGACTTTTCGTAGATCTGCCGGAATCCTTCGGTGCGCACGTCCACCCAGCAGTTGTGGTTGGCGCGCGTGCGGTGGAAGCGCAGGGCCTCGATGTCGATGGTTACAGACAGCACCTGCTCAGCCGGATAAGGCGCTTCACGCAAAACCAGGCCCGTGTAGTCGATGGCATATGAATACCCGGGGCAGAACGCTTTAGGGTAATACTCGTAATTCACGGAACCCCAGTTCGAGCCCAGCAGGTAGCACATGTTGTCATGGGCGCGAGCGCGGCGGGTAAACATCCAGAAGTCCCACGGCGGGGACACGCCTTCAAATTCCTGGATGGCGCCAGGGTGACAGATCACTTCCACGCCGTTAAACCCCAAAGCGCGCGATACCTCCGGTGTGCAGCCATCATGGCAAGTCATGGTGCCGAGCTTGCCGATCTCGGTGTCAACCACGGGAAACAGGTCCTTGATGTCACCACCCAGTTTTTCACAATACTCATCGAACAGATCGTGCGGGCTGGTGCCCAGGCCGATCGAGGCCGGTATATGCCACTTGTGGTACTTGAGCACCACCTCTCCTGATGGGCCAACGATGAAGTTGGTGTTGAACCAGCGGCCGGGGAATTCGGGCACCGTTTCCATCACGCCGCCACCGCAGATGTAAAGTCCGTATTGCCGGGCAATCTCCCCCAGTTCATCGACTTCGGGGCCAGGGATGGTAACCGCCTTCTTCATCGCGTCCGCGATCCCGGTTTCGCCTTTACCCGGGGTGCCAACGCCCTGCAAGAAGTACTCCGGCAACACCACCAGCCGGACCGGGACTTCCCATTGGTAGCCCACGCCGAAATGAATCAGATTCTTCACCCGCTGCAGGTTTTGCTGGATGCCCTCGCGGTCGTTCACCACCGTTACTTCGGGTTGCACGATCAGGGCTGTATAGGGCTCAATTCTGTCTCTTGCCATGTGTTCACCTGCTTGAAAGTTTGTGTTCCAGATTAGAAATCAAAATCGTCGTCTGCCTGCCGAATGCCGAGATCCTTCAGTACTTCTTCGGCCGTGATGGTGCCCATGCCGCAAATTCCGCCGCCGGGGTGGCAGGACGGGCCTGTCATGTAAAGCTGTTTCAAGGGACCGCGATAATGTGCATAGTTGGGGAAGGGCCGGAACGCGCCCATCTGCGCCAGGGTGCGCTCCCCGCCGGTCGTCACACCGCGATGGAAACACAGGTTGGCCCGTGCCAGGCTTGGTCCGGTTTCGACATACTCCGCCATGATGTTATCGGGGGTCATGTTGTTGGTGTAATTCTGCAACTGTTTGAGCAATACATCACGGCAGTAATCCGGGCCGATGACTTCCCAATCCTCGCCGCTGGCCAGGTCGACCGGGACAAACGTATCCAGGATCAGGGTGTGCTTGCCCGCGGGTGCGCGGCTCGGGTCCATGCGGGTCCATGCCGCGGTCCAGAGAAACGGATCGGTGGGTGCCTTGCCCGCGGCGATCTCCAGGTATTGCCGGTCGATATCCGCCAGGCGGCCAAAAATACGCTGGAATGCCGTCTTGTTCATGTCCTCGCCAGCTTTGAAGTCCGGGGCTTCATGCAGTGCATAGTGCACCCGCGCGATGCTTATGTCGCCAAACGAGAAATTGCGCACCATGTCCTTGAAGCCGTTCGGCAGTTCGTGGTCTGCAAACCCCTTCAGGTAGGTTTGGTAGGGGTCGAGCCCGCTCACCACGGCATGCCTGGCCAGTATCTCCTCGCCATTTTCGAGGCGGATGCCGGTGCAAACCCCCCGCTCAGCAATGAAGCTGTTCACGGTGGCGCCAGTCCTGACCGCGCCGCCGTTGGCCTCGACATAACGCCGCAGGGATTCGGACAGCATCCCGCTGCCGCCCTGCGGAATGGACTGGCCGAAGTAATGAATGCTCGGGATCATGACGTAGAATCCCGCGGCCGTGCCCAGTTGATCCGGCAGGGTCTGGGGCGCCATGGCCCAACCCAGGATGAATGCCCTTACATGGTCATTTGCAAAGTTTTCCAAAGTGAACTGGCGCGAGCTGAGTTGATAGTCGCGTAAGCGCTTGAGGCCCTCGGGGTTGCGTTCCAGGCCCTGGAACACGTAGCTGGGCGGCGCGGGTGGCGCGAACATGCTTTTGACCACGCCATCCCTGATTTCGCCGAATTCCTCGTAAATTTCACGATAGCGGCGGGCGTCCGCACGGGAATACTCGGCGATCGTGTCACAGGTCTTGTCCACATCCTTGTAGACGATGATGCCCTGGCCTGCGAACTTGTTCGGATGGCCGGTGATGTGGTCTTCCGACCAGATATACTTCAAGCCATGTTTTTCCAGCTCGGGACGCAGCTTCTCAAAGGCCGGGTTGAGATGAATCCAAACGTGTGATGAACCAAAGGCATCGTGTTTGAAGCCGGGCAGCGTCAGCTCCCGCGTGACTACACCACCACCCACCCAGTCGTTGCGCTCCACAACCAGTACCTTGAGCCCTTCACGCACCAGCATGGCTGCGCAGATCAGGCCGTTGTGGCCGCCACCCGCAATGATGACATCATAGTCAGCCATTACCTTTTCAGTCTCGATCACCAATGCCACATCGTGCCGTCCTGCAGGCGGTTGACCGGCAGGTAGGCTCGTTTGTATGGATATTTTGCCGCGAGGTCCTCATTGATGTCGACGCCGTGACCGGGCGTCTCCCCGGCCAGCAGGTACCCGTCTTTGAACACGTAATCGTGCGGGAATACTGCGTCGGTAACTTCGGTATGCAGCATGTACTCCTGAATACCGAAATTCGGCACCCAGGTATCGAAGTGCAGGGCCGCACCCATGCAGACCGGTGACAGGTCGGTGGCGCCGTGGCAGCCGGTGCGCACATGGTACATGGCGGCGAAGTCCGCAATCCGCCGCAGGTGCGTGATGCCGCCGGCATGCACGACAGTGGTGCGAACGTAATCGATCAGTTGTTCCTCGATGAGTGTCTTGCAGTCCCAGATCGTGTTGAAAACTTCCCCGACCGCCAAAGGCGTGACCGTGTGCTGCCGTATGAGACGGAAGCCCTCCTGATTCTCGGCTGGCACCGCATCTTCGAGCCAGAACAGGCGGTACGGTTCCAGCGCTTTGCCCACGCGCGCCGCCTCGATGGGAGTCAAACGGTGGTGCACGTCGTGTAACAGGTGCAGGTCAAAGCCAAGCCTGTCCCGCAGTTTCTCAAACAATTTTGGAACGTGGTCCATGTAGCGCTCGCTGGACCAGATGTTTTCCGTCGGCATATCGGCGTCGGCCGGCTCGTAGAACATCTTGTCAGCCGAAACACCATAGGCGCTGGCCAATCCAGGGACGCCGCATTGTGCCCGGACGGCCAGGTAGCCGAGTGCCTGGTAGCGCGTAACTTCATCGCAGGCTTCCTCGATATCACGGCCGTTGGCATGCCCATAGACCATGACGCCTTTACGGGACCGGCCACCCAGCAACTGGTACAAGGGCAAGCCGGCAATCTTGGCCTTGATGTCCCACAGCGCTGTGTCGACCGCTGCAATGGCTGCCATCGTCACCGGACCCCGGCGCCAGTAGGCACCGCGATACAGGTATTGCCAGATGTCTTCGCTCTGCCGCGGGTCCCGCCCCATAAGGCAGGGCCCCACGTGTTCCTGCAAGTAACTGACAACGGCCAGTTCACGGCCGTTGACCGTGGCATCACCCAATCCGTAAATGCCTTCGTCGGTGGTGATTTTCAGGGTCACGAAATTCCTGCCCGGGCAGGTAACGATGACTTTTACAGACGTTATCTTCATGGTTTTTTACCTGGAACTTCTCTGCATCGGTTCACTCAGGCGAACAAACGGCCTTCAACGTTCTGGCCTGTCAGTTTATATATAAACAATTTGGAAATCCACTGTAGACCCATGACTCCCGGTGGCTGCGAAACGGCGGCTTTGCGCCCGATAATCTCCGTAAATTTGGTTCGCGCAGGGTGTTTAGTTTATACTTAAACCGATGTCTTTTCGTTAATCCTGCACTCTTGCAACAGACTCGACGGGTACAGCACATGCCAAACATCAGCAAGATCCAGGCAGGGGAATCTCCTGTCTTCACCGCGGCGCCGCAGCCGCTTCAGCGCATGCGCTCATTTTCCCCTTACAAGCAGGGGAAGGCCGAGATTGCCGGCCTCGCGCAAGCCATCAAGCTATCCAGCAACGAAAACCCGTTTGGCCCGTCAGAAGCGGCCCTCGAAGCCTTCCGGCAAGCCGCCCGGAACCTGCATCGGTACCCGGATGGATCGCAGTCGGATTTGCGCCTGGCGATTGCCAGGGTTCACAACCTGGATCCTGACCGGATCGTGTGCGGTAACGGCTCGGAGGAACTCATCGGTTTGCTGATGCGCTGCTACCTGGGCAAAGACGATGAGCTGCTGCTTTCGCGAAATTACTTCCCCATGTGCGCCATATACGGCAAAGCACAGGCCGCGAAAATAGTCCTGGCGCCCGAGAAGGATTTTACCATCGACGTAGACTCCGTCCTGGCACGTATCACCCCGAAAACACGGGTGCTTTCCATAGCCAATCCGAACAACCCAACCGGCACCTACCTGAAGGCCGCTGAGCTCAGGCGCTTCATCGAAGGGGTGCCAAAGAACATCCTGGTCATTCTTGACGGCGCTTACGCCGAGTATGCAGATCGCGATGATTTTGATGACGGAATGGCCTTTGCCCACTCATCCAGCAATGTCGTTGTCACGCGCACGTTTTCCAAAATTTATGGCCTGGCTGGCTTGAGGGTTGGCTGGGCTTATGGCCCTGCCCCAATCATGGAAGTGGTCAATCGCTTGCGTACTCCCTTCAATGTAAACGGCCCGGCGCTGGCGGCGGCAGCAGCGGCCATTGCCGATCAGTCGCACGTCAAAAAATGCCGGGAACATAACGCCCGCTGGCTCATCCGTATCCGCGAAGCGCTCGGAGTATGCGGCCTGTACGTGGTGCCCAGCGTGACGAATTTCTATTTATTGGATTTCGGCAGCCTCCCGGGAAAAACCGCGAGCAAGGCGAGTGCGGTGCTTGAATCCAAAGGCATCATCGCCCGGCCTGGCGAAAGTGACAGGTTCCTGCGCGTCACCGTCGGTCTGGATGCGGAAAACCAGGCCGTCATCGATGTTCTCACCGGGTACCTGGTTTCTTGAAAGCCGCGGGCAAGGAGTTTTGGGCATGAACTACGTGATGAGCGAGAGAGCCCGAACTTTCATGGCCCGCGCACAGGGCGTCTACATTGACGGCCAGCCTCGGCTTGGCACATCCGGCGAAGCGCTCACGATTTTCAACCCTTCGACAGATAGCGTGTTGTGTGAGTTTTTCTCCGGCAGCCGCGAAGACGTAGATAAAGCCGCAAGGTCAGCCCGGCAGGCATTCGATGATGGCCGCTGGCGCTCTCTGCCCGCCTCGGTCAAAAGCCGGATCCTGTTGCAGGTAGCTGACTTGATCGATGCGCACACCGAAGAGCTGGCAGAGTTGGAAATGCTGGACGCGGGCAAACTGCACCGCTCGGCACTGGCAGCGGAAGTGCCTTTCGCTGCTGAGTGTTTCCGCTACCATGCCGGGTGGTGCACCAAGCTCGAGGGCACCACCAGGCATATGTCCCTTGCTCCGCCGGACGATTTTCATGTCTACAGCCTGCGAGAACCCATAGGCGTGGTCGGATTGATCGTACCCTCCAATGGGCCCCTGGTACAGGCGAGCTGGAAACTGGCACCGGCACTGGCGGCGGGTTGTTGTTGCGTGATTAAACCTGACGAAAAAACACCCCTGTCCACGCTTCGCCTGCTGGAACTGCTCTCCGCAGCGGGGATACCGGATGGGGTGGTCAACCTGGTGACGGGGCGTGGCACGGACGTGGGCTCGGCCCTGGTGGCACATCCCGCCATTGCGAAAGTCTCGTTCACGGGCTCCACTGAAACCGGCAAAGCGATCGGCCAGGTGGCATTGGCGGATTTGAAAAAAGTCACGCTCGAACTGGGTGGTAAATCTCCCGTGATAGTGCTCGAGGACGCCAATCTTGAACTGGCGATTCCGGGTGCAGCGCAGGCGATTTTTTCCAATGCCGGCCAGGTCTGTGTCGCCGGGTCCCGCCTTTATGTCGAGGAAGCTGTCTACGATGAAGTCATTGCTGGCGTGATTGAATATGCCGAACACCTGAGAGTCGGCCCGGCGCATGACCCCGATGCACAAATGGGACCCCTTGTTTCCAGGCCGCACCTGCAACGCGTCCTGGCGGCGGTTGAATCCGGCCGGCAGCAGGGGGCGACCATTGCCACCGGCGGCTCAGAAGTGCACCCTGATGCGGGTTACTTCATGTCTCCGACCGTGCTGCTGGACGTCGAGCAATCGATGGCCGTGGTCCAGGAAGAGATTTTTGGCCCCGTACTCGTCGCCAGCAGGGTGCGGGACATGCACCACGCGCTGGAACTGGGCAATGACAGCCGCTTCGGCCTGGCCGCGAGTATCTGGACCGAGAATATCGGCAAAGCGCACCGGCTTGCTGCCGGCATCCGAGCCGGACTGGTGTGGATCAACAGCCACGGCATACCGGACATGGCAGTTCCCTTTGGCGGCTACAAGCAGTCGGGCTGGGGCAGGGAGAATGGGCTTGAAGGCCTGTTGGCCTATACCGAGTTGAAGTCCGTGGTTTGCAGGTTATGATTCGTGCTGTCGAACAGAAGGCTGGGAGCCCATGGCAAATGTAGCTCTGTTTGAAACCGTGCTGAACTCTTTACCGCCCGATGCGCACCATCGCAGGGCGTGGCTCGCCCTTTTGACCTGCTTCAGCCGCATCGAGCGCATCCTGATGCAGCACATTGCCCAGCAATACAATTCGAGCCTGCCGCGCTACGACATTTTGACGGCCCTGGCCCTGCATGAAAAGAGCCTGACCATGGGGGAGTTGGCAACCATGCTGGAGGTTACCAAGGGTAACATCACGGGCGTGGTAAGGCGCCTCAGCCACGACGGGCTGGTCAGTAAAGTGACCCTGAAAGAGGACCGGCGAATCCAGTCGGTGAGCATCACCGCTGAAGGCAGAATGCTCTGGGTGGCAATGCATGACGATTACGATCGCATCATCTCCAGGCTCCTTTCAGGACAATCCGATGATCAGGTGAAGTCCCTGACACGAGCACTTAAACAGACGCTGAAAGCTGTCGACAAAATCGCTGCCGCACTTTGAGCCTGGGGCGGCGAATAGCCAAGTGAAGAGCCTCGATACATGACCAATAGTTGCGGGATTTGTTTTTCTGCCAGAGTGATGTACAGCGGCGGGCGGTGGTTTGATTGATCAGTGAATTGGCATCTGATTCTACCGTTTACTCAGCCTTCCTTGCGGCTGAGGCGCCTTTTGCCCAGCGTCCCTTCCTGCGCGCGCCGGCCATCGCTACCCGTGCCTGTTCCGGGACCGCGGTCGAGTACACGTATGCGGCTGCACGGCGGGAAGTTGACCGCCTGGCTGCGGGCTACCTGGCTTTGGGCATTGGTGCTGGCGACCGTGTCGCCCTGGCGTTCGACAGCAGGCTCGATGTTTACCTCCATTTGCTTTCGCTGAGCGCCGTGGGGGCAAGTGCCGTGCCTTTGAACACGGACGGCAGCGATGATGAAATCCTGTACGTGATCAGGCACAGCGATGCGCGGCTGATCACGGGTGCGGATGAACACCTGGGCCGCCTCCAGCGCCTGGCACGGCAGGTGGAAAATGTGCTGGTGGTTGCTGCCGGGGATACCCGGAGTGATGCCGGGCCAATCCTTACCGGGGGAAATGCCGCAAGCGAAGTGGCCTTGCTCTATACATCCGGAACCACGGGCAAGCCAAAAGGCTGCATGCTGTCCAACGACTACTTCCTGACCATGGGCCGGGAGTACAACCGTCTCGGAGGTTTATGTGCCATCGATGCGGGTGATCGGTTGTTGACGCCACTGCCGCCGAATCACATGAATGCCCTGTCGACCTCCTTCATGGCCATGATGCTTTGCGGCGGTTGTGTGATCCAGCTCGATCGATTTCATCCCGCTTCGTGGTGGCAGACTGTGCGCGATGAAGCCGCAACCATCATTCATTACCTGGGGGTCATGCCGGCCATACTGCTGAAGCTACCCGCCGGTAAAGATGAGGATTTCAGCGGCCGGGTCAAATTTGGTTTTGGCGCCGGTTCAGATCCGCGGCACCAACAGATATTCGAACAGCGTTTCGGATTTCCGCTGATTGAAGCCTGGGCCATGACGGAAACCGGCGCCGCCGGCATGATCGTCGCGCACCAGGAGCCACGGCATGTCGGGCAGCGCTGTTTTGGACGACCGCAGGATTACGTGGAATTGCGCATCGTGGACGAGGCCGGTCAGGACCTTGAACCCGGCCAGGACGGCGAGCTGCTGGTGCGCCGCCGAGGCGACGATCCGAGAAAGGGCTTTTTCAGCGGCTACTACAA
>DATDPS010000025.1:0-4925 GCA_035292625.1 Lysobacterales bacterium | reverse complement strand
CCACCTGCCACTGGTGCCATGTCATGGAGGAGGAGTCTTTCGAGGACGAGGAAATTGCCCGTTTCCTGAACGAGCGATATGTGATCATCAAGGTCGATCGGGAAGAGCGCCCCGACGTGGACGCCATCTACATGAGCGCCGTACAGGCGCTGACCGGGCGCGGCGGCTGGCCCATGACCGTCTGGCTGACGCCCGAGCGCAAGCCCTTCCATGGTGGCACCTACTTCCCGGCCCGTGACGGTGACCGGGGCGCGCGTTATGGATTTCTCACCCTGCTGACCGAACTGGAAAAGATTTACCGGCAGCAGCCTGACAAGGTGGCGCAATCAAGCGAGCAACTGACACAGCTTATCGGGCAAAGGCTGGCGCCGCGACCGGCTGGTGACTTGCCCAGCGCGGCCTTGCTCGACACCACTGCCGCCCGCTATGGCGAACAGTTCGATCCCCGGTTTGGCGGGCTCAGCGGAGCGCCCAAGTTTCCCAGCAGTCTGCCGCTCCGCCTGCTGTTGCGACACTACCGGAACAGCAGCGATGCGGCGGTGCTGAACATGGTGACGGTGACGCTGAACGGCATGGCCGGTGGTGGCATGCACGACCAGGTTGGCGGTGGCTTTCACCGCTACTCCACCGATGAGCGCTGGCTGGTGCCGCATTTCGAAAAGATGCTCTATGACAATGCGCTGCTGGCCATGGCCTATCTGGAAGCTTGGCAGGTAACCGGCGATGCGGAATTCAAGCGGGTTACCGAGGACATTCTGCGCTACGTCAAGCGGGACATGAGCTCCAGCGAAGGCGCCTTCTATTCGGCCACCGACGCCGATAGCCCGACACCGGCCGGCCGGCGCGAGGAAGGCTGGTTTTTCACCTGGACACCAGAGGAAATCAACCAGGCGCTGGATCCGCGGGAGGCCCGGCTGGCCAGGGCTTACTATCACATCGCTGAGCAGGGTAACTTTGAAGGCCGCAGTATTCTGTATGCCCCGGAGCCGCTCGGGCTGGTCGCCCGACGCCTGGAGATGTCCGAAACTGAAGCCCAGGCATTGCTGACCAGCGCCCGTGACAAACTTTATCAAGCCCGCTTGCAACGGCCGCCGCCCATCCGCGATGAGAAGATTCTGACTGCCTGGAACGGGTTGATGATTTCGGCTTACGCCAGAGCTGGTCTGGTGCTGGGCAATCCGGCCTACACCGAGAGCGCAAGTATGGCGGCCGATTTCCTGCTGCGCGAACTGTATCGTGATGGTCGCCTGTACCGCAGTTACAAGGACGGACAGGCGCGGCACATGGCCTATCTGGACGACCATGCCTTTCTCGCCGCCGCCCTGCTCGATCTGTATGAGGCCACCTTCGATATCCGCTGGTTGCAACAGGCGATCGCGCTGGATAAGACCCTGGAAGCATATTATGAGGACCGCCAGGCCGGCGGTTTTTTCATGACCGCCAACGATCACGAAACTCTGCTGACGCGGGAAAAGCCCGCCTACGATGGCGCCGAACCCTCGGGGAACTCGGTGGCCTTGCTCAACCTGATGCGTTTACATGAATTCACCACCGATGACCGTTACCGTCAACGGGCCGACAGAGCTCTGGCAGCCTTTTCCGGCACTCTGCAGGCCCATCCTTTTGCCCTGTCGGAAATGCTGCTGGCAGTGGATTTTCACCTCGATACCGCCAAGGAGATCATCATCGTGACCCCGGAAGGCGAAAAACCGGGCGCCAACCCGGTCACCGATAGCCTGCTCGCCGAGTTGCGCCGGGCCTTCCTGCCCAACCGGGTCATTGTGGTGGTGGCACAGGGCAAGGCTCTGGAACAGCAGGCAGAAACCATCCCGCTGCTCAACTACAAGCGGGCCCTCAATAACCAGACTACCGCCTATGTCTGTGAGCAGGGTATTTGTGAACTGCCGACCCAGGATGCCGCGGTATTTGCGCGGCAGATCGCCAAGCCCAAGCTGCTCGGAGGGCCTGCGAACTGACCGGGCTTTCGTTCTGTAATAGAAACATCGGAGCGAAGGTCTTACTATGGCTCGGGGCTGAAACGCAACGGTTTCTGCCTTGATCGAAGTCATTTAACTTAATCCAAGGAGAGTTCTCATGAAAACCACCAGTAAACTGAGCGGTGTTGCGCTCGCCGCTGCAGCTGCGGGTTTCTTCGCGTTCGGTTCCCCCGTTTTTGCCCAGGAATCGGAATCAGCGAACGTGCACTGCTACGGCGTCAATGCCTGCAAGGGTCAGTCCGCCTGTGCGACTGCCAGCAATTCCTGCAAAGGACAAAACGCCTGCAAGGGCAAGGGCTATGTCGAAAAAACCCAGGAGGAGTGTGACGCCGCCGGCGGCACCACCACCGAACCCGAAGCGAGCAAGTGATCCAATAGACTTACAGGGGTATTCCGGATACCGCCGGGATACCCCTTCAAGTATTTCCCTGGCGCCATGGCAAGCAAACAATCTGAACGGCCGTTTCTCGGCTTCGGCCTGGGTCTGCGCACCGACCACTACCACAGTATTATCGACGGGCTTCCAGGCGTCGATTGGTTCGAGGTGATGACGGAAAACTACCTTGTGCCCGGCGGCAAGCCCTTGCATTACCTCGATCAGATCCGCCGTGATTATCCCGTGGTGATGCACGGCGTATCGCTGTCGATCGGCAGCACCGACCCCCTGGATATGGACTACCTGCGTCAAGTGCGCGCGCTGGCCGGGCGCATCGAGCCAGAGTGGATCTCCGACCACCTGTGCTGGACGGGTGTCGGGGAGCTCAACCTGCACGATCTGCTGCCCTTGCCCTACACCGAGGAAGCCGTCGCCCATGTCGCCGAGCGGGTGCAGCGGGTGCAGGATTTCCTCGGGCGGCGCATTCTGCTGGAGAATGTCTCGAGCTACATCAGCTTTCCGCAGTCCAGCATGCCCGAATGGGAGTTCCTCACAGCGATAGCGAAGCGGGCCGATTGCCTGATTCTGCTGGATATCAACAATATCTACGTCAGCGGCCACAACCATGGCTTCGACCCGGATCGCTACATCGAGTCGATCGATCCGCAACGCGTCTGGCAATTTCATCTCGCCGGACACGGCCGCCAGGGCGCCTACATCATCGATACCCATGACGCACCGGTCATCGATCCGGTATGGGAGCTGTATGCTCGGGCCGTGCAGCGTTTCGGGCGGGTCTCGACCATGATCGAGCGCGACGACCACATTCCGCCCCTGGCCGAGCTGATCGTTGAACTGGGCCAGGCACGGCGCATCGCCGAAACTCGCTGGAGCCAATTGGCCGCATGAACGGGCTTCGCGGCCTGCAGCACGATTTGCAGCGTTACCTGCTGCACCCGCGCGACGACGCCCGGCCACAAGTCACCGGGCGCGACCCGGTGGATGCCCTGGCGCGCCTGAACATCTACGCCACAGCCTATCGATTGCGACTGGTCGACGCACTGCGAGCCAACTACCCCAAGCTGGCAGCATGGCTCGGCGAGAACAAATTCACCGAGGTTGCGCTCGCCTATCTGCAGGAACAGCCGTCACGTTACCGCTCGATCCGCTATTTTGGCGACCGTCTGGCCGAATTTCTCGACAGGACGGAACGGTGGCGTGGCCGGCCGGCCCTTGCCCTCATGGCCCGGTTCGAGTGGGCGCTGGACACCGCCTTCGACGCGGCCGATGCGGCGTACGCAACTCCGGCACAGATGCAGGAGCTGCCTCCACCGTGCTGGGCCGGCGCCAGGCTCACCGTCCATCCGAGTGTGCGCAGCGTGGATCTCGACTGGAACATTGTCCGGATCTGGAAAGCGCTCGACCAGGAACAGCGCCCGCCGCGCGCGCGACGGGCCAGGCGGCGTGCCTGGCTCATCTGGCGGCAGGGGCTGGAGACCCACTTTCGCTCGCTGCCGCCGGTCGAGACCGAGGCTTTGAACGCGCTCATCCAGGGGCGAACGTTCGCCGAACTGTGCGAGCTGCTCTGCCGGCACTACCCTGAAAGCAGTGTGCCTGGCCAGGCGGCGGCGCTGCTCAGCCGCTGGCTCGGCAATGGCGTCATCAGCGAGATTCATCCCGGTTCATGGTAGCCTGACGTTTCCAGAGCACTGACCTGCCCGAATGGCGAATATGAGGTTCATTTCTTCGGCCCTGCTCTTGTTGCTCAGCCGCTCCCTGGCCGCGCACGATCCGCTCGCCTTCGCCAGTGGCTCCTGGTTCGACCCGCAACGCAATGGCGAAGGATTCGTGGTGCAGGTGCTGCCCGACGAGCGCGCCCTGGTTACCTGGTTCACCTACCCGCCCGTGGGTGAGGACGGTGGGCAGGCGTGGCTGATCGGAGTCGGGACCGCGACGGGTAACCGCATCGAGATCGACGAAATGGTGCGACCATACGGCGCCGTTTTCGGCCCTGGTTTCGACCCCGGCGACGTGATCCAGGAACCCTGGGGCAGCCTGGAAATCACTTTCGCTAACTGCGACCAGGCCAGCGCCGCCTGGGACGGGCCAACCGCCTTTGGCAATGGCAGCATGGACCTGGTCCGCCTGTCCTCCATCGACGACGTGCCCTGCGACCCGAATGTTCCCGTGGAGCCGGACCGCATCATCTCCGGCCGCAGCGGCGCCTGGTACGATCCGGCGCACGACGGCGAGGGCTGGATGTTGCAGGCGCTGCCCGACGGGCGCATGGTGGCCTATTGGTTTACGTTTGACGACCAGGGCCGCCAGGCCTGGATGATCGGCCAGGCACGACTGGAAGGCCGCACACTGTTGATCGACGAACTGCTGATCTCCGGCGGGGCGCGCTTCGGGGCTGATTTCGACAGCGATGACGTCGAGTTGAGCGTCTGGGGCAGTTTCGGATTCCTGTTCGACAATTGCGCGCTGGGACAGATGCGCTACGCATCGACCGACCCGCGTTTCGGCACAGGCACGCTGCAGCCGGTGCACCT
>DATDPS010000024.1:0-24913 GCA_035292625.1 Lysobacterales bacterium | reverse complement strand
CGCCGACAAACTGACCGAAACGACCTCATAGCCATGCGAGGCCAACAGGGAGTATACGCGTGAAAAGTCCTGTGCCGGCGGTTGGGAAGTGAGCGGGGCCTCCGCGCTTTGGGCCAACATGGTGTAAAACTCTTCGGCCGTGAGCGAAACCCCATCGAGAAATTCACGATCACCAAAACTCAACCGCACAGGCACAACGTGGATGCCCAGGCGCTCGCCTTCCGCCGGCGGGATATCCGCCCCCGAATCGGTCACGATGGCGACAGTGCCGGCCTGGTTCATGAGCCCGTGCTGGCGCTGCATGTCATCGGCTTTTTGCTGCTTGATGACGCCAAAACGCTCGCACACCAGAAAAACCTCGGCGGGCTTGTTGACGTGCACGTGAACCCGCAGGCGTTCGCGTCCACCCGCCACCACGAGACTGCTCGAATCCACCCGGGCCAGGTCTTGCATGATGCGATCGCGATCGAGGTTCTGCCCGGCAATGACGCATTCGGTGCAATAGCGATGCGCGCCAATATCCTGTGCCGCGGGCATGTGGACCTCTATATCGGGCATATCGGCTGACGCTTCGTCGACCGTACCCTTTTCAATCAGCGTACAGATTCCTTCCAGCAGGTCTACGAAACCCTGCCCCCCGGCGTCCACTACCCCGGCCTGGCGCAGGACGGGCAGCTGGTTGGGCGTATTGGCCAGGGAGCGGTGGGCCTGTTCCAGTCCGCGCCGCAACAACTCACTGATGTCGTGTACGCCGGCGGCAACTTGCCTGGCAAGTTCGCTGGAAAAATCCTCGAGCACGGTGGGCAGGGTTCCGGCAACCGGCATGGACATGGCCTTCCAGGCAGCCGCGGCGCCCGCCGCGGAGGCTCGCGCGATGCTCTCCGCGGTCAACAGCCGCTGGCCGGAAATTGACTCACTGAAACCGTGCAAATATTGCGCCATGATGGCGCCTGAATTACCCCGCGCCCCATCCAGCGCAGCATCGGCAATAAGCGCCATCAATTCATCCACCCGTTCTTGCCGGGCTCGCGCGGTCGCATCCAGTATGGTCTTGAAAGTGAACGCCAGGTTGGTCCCCGTATCTCCATCGGGAACCGGGAATACATTGATCTTGTTCAGGTAGTTACGCCTGCGGAACACGTGGCGCACGCCGGCGGAAATACCCTGCAACAGGCGTGGGCCATCGAGGTAGGCTATGGCGGTAGATGATCGTCCCATGACGGGCCCAATATTTTGCAGCGCAGCAAGGGCTACTGAACCAGGAGGGTCCAGGACGAGTAGCTGTTACCGGCGTGATCAGATCTCGAGATCAATGAAGGCCTGCACGGTGTCCTGGCTGAAAGGCCAGACCAGTTCCCTGTCGACATCCGGCCGGTACAGAACTGGTATGCGCATGCCGTGTTTGCGCACCAACTCCCGATCTGCCTCGATATCGACTTCATACCAGGTGGCACCGCACAATTCGACCATCTGAGCCGCCAGCTCGCACAGATGGCAGTCAGGGCGGGTATACAAAATGACTTCCCTGGCCCGGGTCATGGGTTTGCTCCAGCAATTTCAACCTGTGATTGGATGAACCAGAGCCATTGTACAAGCTCAGGCTGCAAATAGTATTCTGGGCGCCCCCGGGACCCGTTTGCGAGACACCCCATGGCGGTCAGCGTGTTTGACCTGTTCAAAATCGGCATCGGCCCTTCGAGTTCCCATACCGTGGGGCCCATGAAGGCCAGCCATGCTTTTACGCAGCGGCTGGCCCAGGCCGGTCTGCTTGAGCAGGTGGATCGTTTGTGCGCCACCGTGTTCGGCTCGCTGGCACACACCGGACGCGGTCACGGCACCGACAGGGCAATCATGCTGGGCTTGCAGGGTGAGCTGCCTGATCAAATCGACCCGGATGCAATCGACGGCATGCTGCAATCGATCCGGCTTGAACAGCGCTTGAAATTGGGCGGGCGCCATGAAATCGGCTTCAGGGAAAAAGAAGATATCAGGTTCAACAAGCGGCAAATCCTGCCCCACCATCCCAACGGCATGCGCTTCGAAGCATTCGACAGCTCAGGCGCAGTCCTTATGTCACGCGAGTATTACTCGGTGGGTGGCGGCTTTGTAGTCAACCAGGACCGCGCGGCGGAAGACCGCATCGTCGCGGACGAGACGCTGCTGCCCTATCCTTTTTGCAGTGGCGACGAACTCCTTGGCTTGTGTGAGCAGCATGGTACCAGCCTGGCCGGACTGATGCTGGCCAATGAGAAGACCTGGCGCACGGAAGCGGAAATTCGCAGCGGCCTGCTGTGCATCTGGTTAGCTATGGAGGCCTGCATGCAACGTGGCTACACCCAGGACGGAGATTTGCCAGGAGGTCTGCGGGTCAAGCGCCGCGCCCCCTTGTTACACCGCGAATTGCTGCAGCAGGCTCCTTTAAATGATCCGCTGACCGTGCTCGACTGGGTGAACCTGTTCGCCCTCTCGGTGAACGAAGAAAATGCCGCGGGCGGGCGGGTCGTCACCGCGCCGACCAATGGCGCCGCCGGGATCATTCCCGCCGTCATCCAGTATTACCGTACCTTCGTGCCGGATGCCACTGATGATGGCACTGTTGAATTCCTGCTGACAGCCGGAGCCATCGGTATCCTGTACCTGCTCAACGCTTCCATTTCAGGCGCCGAGGTCGGCTGCCAGGGCGAGGTAGGAGTGGCCTGTTCCATGGCTGCCGCCGGTCTCACGGCCGCGACCGGCGGAACTCCGCAGCAAGTGGAAAACGCGGCCGAAATCGGCATGGAGCATAATCTCGGACTGACCTGCGATCCCGTCGGCGGGCTGGTGCAGATTCCCTGTATCGAACGCAACGCCATGGGCGCAGTCAAAGCGATCAACGCACAGCGCATGGCCCTGCGCGGCGACGGCAAGCACCGCGTATCGCTCGACAAGGTCATAAAAACCATGCGCGATACCGGCGCGGACATGAAAAGCCATTACAAGGAAACGTCCAGGGGCGGGCTTGCAGTGAACGTGATCGAATGCTGATGCGCCGGATGCAAATGAATCGGCGATACTTCACCCGGGCCGCCCTGCTGGCCTTGCTGTTTTGTGCGGCCGCCGAGGCCAGGAACATCTACAAATTCCAGGATGAAAATGGCATATGGCATTTCACCGACCGGCCACCAGAGGAGGCTTACGAAGTCCAGACCGTTTTCATGGAGCGCGAATTTGAGCCGCGCATCCGTTTGCGCAAGGAAGGCCCTGAAGCCAACCCGGTTTACATACTGTTCAATGATTTCTGGGGGCCGGCGGAAGTTGAACTGCGCCTTTCGGATGCGGTAAACGTATTGTCTGAGCCAGAACTCCCGGCGCGGTTCGTGGTTGCGGGGCAAAGCGAAAGAAGCCTGGTGGGCATGGGCGCGCTGGATCCGAAGCAGGGGTTCAGTTTCCGCCTGCACCTCGCATCGGTGCCTGGCCCGCCCAAACCCCTGCTGGTGGCGGATCAGTCCGTTTATCCGCCGTTCGTGACCGGTGAAACGTATTTTGTCAGCCAGGGTTTCAATGGCATGAAAACCCATCAATCACCCGACAGCGTGCACGCCATCGACATTAACATGCCCATAGGCACCACGGTTATTGCGGCACGTGGTGGGGTGGTCATGGATGTGGAAGAGGACTTCAACCGCGCCGGCACCGACAGGCAGGAGTTCGCCGACAAAGCCAACCATGTGCGCATCCTGCATGATGACGGCACCATGGCGTTATATGCCCATCTCAACCTCGCCAGCGTAAGCGTGCGTCCCGGGGCCAGGATCAGCGCCGGCCAGCTTATCGCGCGCTCAGGCAATACCGGCTTCAGCACGGGGCCCCACCTGCATTTTGTCATCCAGCAAAATGTGGGCATGGAGATCCGTTCAGTCCCCTTCCGCTTTTACCAGCCCGATGGTAGCGTGGCCGCACCCGAGGAGCAGCAGCAACTCAGCGGGGTATTGCCGGGCTCCTAAGGTCTTGGTCTGTTAGACTGGCGCCCTTTTCCCACGCCCCTCGGTCCCAAGCACCAAACCCATGTCCCAACTGAAAAAAGAACTTGCCCGGCGTCGCACTTTTGCCATCATTTCGCACCCGGACGCCGGCAAAACCACGCTCACCGAAAAGCTGTTACTGTTCGGCGGAGCGATCCAGATGGCAGGCGCCGTAAAAGCCAAGAAAGCCGTGCGGCACGCCACTTCCGACTGGATGAAGCTGGAACAGGAGCGGGGTATCTCGGTAACCAGTTCAGTCATGCAGTTCGACTACCGTGACCGCGTGATCAACCTGCTTGATACACCGGGCCACGCAGACTTTTCAGAAGACACCTATCGGACCCTGACTGCGGTCGACTCAGCGCTGATGGTAATCGACTGCGCCAAGGGGGTGGAAGAACGCACCATCCGCCTGATGGAGGTGTGCCGGCTGCGGCAAACCCCGATTTTCACTTTCATCAACAAGCTTGACCGCGAAGGACGCGAGCCGGTCGAATTGCTGGACGAAGTGGAGTCCGTGCTGGGTATCGAATGTGCGCCGGTAACCTGGCCCATCGGCATGGGCAAGCGCCTGAAAGGCGTCTACCATCTGCTGGATGATGCGGTTCACCTGTACGAGTCCGGTAAGAACTACGTCACCCAGCATGCCCGGGTCATCCAGGGCATTGATAATCCAGAACTGGACGTCGTGCTGGGGCACGATGCGGCCGAGTTTCGCGAGGAGATCGCGCTGGTGGGTGGCGCCAGCCACCGCTTTGACACAGTAAAATACCTGGCCGGTGAACAAACGCCGGTCTTTTTCGGCTCCGCCATCAATAATTTTGGCGTCACTCCGCTGCTGGATGCTTTCGTCGAGTACGCCCCCGCGCCTGGCCCAAGGGCCACGGTAAATCGCCTGGTGGCAAGTGATGAGCCCGCGATGACCGGGTTCGTGTTCAAGATCCAGGCCAACATGGACCCGGCGCACCGCGACCGGGTGGCATTCATGCGCATCTGTTCCGGCCGTTTCGAGACTGGCATGAAACTTCGCCACGTGCGCCTGGGCAAGGATATCAAGGCCGCCAATGCGCTGACTTTCATGGCGCAGGAGCGCGGCCACGTGGAGACGGCCTGGCCCGGGGACATCGTTGGCCTGCACAATCACGGCACCATCGGCATCGGCGACACGTTCACCGAAGGCGAGGCCCTGCAATTCACCGGCATCCCGAATTTCGCGCCCGAACTGTTCCGCCGCGCGCTGTTGCGCGATCCGCTGAAGCTGAAAGCATTGCACAAAGGCCTGGCCCAACTGTCCGAGGAAGGCGCCACGCAGTTTTTCCGGCCGCTGGTGGGCAATGACCTGATCCTGGGCGCAGTCGGTATGCTGCAATTCGACGTGGTCGCTTACCGCCTGAAACACGAGTACAACGTCGATGCCGTGTTTGAGAACGTCAATATCCACACGGCACGCTGGGTGCAAAGCGACGATGCCAGGAAGCTGGCCGACTTCCGTCGTCAATTGCACAACAACCTGGCTGAGGATGCCGCCGGGCAATTGGTCTATCTCGCGCCATCGCGGGTGAACCTGCAACTCACGCAGGAACGCTGGCCCCAACTGCAATTCGCCGCAACTCGCGAAACCGTGATATTTGCCGATTGAGCCTTTGCAACGTGCGATGAATACACGGGCCCTGTCCGTATTTGCCTGATCCGGGTAAAGCCGATACATTGCGTGGCAGCTGAAATAAAAAACGCAGAGCCGGAGCACACCGCATGATCGGAACGATTGCATTTGGCATACTGGGATTACTGGTGCTGATCGGAATTGCATGGATTCTTTCCAGCCACCGCAGCCGCGTGGACTGGAGGCTGGTGGTCTCCGGCATCGGCCTGCAACTGACCTTCGCGATCATTGTCATCCTGGTTCCCGGCGGACGGGATTTCTTTGACTACTTCGCGCGATTCTTTGTGAAGATCGTTGAATTCGCCATCGTCGGTTCAGCCTTCATTTTCGGTGACCTGGCCAGCATCCAGAATTTTGGTTTCGTTTTTGCTTTCCAGGTTCTGCCGACCATTATCTTTTTTGCCTCGTTGATGGCGGTGCTCTATCACCTGGGCGTGATGCAGAAGGTAGTGCAGGCAATGGCCTGGGTGATGCTCAAAGTACTGCGCACCAGTGGCGCGGAAAGCCTGTCGGTCGCGGCCAATGTTTTTGTCGGCCAAACCGAAGCCCCGCTGGTCGTGCGCCCGTACATCGCCCGCATGACCGAATCCGAACTGCTGACCATGATGATCGGCGGCATGGCCACCATCGCAGGGGCAGTGCTCGCTGCCTACATAGCCATGCTGGGTGGTGGCGATGAGGTACAGCAGATGTTCTATGCGCGCCACTTGCTGGCCGCCAGTGTAATGGCCGCTCCGGCCACCATCGTCATCGCCAAGCTGCTGAAACCTGAGGTGGATGAATCGCTGACCCGGGGACATGTGCGACTGCATGTCGAGAAGACCGCCGAGAATGTGATCGAAGCGGCGGCCAATGGAGCCGGCGACGGCGTGCGCCTGGCACTCAACGTTGGCGGCATGCTGCTGGCGTTCATTGCCTTGATTGCCATGATCGATTATCCCCTGGCCTGGCTGGGCCAGATGACCGGCCTTGAAGCCATCATCGGTCAGCCTCTGAGCCTGTCCGTCATCCTGGGTTATGTTTTGGCGCCCTTGGCGTGGATCATCGGCGTGCCCTGGCAGGACGCGGTCGCCGTCGGCGGCCTGATCGGTGAAAAAGCAGTGACCAACGAATTTGTCGCTTATGTGCACCTCAATGAAATCAAAGAAACCCTGACGCCCAAGGCCGTGCTGATTTCCACCTACGCCTTGTGTGGGTTCGCCAATTTCTCGTCCATTGCCATCCAGATTGGCGGCATCGGGGGGCTGGCGCCGGACCGCCGCTCCGACCTGGCGCGTCTTGGCCTGCTGGCCGTTCTGGGCGGAACCCTGGCAACCATGATGACGGCCACTATTGCCGGTGTGCTGACCAGCTTCCTCGGTTGAAATGACCGGGCACTCCCAGTTCGAGTTGCTTCGCCAACGGCGCTTCATGCCGTTCTTCATGACCCAGGCGCTGGGTGCATTCAATGACAATATTTTCAAGAACGGCCTGGCGGCCATCCTGGTGTTTCAGTCCAGCCAACTTGCCGGGCTGAACACCGACCAGGTCGTGAACCTGAGCGCAATGTTGTTCATCCTGCCCTTTTTCCTTTTTTCCGCCTTGTTCGGGCAATATGCCGACAAGTACGAAAAATCCCTGCAGATTCGCCGGGTAAAGCTGCTCGAAGTGGTGATCATCCTGGTGGCAATCCTGGGTTTCTGGCTCAACAACCTGCCCCTGTTGCTGAGTGTGCTGTTTCTGCTCGGCTTGCAGTCGACCATTTTCGGGCCGATCAAGTACGGCATCCTGCCGCAGATCCTTGAAAACCGCGAACTGGTGGGCGGTAATGCGCTGGTCGAGATGGGCACCTTTGTCGCCATCCTGCTCGGCACCATCGCCGGCCCCCAGCTTGCGGGTATCGAGGCCAGCTGGCCGGCGTGGGTATGCGCCGCCTGCCTGGTCGTGGCCGTTGCAGGTTATGCGTTCAGCCTGCGCATCCCGCGCGCCGAGGCGGTGGCGCCTGATCTCAAGATCAGTTGGAACCTGTTTGCCGAGGCTGTCAGGAACATCAGGTTCATCAATGAAAATCGCACCGTGCTCAACAGCGTGCTGGGTATTTCCTGGTTCTGGTTCTTCGGCACCATATTCCTCGTGCAGATTCCCAGCTTCAGCCAGAACGTGCTGGGTGGCAATGAAAACCTGATGTCGCTGCTGCTGGCCCTGTTCATTATTGGCATCAGCGCCGGATCCCTGCTGTGTGAAAAGCTGTCCGGCAAGCAAGTGGAGATCGGCCTGGTGCCTTTTGGGGCCTTCGGTTTGACACTGTTCGGCCTGGATCTTTATTTTTCCAGCCCTGCCCAGCCCGGTGTCAACGTGACGGTAGCCGTGTTTCTCGGTGATTCCGGCAACTGGCGCATCCTGACTGACCTGCTGCTGATTGGACTGTTCGGCGGTTTTTACACAGTACCCCTTTACGCACTGGTGCAGCAGCGCTCGTCCGCTGCGCATCGTTCCCGGGTGATCGCCGGGCTCAATATCATCAACTCCCTGTTCATGGTCGTCTCGGCCGTCATGGCGATGCTTATGCTGGGTGCGGCGGGTTTCACCATACCGGAGCTTTTCCTCGTGACCGCCATCCTCAACGTGGTGGTGGCGATCTACATTTTTACCCTGGTGCCCGAATTCCTCATGCGTTTCCTGGTGTGGATGCTGATCCACACCATTTACCGCGTAAGGGTCACGGGGGAAGATCACATTCCGGATGACGGCCCGGTGATCATCGCGTCAAACCACGTGAGCTTCGTCGATCCGCTGATCATCGGCGGAGTGGTGCGCCGCCCGGTGCGTTTCGTGATGCATTACAAGATCTTCCGCATTCCACTGTTGAGTTTCATTTTCCGCACGGGCAAGGCCATTCCGATTGCCAGTCGCAGCGAGAACCCAGCAGTGCTGGAGGCGGCCTATCAACGCATTCATGGAGTGCTGGCCGCAAGGGATGTGCTGGGTATTTTCCCGGAAGGATCGATCACCTGCGACGGAGAGATACAAGCTTTCCGCCCGGGCATAGACAAGATCGTTGCCGAACGCCCGGTACCGGTTATCCCGGTGGCCTTGTGCCACTTGTGGGGCTCGATGTTCAGCCGCCGTGATGCCCTGCTAAAGCGCCGACCGTACAAGCTGTGGTCGCGGATCGAGCTGCGTATTGGCGAACCCATCGCACCAGGAGAGGTCACGGCGGAGCGTTTGCAGCGCGAAGTGCAACGATTGAGGGGAGCTGACAGATAGGCGCTTGGGACGCTACGAACCAGGATGGGGAACAGGAGACGAACCACAATTCCAGCACTGGCCAAATTGGCCTTCCACTTCGGTGCCACACGCTGAACAAAGCCAGTCGGCCCTGGCCTGCGCCCCCTCCAGACCGGCACCCAGCAGGCGGTTCGCAGCGACGAGGTCCCGCTCATCCAGGATAAACAGTTGTGGACAGACCTCCACAAAGGGGACCTCCCCCATCACCGATGAGGCGAACTGATTTTTAATAAACGTTGGAATGCCATGGGATTCGAGCAGGGACTTCATCTGCCCCACCCGGCTGAAATCGAAGTTTTCAAATACTTTCAACATTTTGAGGAATGCCAACCGCGAGGTGAAATGGTCTAAGCTCCATCGTCTTCCCCGACGAACCGCAGCGAAGCCGAATTGATGCAGTAGCGCATACCGGTGGGAGGCGGGCCGTCAGGAAAAATGTGGCCCAGGTGCGCGTCACACTGCCGGCAGAGTAACTCCGTTCGCCTCATGCCGTGGCTGTGGTCAGGCCGTTGCACGATGCTGGCCTCTTCCAGCTCGGAGTGGAAACTGGGCCAGCCGCAACCCGCATTGAATTTGCTCTGCGACCCGAACAGCGGGTGGCCGCAACACACGCAGTGGTAGTGCCCCTTGTCCCAGTGCCGTTCATACTCGCCGCTGAAAGGCGCCTCGGTTCCGGCCTCCCGGGTAACGCGGTATTGCTCCGGGGTCAGCACCTCGCGCCATTTATCCATACTGTTTTTCATCGTCATGCTGGAAACTCAGCCTTCAAAGCTGCCTGGCCATTGCGCCGGGCAGTGTGATTATGATCTCAAACGACACAATCCGTGCATAATTGATCAGAGGCTCTTAGGTTATGCTTGCGCCATGAAACAAGCCCGACGCAGCCGCCTGGTGGCCTTGCTGCTGGTTGCGTTACTGCCGCTGGTTCAACTCGCCGCCTGCGCCGGGCCGGCGTATTACGGCCAGGCTATTTCCGGCCATTTCTCTCTCATGCGTACCCGGATACCCGTGGCCAGGCTGCTGGAGGATTCCTCGACTGACCCGGAATTCTCCGCACGGCTGCGCCGGGCCCAGCAAATCCTGGCGTTCGCCAGCGACCGGCTGGCATTGGCCGCTGATGGCAGCTACAGCCGGGTTGCCTTCACCGGCCAGGATGCGGTGACCTGGAACGTGGTTGCGGCCGGGGAGTTTTCCGTCGATCCCCGTTTATGGTGTTTTCCGGTTGCCGGTTGCGTTCCCTACCGCGGCTATTTTGACCCCGGCCAGGCGATGGAATTTGCCAATAAAATGCGGGCCAGGGGTTTCGATGTCATGGTGTCCCCGGCCATTGCCTACTCGACACTGGGCTGGTTCGAAGACCCCCTGCTGGACACCATGTTGCAGTACTCCGATGCACAGTTGGCAGGTATCATGTTCCATGAATTGGCCCACGAAAGACTTTATGTGAAAAGCGATACCGCTTTCAGCGAGGCCTTTGCCGGTTTCGTCGAGGAGGTGGGCGTGCGTTTGTGGATGCAGGAAACGGACCAGAGCGCACAGAACAGCGACTGGGGAAAGCGCCAGAGCGCTTCGGTGGAGTTCAACCGTATGCTACAGGACACCCGCTTGAAGCTGCAGCAAGTTTATGCGTCAGACTTGCCGATAGAGACAAAACGACGGGAAAAGACCCTGGCGTTCGCCGCCTTGAAGGATAATTACCAGAACCGGGTGGCGGGCGAGTGGAGCGGTGTCGACTATTTCGCCGTCTGGATGGGCAGCGATTTGAACAATGCCCACCTGGCACTGATGAACAGCTATGAAGGAGGAAACTGTGCATTTACAGCGCTGTACGAGGAAGCCGGCCGCGACCTGGAGAGATTTTACGTTTTATCCGAAGCACGTGCGGCACTGGTTGGAGACCGGCGCAAAGCCTGGCTCGAACACCCCTGCCTGGGAGCCGCTCACCCTCCTGAGCTGTGACCGTTTGAACGCCTGACCCACCTCCAACGAATTTCCAGCCGTGAATTCATATTCCTGCATATCTCCGGGGCAATTCTGCCTGCTCGCGATGGCATTGCTTTACGCGGCCGCCAACCCATCGGCCAGGGCCTCCGCAACCCCTGGCCCGGCACCCATCGCCTGCCCTGGCCTGACACTGGGACCGGCCCTGCCTGCAGCGCCCGATCGCAGCGCTTTGCCGGTGGTGATCTTTGCCCGCTACCTTGACGCCAGCAAGTACGAAATCGGCCAGGCCAGCGAAAATGTCGAACTGTTCCGTGGTGACCAGCACCTGACTACCGAACGTATCCTCTATGACCCCTTAAATGAAGTCATAACGATACCAGGACCCTTGAGCTATGCAGACCAACAGGTATGGATCAAAGGCGAACAGGCTTCCTATGATTTCCTGCAGGAGCAAGGCCGTTTTTCCAGCATCGATTATGGCCTGACCGGAAGCAGCGCCCACGGCCAGGCGGAGCGCATCGAGCTCGCCGGTGGCAGGACATCCTGGCTTTATGAACTGAACTACACCACCTGCCCTGAGGAAAAACCCGACTGGATGATTTACGCCAGGAAGCTCGAATTGCGCCATGACAAAGGTTTAGGCGTGGCCCGTGGCGCCAAGCTGACGTTCAAAGGTGTGCCGATCCTGTATGCGCCGTACTTTACGTTCCCCATCGATGACCGGCGCAAGAGCGGCTTTCTATACCCCAGCCTGGGTAACACCAACGACAACGGCTTCGAATTCAGTGCCCCCTGGTACTGGAATATCGCCCCCAATCAGGATGCCACCCTCGAGCCGCGTTACTACACCAGCCGGGGCTCCATGCTCAGCGGCGATTACCGCTTTCTGACCCGGCGTACCTGGGGACAAGTCGATTTCGATTACATGCCTTCCGATCACAAAACGGAGGAAAGCCGGTATCGCTACCAGGTCGAACACAACGCCAGCCCGTGGGCCCGCTGGAATACCAACCTGCTGGTCGATCGTGTGAGTGATGATGAATATTTCCAGGATTTTGGCTCAAGCATCTACCAGACTTCGATCCAGTTCCTGCGTAGCAGCGCTACCTTGAACGGCGTGGGCGCTTATTGGAATTTTGAAATGCTGGCCGATGACTTCCAGGTACTGGATGACAGCGTCTTGCCCGAGAATGAACCCTATCGCCGCGTTCCGCGCATAGCATTCTGGATGGACCAACCATTTGGGCGCAGTGGCGCCGCCTTCAAGCTGAATTCCGAATTGGTCTATTTTGACCGTGATTCCGGTACAACCGGAGCGCGCTTCGACCTTTTGCCCGGTTTTTACTGGCAACGCTTCACGCGCTGGGGATTCATCAAGCCCAGCCTTGGGTACCGCTTTACCGCCTACGACCTGGATCTGGCAGACGTCCCGGAAGACCCGGAACCACATCGCGGCACTACCATAGCCAGCCTGGATTCCGGCCTGTATTTCGATCGCTTCAATGCCAACGGCAGCACACAAACGCTGGAACCCCGGTTGTTTTACCTGTATGTGCCTTACCAACAGCAAGCTGACTTGCCGCAATTTGATACCGCTGAATTTACCTTCGGCTTCAGCCAGCTTTTCAACACCGACCGGTTTACCGGCGCGGATCGGCAAAGCGACGCCAACCAGCTGTCTGTTGCCCTCAGTACACAGAATTATGCTGCTGACAGCGGCGAAGTGCGGTGGAGTTTCAACATCGGTCAGATTTTTTACTTCAAGCCCTTGCGGGTTCAGCTCGAGGACGATGCCGAACTCAACGACGATTTTTCCCCTTTCATCGCCGAGTTCAACTGGCACCCGTTCTCCCGGTTCAGCGCGCGCACCGGTGTCCAGTGGGACTGGGAACAGGAACAAGTGGACGTCGTGGGTCTCGGTTTCCTGTATGCCGGCAGGAAAGGTCAGCGCATCGGTTTCGACTACCGTTTCAGGCGCGACAGGGTCGACCAGTTTGATATCCGTGCCTTCTGGCCCATCAATGAGCGATGGCGGGTGCTGTCGCAAGTCAATTATTCATTTGATGACGACGACTTGCTCGAATTCCAGGCGGGAGTTGAATACGAAAGCTGCTGCTGGGCCATTCGCACCGTTATGCGGCGCTACCTGAAGAACCAGGACGGTGATTACCGCGACGGGATCTACCTGGAGCTGAACCTCAAAGGCCTGGCCAGCGTCGGCACGCGTGCCCAGGACCTGTTCAACTTCTGACCTGTAGCGACCCCGGTTGGAGGAAACAGCGGCAATTCATATTTCCGTCCAATTCACTGCGGGACCCAGGATGAACGTGTAAAATGGGAACCCACCCCGCAGAATCCCGTCCAATGCTGCGGCAAGATATTTCCGGAGATATCCCTGATGACCCATGTACCCCCCACCTTGATGGCCCGTCATGCCTTGTTGGCGCTGTTGGCATCACTTGCCGCATTACCCGCGGTATCCGTCGCCCAGACTCCGGCCGGCAATGCCTTCTCGTCCGGCAGCGCCACACAACTTGACGCCATCGTGGCCCTGGTTGACGACGATGTGGTCCTGCGCTCGGAACTGGACCTGGCCATGGCCGGTATTGAGGAACGCATTCGCGCCACCGGAGACGCCATGCCACCGCAACATCTCCTTGAGCAACAGGTGCTGGAGCGGCTGATCATACGTGAGCTCCAGGTGCAAAAAGCTTTGCAGACCGGCATCAGGGTGAGCGATGCCGATATTGACCAGGCTCTGGTGAGGTTGTCACAGCAAAACCAGCTAACGGTGCAGCAAATGCGGGAAGTAATCGAAACCGACGGCGAGGACTTCGCTGAATTTCGGCAAAACATCGGTGAAGAGCTATTGACCGAACGCCTGCGGCAACGCATCGTCAACGGCATGCCGCCGGTCAGTGATACCGAGGTTGAAATCATGCTGGCTTCAGAAGATGTCGGCGGCGGGGAGTACAACATCTCACACATCATGCTGAAGCTGCCCGACGGTGCCACACCGCAGCAAATCAATGATGTCCAGGAAGAAGCCGATGATATATACCGCCGCCTGACCGAAGGGCTGGCGTTTTCATCCGCCGCAATCAGCTATTCCGATAGCCAGGAAGCTTTGGAAGGTGGTGAAGTGGGTTGGCGCGACCTCAACAGCATACCGGCCTTTTTTGCCGATGCCATCCGCGATCTTAAACCGGGGGAGTTCTCAAAACCCATTCGCAGCCCGGGGGGTTTCCACATCGTCAGGGTAAATGATTACCGCGAGCAGCGGCAGGTAGTGGTCAAGGAATACCATGCCCGGCATATCATGATTGCCGTCAACGAGCTGATCAGCCCGCGCGACGCCATGGAGAAGATTACGAGCATCAAGACCAAGCTCAACAAGGGTGAAGATTTCACTACCCTGGCAAAGGAATACTCGGATGATCCCACCACCGCCAACCTGGGTGGCGACATGGGCTGGTTTCCCCCGGAGACATACGGCGAACGGGTTGCCCAGACCCTGGGTACTCTCAAGGAAAACGAAATCAGCGAACCGTTCCAGACAACGGCCGGCTGGCACATCGTTGAGCTCCTGGCGACCCGGGAATCTGACCGCACGGAGGAAGCCATTCGCGAAGAAGCCAGGGGCAAAATCCAGCAACAGAAGGCGGAACTCGAAATCGAGCGCGTCTTACGGCAATTCCGCGATGAAGCTTTCGTGGAGATTCGTTTGCCTGGGACCGGCAATACATCGGGATAAGCCATACAACCCCCGGCTTGGCAGTCCCTATGAACTCGAACCCGGCAGTGCTGGCCATCACGCCCGGCGAGCCGGCGGGCATCGGCCCGGAGATTGCCCTCAAACTGGCACATGAACACCCTGATCTGCATTTGCTCGCCGTTGCAGACGCGGATTACCTGCGCAAAACAGCTGCCAATCTGGGCATCGAGGTGCGGGTGGCCGAGTGGCGAGCTGGCGAGGTTTTCCCACCCGGCACCTTGCCCTGTGTTCCCGTGCGCATGCCCTGCATGGCCGAGCCGGGGCGGCCTGATCCCCGCAACGCAGCTTACGTGCTGGATACCTTGCGCCGGGCGGTGCAACTCCTGGTCGATGGTCATGCACATGCGCTGGTCACCGGACCGGTACACAAGGCGGTCATCAACCAGGCGGGAATTGCCTTCAGTGGTCATACCGAATTCCTGGCCGAGCTGGCGGGGCGGAAACACGTAGTCATGATGCTGGTTGCTCCTGGCCTGCGAGTTGCCCTGGTCACTACCCACCTTCCCTTGCGTCAGGTTCCGGATGCCATCACCCGCGCAGCAGTGGAGGGCGTTATCCGCGTCACCGCTGCCGAATTACGCCGCCTGTTCGGTATCGAGCTGCCACGCTTGCTCGTGTTGGGCCTCAATCCGCATGCCGGCGAACAAGGCCACCTGGGGATGGAAGACGACACCATCATACGGCCGGCCATCGAACACTGCCGTTCAGACCTGTTGTCGATTGAAGGTCCCGTGCCGGCCGATACGGCTTTTACCCCGCCCAGCCTGGCGGCATGCGATGCCGTGATCGCCATGTACCACGACCAGGGTCTGCCGGTGCTCAAACACCTCGGTTTTGGCCGCGCGGTCAACATCACCCTTGGATTGCCTTTTATCCGCACCTCGGTGGATCACGGCACGGCCCTGGACATTGCCGGTAGCGGCCACGCCAATGCCAGCAGCTTCTACCACGCGGCCAGGCTGGCCTCGGAACTGGCAGCACACTTATCCGGGCGGCAGGCAAAAGGAGTTGAGTGAGGCGTGGGCAACGCTTCTTCCCATCACAGTCCCCGCAAGCGTTTCGGGCAGAATTTCCTCACCGATACGCACGTTAGCAGGCAAATAATCCAGGCCATCCATCCGCAGCCGGGTGAGTGCATCGTGGAGATCGGCCCCGGACGAGCCGCATTGAGCGCACGCTTGCTTGAATCCGGCGCAGAACTGCACCTGGTGGAGATTGATCGCGACCTGGCTGCGGGCCTTCAGACGCTGATTGCCGGGCGCGGCAAGGCGTTTTTGCATGTCGCTGATGCATTGAACACGGATTTCTCCGCCCTCTGCCAGGGCCGGCGCTTCCGCCTGGCAGGTAACCTGCCCTACAACATTTCCACGCCCCTGCTGTTCCACGTCCTGCAATGGAGCGGGCTGATCATTGACATGCATTTCATGTTGCAGCGTGAAGTGGTTGAACGCCTGGCGGCAAGACCTGGCGGCAAGGAATGGGGGCGCCTGTCAATCATGTGCCAGTATCATTGTGCAGTGACACCTTTATTTACCGTGCCGCCAACCGCTTTTTCACCGCAACCGCGGGTATATTCCGCTATGGTCCGGCTGGTGCCACACGCTGTGCCGCCGGTTCATGTCGACTCCATGGAAGCTTTCCAGCGGCTGGTCAACCAGGCGTTCACCATGCGGCGTAAAACCTTGCGTAACTGCATGCGGGGCTTGTTGCACGCCGGGCAAATCGAGTCGGCCGGAATCGATCCCAGCTTGAGGCCAGAGGTACTGAGCCTGCAACAGTTTGCCGCGCTTGCCCGTTTGATGGACTAAGGAACCTCCGATTCATAATGCATGGGCGCATAATGGACCAGAGCTTACTTGAACTCTGGCACAAACCTGCCCATGAAGCCGAGGGTATCACGTTGAAAAATGTCAAAATATCACCGCAGCCCTCATACCTGGGTAAGCAACGCGACCAATATGCCTTTGCCTATGAAATCACCATCACCAACCAGGATGACATGCCGGTGCAACTGCTCAACCGTCACTGGATCATCACTCACGGCAACGGTTATATTGAGGAAGTGCAGGGAGCAGGGGTGGTGGGCCAACAGCCTCGACTGGAACCCGGGCAGTCGTTCACTTACTCCAGCGGCGCGCTGATCCCGACCCGCATTGGCTCCATGTCCGGCAGTTATGAATTCACCACCGATGAGGGTCAGCATTTCCATGTGCCCATTCCTGAGTTTGTCCTGGCCGCACCGGAATCACTGCATTGAGTTTCCGGGTCCCACCGGAATTCATGAGAGCTTTCCCATAATAAAAATCGTGATCAATGGCTACCTACCTGATCGGTGACATCCAGGGCTGCTACGACCCCCTGCAACGTCTGCTGGAAAAGATAAATTTTGACCCGGCGGCAGACCTTTTGTGGTGTTGTGGCGACCTTGTCAACCGGGGCGGGCAATCACTGGAAGTTCTCCGGCTGCTGCACAACCTGGGAAAGCGGACAGTGGTAACCCTCGGGAATCACGACCTGTACTTGCTTACGGATCATGTCCGTTTTCCTGATGGTAATGCCCGGAATCGTGAATTTCGCGTGGTTCTCAACGCCCATGACAGGGCACCCCTGTTGGCCTGGTTGCAACGGCAACCACTCGCATTCTGGTCCGAAAGCCACAAAATCCTCATGGTGCACGCCGGCGTTGTTCCGTGCTGGACCGTCCGCGACACCCTGGACCACGCCGCCGAAGTTCAACGGGTTCTGCGCTCGGGGGACAGCGCGGAATTGCTTGCCAAGCTGCAAAAAAATACCCCCAGGCGCTGGAAGGACCAACGTACCGGTGTACAACGCCTGAAAATGATTACCGCAGTCCTTACCCGCCTGCGCTTCTGTGACGCCAACGGCAAGGCGTTGTGGAACGCCAGTGGCCCTCCCGGAACACAACCCGCTGCATACAAACCCTGGTTCAAGCACCAGCACCGGCAAACCCGTGATACCCGCATGGTTTTCGGACACTGGGCAGCTTTGGGATTGCGCATCAAGAAGCGCTACATCGCCCTGGACTCAGGTTGTGTCTGGGGTGGCCGCCTGAGCGCCTTCAGGCTTGATGACGAGAAGTTGTTCCAGGTCCCGGGGCACTTCCGCTGAACAGGGCCTGAAACGGGCTAAAGGTTCCTGACCAGTTCCTGCACGCGGTAGGCGTAGGGATTGTGTTCATCGGCGTCCACGGTTCTGCTGCGGAGCAAACGCCAGTCCGAGCGTTCCCATTCGGGAAACCACGTATCTGCCATGGGTTCGCACTCCACCAGGGTCAGTATCATGCGGCTGGCCAGTGGCATGGCCTGCCGGTAAAGTTCCCCACCGCCTATGATCATGATTTCCCGGCCGCTTGCCAGGACCAGCGCTGCCTCAAGCGAAACGGCAGTTTCGCAGCCCTCGGCACAAAACTCCCGGTTGCCCGTAACCACAATATTCTGCCTGCCAGGCAATGTCCTGCCGATCGATTCCCAAGTCTTTCGGCCCATCACGACCGGTTTGCCCAGGGTGGTTTCCTTGAAGTGCTTCAATTCACCCGGCAGGTGCCACAGCATCCTGCCCTCCAGACCAATGGCACCGTTGCTGGCCAGTGCGGCAACCAGGGTGATGGACTTTTCAGTTCCGTTCATGCGTTGATTTTACCGCCATCCAGGCAACCGTGTAATTGCTTGCTTCACTCGATTCCAGTACTTGGTGTGGTTTACGGGCCCGGCTCCCTGCGTCACCGGCCCCGCTAGGGCGGGGCTTCCCTCGCTCTGCGACTGTCTTCAGGGGTCGGCCTCACACGGCGTCCTGCCGTGGGCGGCCAATGTACAGGAAGTACAGGTGCCGCGAAGGCCAGGGATGGCCGAGAGCAGCCTCAAATGGACATCCTGTCCATTTGCCTCCTGGCCAGTCGCTACGCTCGGCGGCTCGCTTAATGGGAGCCGGGCCCGTAAACCACACCAAGTCGCACCGAAACCACTGACCAGCACTGTGAGACCGGCGCATGCTGTGCTTGAGTCCAATCCGCGAACCGCCGCAAAAACCGGCTGGACCGGGGGTCGAATGGACAGGAAGTCCATTCGAGGCCGCCCGATACACGGATGTGAGTGAGGCCGACCCCCGGGGAAGCCGGTTTTTACGGGCAGTCACGAAGTGACCGGTTTGGCGGGACTCAAGCACAGCATGCGCCGGTCACCCGGGCTCCCCGCAAGGCAAAGAGTCCGGTCGGGACTACGTGATTCAGCGAAGGAGTTAAATGGCGATGGGGGCCTTGATGGCGGGGTGGAACTGGTAGTTTTCAAGTTTGAAATCCTCGTAGCGGAAATCGAACAGATTCCGCCGCGCGGGATTCAGCTTCATGCGCGGCAAAGGGAAAGGTACCCGCGACAACTGCAGATCGACCTGCTCCAGATGGTTCAGGTAAATGTGTGCATCGCCCAGGGTGAAAATGAAATCCCCCGGCTCAAGGTCGCTGACCTGCGCAATCATCTGGATCAACAGCGCATATGAAGCGATATTGAAAGGCACGCCGAGGAAACAATCCGCGCTGCGCTGGTACAGCTGGCAGCTGAGTTTGCCGGCGGAGACATGGAACTGGAATAACGCGTGGCAAGGCGGCAGGGCCTGTAAACCAGCGGCAGCGTTTTCAGCCGGGCTGTGCGATTCGTCCGGCAGCACGGCCGGGTTCCATGCAGAAATGATGTGGCGACGGGAATCGGGTCTCTGCCTGAGGTCTTGCAGCAAGCGGGAAACCTGGTCGATATTCCGGCCATCCGCAGTGGGCCAATTGCGCCATTGCGCCCCGTAGACCGGGCCAAGTTCACCCTCCGGGGTGGCCCATTCATCCCAGATCGTGACCCCGTTTTCATGCAAATAGGCGATATTGGTTTCTCCTCGGAGAAACCACAACAACTCGTGAATGATGGAGCGCAGGTGGAGCTGCTTGGTGGTTACCGCTGGAAACCCATCAGCCAGCGAAAAGCGCATTTGGTAACCGAACAGGCTGATGGTTCCAGTGCCGGTACGGTCGGACTTTCGCGTGCCGTTATCGCGAATATCCTGCAGCAATCGCAGATAGTTTCTCAATCCCTTCCCGGTCTGTTCGGGCCCTGGTTTGGCCCGGCGGCTTTTCGGTAAGCCAGCACCATGATCAGCAGCCCGCCGGCGATCATGGGGGTGGACAATACCATTCCCATGGTCAGCCAGCCGCCGGCAAGGAAACCGATGTGGGCGTCTGGCTCACGGAAAAACTCGACAAAAAACCGAAAGCCACCATACCCGAGAAAGAACAGCCCTGAGACCGCCGCGGCAGGCCGTGGCACCCGGGAATAGCATGCCAGCAAAAAGAACAGGGCCACGCCTTCAAGCAAGGCATGGTACAGCTGGCTGGGGTGACGCGCGAATCCATCGAGGGATCCGCTCATCCACGCTTCTGCCAGCTCGGGCGAGCGCCAGCCGTCTGGCTGGATGGAGTTGGGGAAGATCATCGCCCACGGTACATCGCTGGGACGCCCCCAAAGTTCGCCCCCAATGAAGTTACCCAGCCGCCCCAGCCCCAGGCCGATGGGCACCAGCGGGCCAACAAAATCCGCCACCTGCCAGAAGCTTCGCCTGGTACGCCTGGCAAACCAGGCAACGGCAACCACGACACCCAGCAGTCCGCCGTGAAACGACATGCCGCCCTGGGTGATTTTGAACAGGAATAAGGGGTCCTGCAGCAGGTTGTCAAAACTGTAGAAAAACACATAGCCCAACCTGCCACCCAGGACCACGCCCAGCATGGCGTAAAAGAGGAAGTCGCTGACATCCTGTGCTGTCCAACCCCACCACGCCCGGTGCCGCGCCAGCCAATTGCCGCCTGCCCAGAAAAACAGGAAGGCCAGGAGGTACATGATCCCGTACCAGTGAACCTGCAGGGGCCCGATGGAGAATGCGACCGGATCAAAGTCGATATACAGGTAGGTGGAGACGTTCAAAAAATGGGTACCTGGGTAAGCGCAGGCGCTGGCGATGACACGGCGGGACTTGCAGCGCCAAAGGTTTTACTCGACCACTCGGCCCGCTGATCCGGCGTTTCATGCATCTCGCCCAGAGCATCCACGGCTTCCAGGCGGTGACGCAGTCCACGGCGATTGGCCAGCTGGATGTTGAGTCCTGGGCGGGCGTTGAGTTCCAGGATCAATGGGCCGAGGTCGCGGTCCAGCACGATGTCCGCGCCCAGGTATCCCAGCCCGACCGCTTCATAGCAACGGGCCGACATGCGCAGGATTTTGTCCCATCCCGGCACCTGGAAGCCGGCAATGGGAGCCCCGGTGTCCGGGTGCACGGCGACCGCTGAATTACCCGACACGCCACCCATTGTCACGCCCGTGGCCAGATCGATACCCACCCCGATAGCACCCTGGTGCAGATTGGCCTTGCCGTTCGATCTGCGTGTGGGCAGACGGCTCATGGACATGATCGGGTAGCCCTTGTAGACGATCACCCGGATATCCGGCACGCCATGATAGGTCAAGCGGCTAAATGCCGGATCGAAGTGCACCAGCGTTTCTATCATAGCCACGTCCGGCTGGCCACCGAGCGAATACAGGCCGCCAATGACATTCGTCAAGTGGTGCTCCAGGGCATCCAGCTCGACCATCTTGCCACCGGAGTCGATGAAGTAATCGCCCTGCCTGCCGGTGATCACCAGGATGCCGTCTCCACCGCTGCCGTGAGCCGGCTTGATAACGAACCCGGTGTGATGACCAAGTATGTCGGTGAAGTGCGATGTCTGGTGCATCAGTGAAATCACGCCAATCAGGTCCGGCACCGGCAGGTTTTGCTGTAACAGCCGTTGTTTGCACAGCACTTTGTCGTCCACCAGCGGGTAGGAACGGCGGTCGTTGTATTCCAGGATGAAATCACCATTGCGGCGATTCAGGCCCAACAAGCCCGCCTTTTTCAGCAAGCGGATGCGTCTGATCATTTTGCGGGCCCGGCTTCAACCGCCAATTGCCGGAACCGGTGTAATTCGGTCAGGCGAAGACCGGTGTAGCGACCCAGCGCGATGATGAAGCCAAGCACGACCAGGTTGATCTCGGGGTAAACCGTAACCCAGTAGGCAAGGATTTCGATGGACATGGCCAGGAAGCAAAGCGCCGCCATCGCCAGGCTGCCGATGCCTTCTTGTATTGCGATAAACGCTCCTCGCTCCTCCCACACTACCGACATGCGCTCGATCACCATGGAAATGATGACCATGGGGAACAGCGACACGGACAGGCCGGTTTCCATCCCCAACTGGTCGCTGATGATGCTGATCGCAGTCATCAGCAGCACGACTATGGTTACCACGGCCGCCAGCCTGGGCACCAACAAGAGACGCAACCGTTCGAGATAGAAGCGGAAAAACAGGCCAAGGGAAACGATCAGGATGAACAGCAGTACCCCCTTGAGCAGCTCAGTTTCGCGAAATGCCAGTGCGATCAGGACAGGGGCGAAGGTGCCGAAAGAGCTGAAGCCCACGAAATTCCGCAGCAAAACGATAACCAGGATGCCAAAGGGAATGAGCAGCAGAATTTCGTAGACCGCCTGCGTCTGGATGGGCAATTGCAGGATCGAGAAGTAGCGAATGCGGGAGTTCTGCAACTCGGCACGTTGCTGCGCCAATTCAAGCGTGCTCTTCATGCGCCGCTTCACAGAAACCTGCACATCCTGCAAATTGGCGCCGCTGACGCGCACGAGGTTTGCATCGCCAGTCCACCAGATAAAGAAATCGGGCGGCAGCCCCAGGTGGCCGGAGCGGGTGTCAAACACCAGCCAGTCCTCGCCGTTGAACACAGCCAAAAGAGTTTCAATGTCTGCGCGCTGCACGTCTTCTTTCAGAGCCAGGCCGTGCAACTGCAGTGATGGAATGTGTGCGCCCGCCAGCAGGGTTTGGGCCAGCTTGAGGTTGTCCTGGCGCGACTTCACGTCCGCCAGGAACAAATCCATGTTCTCGTCTGGCCTGGCGCCGGTCAGCCGGGCAAGCATGGCCGCCGTGAATGACTGGGTATCAGCTGACTCGGCCCGAACAGTGTCAACAATGTCCTTGAGCGCCGTGGCATAGGGTTCTTCCAGGACCGGCTTGGGCGGATAATCCGGCCGGGCGGCAAAATTTCGCTGCTGTGTATCCGGTATGACCAGTGCCCGGTAATAGAGGGTTTTGGGCTCGCGCAAGCGGCGGATCGCCCAATCGGCCTGGCGGCTCAGCATTTCCTCCTGCAGGGTCAGTCCGAAACCACGGGAAATGAAATTTTCCTGGGCAAGGCTGAAACCGGAAGGACGCGCCGGCAGAACCAGGCTTGCACGCACGGCGCCTTTCTCCGGCTCCAGCTGCAGCCGGGCCTGCAAGGACCAGGCTGCACTCTCCATCTCCGGAAAAGGCGGGTAGCCCAAGCGCACAACTTTGAAAGTGAATATCAAGGCACCGAGAATCATCAGCAGTAGTGACAGGGATACCCATTGGCGATTTCTCTTCAATTGCCAGTGCTCCTATTCCCGACACTCGTCGCGCAATCGGGTTCGCCAGGTAAATGCCGCCCGGATCGATCAACATAATTGGGTCGGGTTATTTGCGCACGATTATATGCTCCCCGGCCGTCCGGCGGTCAATCGTGTCAAACCGCGTCCAGGATTCATTTGGTATTTGACTAACCAGTTGGCGAAGCTATAAAGTCGAAAATTCTAAAACCGTTTTTCCTCCCATGATCGCCTGTGCGGCAAACTCAAAATCCCGAATTGCAAAGAAGGAACCTAGTACCGTGACCCATAGATATCGACACGACCAGCGAGTCGTTGACCGGTCAGATGCAAGGCGCGCTTGCGCCGGAAGGGCAGGCCCCCTTTCCAGCAAGCGCAACACCGCAGATGGCCGGTCAGCGGCTCGCCCGAAGGGAGCCCCCGGGATGCACCAGGACGGTGTTGCAGCGCTTGCCAAGGGCTGGGCCATTGCCTGCGCGCTGCGCCTAGTCCTGGCACATCCGGGGGGCTCTGGTTGTATCGAAATCTATGGGTCACGGTACCAGGTGCGATAAACTTCCCAGGTGCATTACTTGAAACCAGGGCCAGAAGGTCCGCAGAAACTTCGTTTGCTGAGCTTCAATATTCAGGCGGGGACGTCAACCGCGCACTACCATCAATACGTCACTCACAGTTGGCGTCAGATACTGCCGCACAGCCAACGCACGGTGAATCTTGATGCCATCGCCGCGATGGTCGCCTCTTATGACATGGTGGCGCTGCAGGAAGCCGATTCCGGCAGCTTGCGGTCCGGTTTCATCAACCAGTCGCGCTACCTTGCAACCCATGCGGGCATGCCTTTCTGGTGTCACCAGTCCAACCGCAAAGTCGGTTCGGTCGCTTTCGCCGGCAATGGATTTCTCAGTCGTTTCGAACCCGATGTGGTGGAGGAGTTTCGCCTGCCGGGCGCCATCCCGGGGCGTGGCTCCCTGGTGGTTCGTTTCGGCAAAGACCACGAAGCGCTGGTGGTTTCCGTAGTCCACCTGGCCTTGGGAAAAAGGGCGAGGAAGCAGCAGTTGGATTTTCTGACCAGCCAGTTCGAACACTGTCGTCACCTGATCGTGATGGGCGATTTGAATGCTCCGGTCGGCAGTCGCGAATTGCAGGATTTCTGTGCGCGGCTCGAGTTGTCGGCTCCGACCCGTGACCTCGCCAGTTTCCCCTCCTGGCAGCCACAGCGGGCGATCGATCATATCCTGTTGAGCAAGTCGATTTCCGCTCATAAGGCGCAGGTGGTCGATGTCAACTACTCGGATCACTGTCCGGTCGAATTGGAACTGGAATTGCCGTCTGCCATACGTTTACGGCCAGCCATGCGGCCCGTCGTCAGCATTGAAGCGCGTACCCTGGACAAGCCCAATTGAAGCGCCTTGCCGCACTATTGACACTCATGTTGCCGCTGGCTTTGCCGGCACAACAGCAGCAGCCGGAGGACTCGAACCTCGATCAGTTTAAACGGGCCTGGCAGGCAGCCGCCAGGGGCGATCGCACCGTGTTCGAGCGGATCAAGAGCGGACTGAGCGATTATGTGCTCTACCCCTATCTGCAATACGAAGATTTCCGTTTTCGGCGCGCGATAGTCGAGCCTGCGGAAATGGCCGCATTTCTCGCTGCTCATTCCGACTGGGCTTTTGCTTCCGGCTTGCGCAAAGCCTGGCTGCGCACACTGGGTCAGAACCGCCGATGGGACGATCTGCTGTTGTATGCCCCAGGTGAGCC
>DATDPS010000023.1:0-14589 GCA_035292625.1 Lysobacterales bacterium | reverse complement strand
GGAGTCCATCCCATCATTGGACCGGAGCCGCCGCCAGCGCTTTTGTCATAAAGATGCTCCGGTTGCTCGATAGTTCTTTGGTTTTGGCGGCGGCCCGGTCAACTCAGATGTTAGTACTCAAAAGGCCGAGCGCGTATAATTTCCGGCATGATGAACGCTGCACGACAATTGATCGACTCCTTCGAGGCACTTCCTGAGCACGAAAAGCACGAGGTGCTTGGTCAGCTTCTGCGCCGCCTCATGGATAAGCCCTATGCGTCGTTGTCCGATGAGGAGCTCACGGGCACGGCGGATGTGCTCTTCCAGGACTACGACAGCCGAGAGGCTCAGGGGTGAGAGCCCCGCGGCGCGGGGAGGTCTGGCTCATTGACCTTGGTCTCGCCGCAAAGATTCGCCCCTGCTTAGTTCTTGGTGTTCCAGGTGCAGATGAGGACCGCGCGCTCGTCAGCGTAATCCCTCACACGACAAGCCTGCGCGGCACCCGATTTGAGATAAACGTCTCAGCACGATTCCTCAAGACCGGCGCATTTGACGCGCAAGGCATTGTCACCATCCCTACTGTGCGTCTGATGCGGCCGCTTGGAACACTGTCACTCGAACAGCTAAACGAGGTTCGGCGCGGAGTATGTCTGTGACTCGGCGTCAAAAGCGAGTTCTAACTTTAGTTCGAGCGGACGCGCAGGAAGCCGCGCGCCGCTCAACATGACATTAGGCACGGCAGCGTTACCGCAGACCAGATTCTTGTTTTGGAGTAATTGACACAATGGACGAGGAGCGTACTGAAATCAAACTGGAATCGTGGCTCGTCTCGGCCGGCCGCGACTCAGAACCCGGCGCACCGCTCAACGTACCACTGATTCCCGCATCCAACTTTATTATCGGCGGTCGGCGCGAGTACTCGCGCGATGATGGTACGCCGACCTGGGAGGCGCTCGAAATAGTCGTTGGCGGGCTTGAGTCTGGTAAAGCTGTGGCGTTCGCCTCGGGTATGGCTGCAATCGCTGCAGTATTCGATCAGCTTGTGACTGGTGCCGTCGTAGCACTACCGGATGACTGCTATCAAGGCGTTGCCGGCCTGGCAGCCGCGGGAGCAGAAAAGGGGCGCTGGTCCGTGCAGCGTATTCCCGTCGATGATACGGCGGGTTGGATTCGCGCGTGCGCCAGCGCGGATCTGATTTGGCTTGAATCACCGTCTAACCCCCTGCTCACCGTGGCGGACCTTGAGGCCGTTTGCACAGCACCACGCAAGCAAGGGACGATCGTTGCCGTGGACAATACTTTTGCCACCCCACTGAATCAGCAACCGCTTGAATTTGGTGCAACGGTGTCCCTGCAATCGGCTACAAAGTTCATCGGTGGCCACTCCGATCTTCTGGCTGGAGTCGCTACGACAAGAGACGTTGCACTGTGGCACGCCCTGAGGAAATGCCGCGAGCTAACAGGGGCCACACCGGGAGCGCTCGAGGCGTTTCTCGCCGTTCGCGGCGCCCGAACCCTCGCGCTTCGATTGCAGCGGGCCCAGCAAACGGCAATGATTCTCGCGGAGTGGCTTGAGCAGCATCCGCTGGTCACTCGCGTCCGGTACCCTGGCCTGCCTTCACATCCGACGCATGCTGTCGCCAAGCGCGTACTCAAGGGGTTCGGAACCATCATCTCCTTCGAGGTAGTTGGAGGATCGGAGGTTGCCGATGCTGTCTGCCGACGCACCCGACTCATCCGCCACGCCACCAGTCTCGGTGCAGTTGAATCAACGATGGAACGAAGAGCGGCGATTCCAGGCCAGGAACACATCCCGCCCTCGCTGCTGCGAATAAGTGTTGGTATTGAGGACGCGGACGATCTTAGAGCCGATCTCGACTCAGCGATGCGATCTGCTGCACCGTGACGATATTGGCGCTTCACCCTACCGCGACACCCATCATGGCATTGCACCTGACAGCCCGCTCCGCGGGCCGCAATGGAGCTTTTTCTACAGCCTCGTTACACGGCTCAAACAATGATTCGCGCGCTATTGAAGATATCTAAATGAAGACCCTGGGCATCGTTGGTGGCATTGCACCTGAGTCGACCGTTGACTACTACCGTCAGATCATTGCGCTATACCGGGGGCAGCGAAGTGATGGTGGTTATCCGTCCATCCTGATCAACAGCATCGATCTGAAGAAAATGCTTGATTTGATCGGTGCAGGAAATCTGCCTGAGGTCACCGAGTATCTGCTGGCTGAGGTGGTGAAATTGGCAGCGGCCGGGGCCGATTTCTGTTTATTCGCTTCTAATACTCCTCACCTCGTGTTTGAGGATATTCGCCAACGGTCCCCGATCCCGCTGGTGAGTATTGTTGAGGCCACCTGCGAGGCCGCGTTGACGCTTGGACTTTGGAAGGTCGGATTGATCGGAACGCGCTTCACGATGCAGGGAGGGTTCTACCCCAAGGTCTTTTCTGCACATCGAATCGAGGTAGTCGTTCCGAGCTCAGACGAACAGGATTGCGTCCACAACCGATACATGGACGAGCTCGTTCATGGGGTCTATCGGGCTGAAACGCGAGAACAATTGCTGACAATCGTGGAACGATTAAGGAGACAGGAAGGCATTCAAGGTCTGATTCTAGGTGGGACGGAATTGCCATTGCTCTTCCGGGATGGAGCCCAAGCAGGCATTCCTGTGTTGGACACGACCAAAATTCACGTAGAACGCGCTGTCGCCTATCTTCTTGCCCAAGAGCCGCCCAACCCCACGGTCGAGAGGGACGTGAACAAGCCCGCATAGCGCCGCTTGATTTGCTTCGCCTGACGCGCCGTCCGGCACAAGTTCCTAGATGAAGATCCAGCCTTCGAGCTGCTTGACCAGCAGGCCGCGCACCCAGGAATGCAGGGGATCGGTATTACAGCGCTCATGCCAGATCATGTAGAGCGCGATCGGCGCGTCCTCAGGATCAACCAGCTTCAAAGGCATTTCCAGCATCGCCAGGTCGAACATCTTTACCGCGGTGAGCGCGAAGATCGTTGGCACGGTGAATATCCAATCGGTCTGTGCCGCGATGGCCGAGGCCGAGATCAGGCTGCTGGCCTTCAGCGCCAGCCGCCGGTGGTAACCCTTCTTTTCCAGGCGCCTTTCAATCCGCCGCCCGGTTGGGGTCCCGAGTTCAATGTGCCCGTGCTGCACAAAGGAAGTTTTCGTGAGCTTCTGGCCCGCAAGCGGATGGGTCTTGCTCACGAGGCAGGAAAGGCGGTTATCGATCAGCAGTTCGGTGCAGTGCAGGTCCGATTCCGGGCGGTGGGCCGCCAGCAACAGGTCGCGATGCCCCTGGCGCAGCAACTCGGGATCGTTGGACTGGGGTTCGTTGAGGGAGAAATGGACGTGTGGAGCCTCGAACACGATTTTCCGGATCATTTCCGCGAGGAACGACGCAATCATGGCGTCCGAGGCAGAAAGCGCCATCGAGCCCTCGGCCGTGGATGGCTCAAACTCCTGGGATGAAACGAACTTTCGAATCGAAACGAGAATCTGCTGCAATTCCGGTTGCAGCGATTCCGCTTTCGGGGTCAGCACGGAAGATCGGCCGCATTGCACCAGGAGCTGATCGTCGAATATCGTCCGCAACCGCCCCAGCGCACGGCTCATCGCCGACTGGCTGAGGTACAGCCTGGCGCCCGCCTTCGTAACGCTCTTTTCATCGAGCAAGGCCTCCAGTGCTGTGAGAAGATTCAAATCGATACTTCTGAGGTTGATTCTTCGCATCTCGGGAAGTTTACCTCGGTTTTCAGTTGCCCTGCTGCATCAATTGTGCCATGGCATCGTCGAGCCCGTCTTCGGTGACTGCACCGTTGAGCAGCACGCCATTCAACAGGAAGGCAGGGGTACCGAGAACATTGGTCGCAATCGAGAACTCTTTCACCGCCTTCAGATAGTCAGCCAGTTCAGATTCATTCATAAGTGCGCTGAACTCATCCGCGGATACGCCCGCGACCTGTAGAGCGGCCTCGATGGATTCCAGCCCGACTGGATTTGGGGTCTGCATCATGGCTGAATGATACTCGCCAAAATCTCCGAGCTTGTTGGAAATCAGGGCGGCTCGCGCCGCCATGGTGGAATACGGGCCGTAAATGGGCAGTTGCAATTGAATCAATCGAACGTTTTCCTGTTTCTCCATGAAGGACTCAATCGCGGGGAAGCTGCGCTTGCACGGCACGCATTGATAGTCGGAGAACTCGATGAGCGTGTAAGGCGCTTCCGGATTTCCCCGGACCGGCGTCCATTCAGACCGGAACAACGAGTCCTCTTGAGCCCGAATCAAGGCGAGGCGTTGTTCAAGCTGCGCTTGCCCCTCCGCCTGTTGCCTCAAGGCGTTGGTGCGCTGCAGGAATTCCGGATGATCGATCAGGAACTCGGGATGATCCCGCAGATACTCGATGACCTGCTCCTCTTCACCCTGGCGAGGTTCCTCGCCCGTCGACCCCGCGAATCCCGGCGATGGGGCGCCGCAAACAAGTGCGGCGAGCAGGATCGCAAAATGAGGTTTCACTTATCCATCGGTCAACGTTGACAGGCTAAGGTCATCGTCGCGTGGTCATTCTGATAGTGCGGGCCATTGATACGTGCAATTCCGTGGCACGAGAACTCGACCCTGACGAGTTCCCAGGTATCCGGATTGCCGTCGGGATCCTTGCCCCCAGTCAGGTTGAGCCCGATCGGGAGTTCGCAGGTTCCAGGGCCAGCACAGGACTTGCGGGCTTCGCTTGCGCAATCCAGCGAAATGCTCTTGTCCCGTTCGGAAAACACCGTGCAACCGGTTATTTGCAGCCCCTGCGCAGCCTCGTCGGCATGCACAAGCGGGGCACAGGCCAGGAGCAGAATGAGCGCGCAGCGCTTACTCCTGATAGTGATGGTTCCTGGCGAGGGATTCATGAGCGTGGCTACTCGTTTGCGGCGATGATAAAGGTATGTTCGCGTTCGAGGTCCGTACTGATCTGCGCCGAACCGTCACCTTCCCACTCAACCCCATCCTGGGGGCCGCCCGCCTGATCGCCGGCCTGGCCGTGTGCCTGGCCCAGCAATTGGCCGTCCTTGAGGACGCTGTAGGACTTCGCCGGGTCGAGTGCTTGCACCGAGAACTTCACCCGCCTGGCGGCAACGGGCCCGGGCTTCAAGGTGACGATCAACGCGTCTTTTTTGTCGTCGTACCAGGCCTGGCTGACACTGGTGGTCACATCATCGATGTGTGTAACCTGCGGCGCTTTGAGCTGCTTGTCACCCCAGGGCTCGCGATACATCTTCAGGAATCCGCCACCCTTGTCCAGCCGAGCCAGGGCCAACAGCACATTGCCGGACCAGGTGTCCACCCCATGCGAACTGCCATTGGCATCGGGCGCGTAATCGTCGCTTCGTGGGTAGTAGTACGCTCCGTCTTTCCAAACCGGACCGAAGTTTTTCTCCGCGTAGTCCAGCAGAGCGGCCCTTGCTTCGGTATCACCGACTTCCGCGGCCATGAAGGCAAACTGGCTGAACCCCAACGACAGGAGTGTCCGGTTTCCTTCCGAGTACCCAGGTGCCGGGGCGTTGTGTGCATACTCACCGCTCAAGAATTTGTCCAGGTAGATTTCCTTCTGACCGGCATAGATCGATGCGGCCAATTCCGGATTCCAGGCGTGCATCCAGGAACCTGCCCAGCCATCCAGGACCGGCGTGCCAGGTTCTTCACGGATTCCCTGCTTGACATAGATATGGCGCACGTTCCACTTCGTGACGGGATTCGTGTAGTGCTTCTCGACCCAGGCCCTGGAGAATTTCGGCATCACGTCTTTTGCATACCCGGTGCCGAAAATCTGGTCGTGCGTCAGCAATCCCAGGATCGGTAACTGGTTGCAGGCCGGGAAGACACGGTTGGGTTCGCATTGAACCCCCTCGTAATTCCCGTCCACGAATTCCCGGTAAACGATGTTTGCCACGTCTGACAGTGAATAGCGAAACGTGACAGGACCATTGCCCCACGTGAACGGCTGGTATTTGAACGTGAAACCATCAGCCTTGGTAAAGACGCCGTCCCGGTGCAACATCTCGTACATCGCGCCGGCCTGCAGCAAATAGCCCTTCAGCATGATGTTGTACTTGCGAATGGGGTCGATCCAGCCGCGCGTGACGTCTCCGAGGTCGGGATCAGCGAACGCAGTTCCCGCCCGGCTGGAATTGAGCCACGACTCCCAGATGTCCGGGTTGGTCAGTTTCTGGATCAACTCATACATGGACTCGCGATACAGCTCCCGGTAGGCCGGTGTGTACTGGTGCTGCACGAGCGCCAGCGCCATGGCCATGTAGGCAAGTTGAAACTGTTGCGTGCGCTCGGCCACGGACCACAGGTCATCCGACATGCCGGACCAGTCGCCTGGCAACTGCCGGGAAAGGTCGACCATGCGGCGGATGTGGCCAAGCTCCTTGTCTGTGAGCGAGGGGTAGTCTGTCGCCTTGATGTCGGCCAGGGACGCCTCCGCCCTGGCTCCCGCCGGGGACGCGAGTGCGACCAGCGCCATCGACAGGGCGCAAACGAGGCCGCGGCGCCCAAGACTGCGGTACCTTGGGGGCTGACGGTCATGCACGGAAATTTCTGCCCTTGGATTGAAACGCATCGGTGATTACCAGCCTACTGGATCAAAATCTGTAAACGAGGTCCACGCCATAACTGCGAGGAGCGGCGCGGTATGAGAAGTTCCCGATCGGCAGAACCGGAGCTGAGTAAATGTTGTAAAACTTGTCAGTCAGGTTGCGGCCCCATACCCCGACCTCCCAAGTGTTATCCTGGTGCGAGCCGATAAGGGCGATGCGGCCATTGAGCAGGCCCAGTGATTCGCGCTGTGTCAGCGGCGTGTTGTAGACATCGAACCACATGGAGCCAATCATCTGCCAATCGGCGTGTGCGACAACGGACATCCCCGAGGTAATGGGCACATCGAAGTCCACGTTAAAGGTGTTGGTGTAGTCGGGTGTTCCCGGTATTTCCTTGCCGATCGACGTGGGCAGCTGGGACTGTTCAATTTCCGTATCCGTAAATCCATAGCTGTCCGAAACGCGCAGCATGTCCGTCACCTGGAAGACCAGCTCGAGCTCGGCCCCCTCGGCATGCACTTTCTCCAGCGAAATGACGATGGTGATCGGCGGGCTGGGGAATGCCGTAAACGCCTGGGCATCGTCGATGTCGGTGTAGAAGACTGCGCCATTCAGTTGCACCCTGCCGTCGAGCCACTGGCTCTTGAAACCGAGCTCGTATGCATCAGAAGTTTCCCCTGGATAGTTGTCCGGGAAGTTCGTGTTCGGCGCCTGCAGCTTCACGCGTGCGCCCAGTCCCGCGCCGTTAAACCCGCCGCTGCGGAAACCCCGGCCATAGCTGCCGAAAATCGTCAGGTTGTCATTGGGCTGGTAGCGCAGGGCAACGCGGGGCTGAACCTCGGAGAATGAGTCCTCACGGTAGAGTCCGCTGGGCGCTGCCACCGGATCCGTGAGCGGCCTTCCGGTCACCGGCGAATTGCCGGTTGGGATCAGGTTGATGTTTTCGACCGTCTCGTCGTCATAGCGCATGGAGACTTCAAAGGTGAACTGATCGGTCAGGTCGTACTCAACCTGGCCGAAAAAGGCATAGTCCTCGATATCGACGTCCTGATACTGTGCCACCGCGATGATCGTATTCGTCCCCCCGGCCACCAGTCCCGGCCCCAGCTTCTCGTAGATCACGCCGGCGCCGGTATCGACGCGCGTATCCGAGTAGCCCAAGCGCGTGGAATCCGCGTAATAGGCACCTGCAAACCAGCGGAACGGCTGGTCCGAGGGCGAGGTCAGGCGCAACTCCAGCGTGGTGTCGGACTGGTCGAGCTCGGCATAGGCGTTGCCATCGCCGAGCAGCCGGCTGTATCCGGGATATGCGGGTGGATCGAGACCCAGCAGCGCGTTCGGATTGACGAAAATGGTGGGCGGTCCGCCGGGGAAGATCGTATGCAGCGCGCCATCAGCGGAATACTGGGACTCGAAATCGTCATAGCTGCCGATAAAGGTCAGGGTGCCGAGAGATATGTCCCAATCGATTTTCGCTGAAAAGTCGTAGCGATCCTGTTCGCCCGGCAGGTTGTTGTTCATTTCGTAAGTCGGGAAATAGTCGTTGTTGGTGACCGGGATGAACGGTGGCACCTGGACGCTCCACAGTTGCGATCCCATTTCCATTGAGCTGGCCTTGGCGCGCAGGTCTATGGTCAATGAATCTGAAGGTTCGAAGATCACCCGGCCGTCGATGATTTGCTGTTCGTGAAAATCTGCCGGTTCTCCGGTCGTGCGGTTGTCCCAGAATCCATCCCGCTCATTGTGTGACACCGCCAGCCGCGCGAAAACGTTGTCCGCCAGCGGCCCGCTGACCAGCGCCTGCGCGCGGAACGAATCGCCATTCCCGAACCCGACAAGCGCCTTCCCTTCGAACTCATCCGACGGCCGCTTGGTGCTGATGACGATTGCACCTGCGTTGGCATTCCTGCCATACAGGGCGCTTTGCGGTCCCTTGACCACTTCAATTTGCTCAATACCGACCAGTTCCTGATCAAGAGCCTGCGGATTCGCGGCCACGACCCCATCGACCACCACGGCAACCGGTTGGGTCAAACCGAAGTTGCCCTGGATGCCACGCATGCTGACATTGGATTCGCCGGGGCGGACGGCCGTGGTCAGGGTGACGTTGGAAACCTGGTTGATGAAATCCTGTGGGCGAACGATGTGCTGGCGATTGATGTCGTCTTCGGTGAAGACGCTGACGGTGATCGGAACGTCCTGCAGCGCAACGTCGCGCTTGGTTGCCGTGACGATGATCTCTTCGAGCGCGCTGCCTTCCTGGGCGACAGCGGTTTCAGGCATCAGCGGGCAGGAGAACACCGCCAGGGCGAGAATCGACAGGTAACGGTTGGAACATGTGCAGTTGTCCATTGGCAATTCCCCAGGTTTCTGTTTTGGGATGATGTGTCAGGAGGCACTATAGGGTTGAAAGAGGTATCCGCCAAATGCCTGATAAACATCCGACGCATGCGCGAAACGCATGCAAAGCGTCTCGCGTCCCGCGGCAAAGCTTCCGCTCCTGCTCACGACCTTTGCCTACATCCGTGTAGGCAACCGCTCCCTGCGTTGCTGTCAGATCAGAACGTGAGGACAGCCTTCACCACGTCACCGCGCTCACACGCAGCCACTGCCTGGTTGATTTCATCGAACGGGAAGGTCTGGATCAGTTTGTCGAAAGGCAGCTTCCCCTGCTGGTGAAGCGCGATCATGGCCGGAATGAAGGTGTCCGGAACCGAATCACCTTCGATGATCCCGCGTACGGTACGGCCAAACAGCAAGCCGTTGACGTCGAGCGACACCTCGGTGCCCAGCGGCGTAACGCCCATGATTCCGGCCACCCCGGTCAACGCCAGGCAATCGACGGCCTGTCGAATGACCTTGGGCACGCCCGAGCATTCCACCGAGTAGAGAACGCCCGGGGGACAGATTTCGCGAACCCGCTCCACCGGACTTTCCGATGTCGGGTCGATAACATGCGTGGCACCGAGTTCGCGGGCCAAAGTGAGGCGCTTCGCCACCGGGTCCACCGCAATGATGGTGGTACAACCGACAGCTTTCGCGGCCATGACCGCGCTCAGCCCGACCGTCCCGCACCCAAAGATGGCAATCGAGCTTCCAGCCTTGGGCTGCAAGGCATTCATCACTGCCCCTGCACCGGTCTGCACACCGCAAGCCAGTGGACCAAGCAGGTGGAGCGGCAACGATTTGTCGACCTTGACCGTGTTGCGCTCATTGGCGACGGCATAGGTCCCGAAGGAACTCTGGTGAAAAAAGTGGCCGTGGATCTTTTCCGCAGCCTTGCTCCAGGCGGAGGTCCCGTCGCCACGCGTTCCGAGAAAATTCTGACCGTAGAGATCGTGGCAGTATCCCGGTTGACCCTGGCGGCACGGAGAACAGACCGCACAGTTGTTGAAAGTCATGACCACGTGATCGCCGGGCGCGACCTTGGTGACGTGTTCCCCGACCTTCTCGACAACGCCGGCGCCTTCATGCCCGAACACGCAGGGCAGGGGCACCGGAAAGTACTGATCGCGGCACACGAGGTCGGTGTGACAAATCCCCACACCCGCGATGCGCACGAGGACCTCATTCGCCCTCGGAGGCTCGAGATCCAGTTCCTCCACTGAAAAGGACCCGCCTTTTTCACGGATTACGGCAGCCTTGATCTTCACCTTCACCTCACTCGTCTCGCGGTTCCGACTAGGGTAGCCGGAAAGGTTGAGAGAAAAGTAATGCGCCGCAGACATGACTCACATGCGGTAAGTGCATGTTCTGCCACCCGGCCCGATTGGAGAACCAACGCTGGGCATCCGCATAGTGTTAACGGGACCTAAACCGGCTGGAGCCCGGGACACCGACTGGCCGCGTCCTGCCGCAGAATCTCCGCCATGCGTAGGACACTGGGTGTGGGAAAGTCAGGATCGGCAAGGATGAGGTATACCTCGCCGAAGCGTTCAGCCCCTTCACGCATCGGCAGTGGTTTGAGTGCTCCGCAATCCAGTTCCTTGCGAATTGCGTCTTCCGGAAACCAGGCGAACCCCAAGCCCATGCATGCGGCCGCAATTTGTGTGGCCTTGTTCGAGACCGTCCAACGCTGATCGGCGCCGAACCAGCCGCCGCTGTCCCGGGTGTGTTGTACGGCAGTATCGCGAATCACCAGATGACGCTGTTCGCGCAAATCGTCAGGTGTCAGTGCCCGGCCGAGCTGGTGGAGCGGATGATCCGGATGCGCTGCGGCGATAAACCGCAATCGCATCAACGGGTCACCGCTGAAGCCCTGTGGAACGTAGGTGGTGATGGCAAGTTCAACCTGGCGTTGGTAAAGGGCTTCGTCGGTCCCACCGAGCACGGTTTCAAACAGCTGGACACGGGTCTGCGGCCGTTCTTCACCGAACTTTTGCAATGAGTGCAGTAAAACCCAGGTCGGGTAAACGATATCTACCGCCAGACGCAGCTCAGGATCCCAATCTGCACCCAGACCGGTGGCGCCGCGCTCCAGGGCGTCAGCCCGCTCCAGCAGGTTTTTCGACCGGTGGTACAACACCTCGCCAGCATGGGTGAGCACCGCTCGTCTGCCCAGCTTTTCGAACAGCTTCACGCCGAGCAGTTGCTCGATTTTCTGCACCGCATAACTCACCGAGGACTGGGTCTTATGTACATTTTTCGCGGCCCGTGCATAGCCGCCGTCCTCCACCACCGCGATGAAAGCGCGCCACTGGTCCAGTGCTACTCGTGCCTTCAACATATCGAATAATTCGATTTAATCATTCGTATTTTTCCGTTTTTAATCGACATTAAAGATCATTAGTATGAACCCAGTGAATCCTTTTTTCACTTAATCAGAGGTTCCTTAACCATTACCTTGGAGAATTTGTCATGAATACAGCATTCGAAAAACTCAGCCCATGGACCGAACTTACCGGGCGTATCCTGATGGCCCTGATCTTTATTACTGCCGGCTATGGCAAGATCGGTGGCTATGAAGCCACGCAGGGTTATATGGCCGCAATGGGAGTTTCTGGCGCTTTACTGCCGCTGGTGATCCTGACCGAGTTGGGCGGCGGTTTGCTGATTGCACTCGGCCTTTTCACCCGCTCCGCTTCTGCCGTTTTGGTTGGTTTCACCCTCCTTTCCGCCTTTCTGTTCCACGGCAATACCGCGGACCAGATGCAGCAAATCATGTTCATGAAAAACCTGGCCATTGCCGGCGGCTTCCTGTTACTTTTAGCCAACGGAGCTGGCAAAATCAGCCTGGATAGCCGCTTTGGCAGGTCCTGAACGGAGCATTCCGATGAGCGCTGACGATCGAGCAAGAAAACTGACTCGCACGATTCCTGGCATGGAAACCTCCGATGGAGCGGGTGTGAAGTTGCGCCGCAGCATCGGCGCGAACCAGGCCATGCGGCTGGACCCATTCCTGTTGCTGGACGAGTTCGGCACCGAGAACCCCGATGACTATATTGCCGGATTTCCGCCACACCCACACCGCGGTTTTGAAACCGTCACCTACATGATCGACGGCCACATGCGCCACGAAGACCATCTCGGCAATGTCGGTGAACTAAAGAGTGGCGGCGTGCAATGGATGACCGCGGGACACGGTGTGATTCACTCCGAAATGCCACAGCAGGAAAGCGGCCGCATGCGTGGATTCCAGCTGTGGATCAACCTTCCAGCCAAGGAAAAAATGAAACCCGCTGCCTACCGGGACATCCCCGCTGGCGAGCTGACTACGGCCGACCTGGACGGTGGCGGTCAATTGAAACTGATCGCGGGGCACTTGAACCTGAACGGCAAGCTGCTGGCCGGCCCGATCAACGGCACGCCCGGCAGCCTGGCCACCGATCCGCTGTTCGTGGACCTGAATTTGCCGGTGGCCGGGCGTATTCGCCTCGCGGTGCCGCGCGGACACAACGCTTTTGCCTATGCTTACGAAGGAAATGCCCGGGTCGGTGCGCAGCCGGTGCAAAACCAACACGCCGGAATCCTGAGCGACGGTGACTATGTCGACATCGAAGCGGGCCACCAGGGCGTGCGTTTGATTGTCCTGGCCGGTAAGCCGCTGGGTGAACCCGTGGTTCAATACGGGCCCTTTGTAATGAATACTCAAGCCGAGATCGAACAGGCGCTGGAAGACTATCGCCAGGGAAGATTGCTGGGGTCAGAGTAAAGTGCCAGAGTAAACCTACTGGTGGCCTGTAACAGAGGAAGCGGAAGAGGGATCGCGAAGGGATGGTGGTGGCTGGTCGAAATTGACCGCTAGTCTATACTCTAACGCCAAATATCGCTTTATGAAAACACGCAATATTCACCACGGAGATTAACATGCCAAAACTGAAACTCACTTACTTTGGATTTGACGGCGGACGGGGAGAACCCATTCGCCTTGCCCTCGCCTACGGAAAAATTCCATTCGAGGATCACCGTTTTCCGCCCAGTGACTGGCCGGTAATGAAAAACCAGACACCGCTGCACCAGGTACCGGTGATGGAAGTGGATGGTCAGATCATCACCCAATCCAACACACTGCTCCGTTATGCCGGTAAACTGGTTGGTCTGTACCCGAAAGATGCGCTCGAAGCAGCACATTGTGATGAAGCGATGGCCACCATTGAAGACATCGTGATCAAGATCGTGCCAACCATGTTCATCGAGGACGACGAGGAAAAACGACGGGCACGTGAAGCCCTGGCGGCCGGACCCATCCCGCTGTTCCTGGGCCGGCTTGAAACCATGCTCAAGGAACGCGGTGGCCGGTATTTTGCGGGCGACCGCCTGAGCGTGGCGGATTTCAAAGTATTCTTGTGGATTCGCCATCTTCAATCCGGACAGCTGGACTATATACCCACCGACATCGTTCAACGGCTGGCGCCGGCGTTGGCTGAGCACTTCAAGCGTATCAGCGCAGTGCCTGAAATCGTGGACTATTACAAGCAACGGGTGAACGCATAAGCTGGCGCTAAAATGCATTTGACTTTCTGCGTTTCCAGTATTCAAAATGCTAATCTTTCGCGATACAAGTTCATCCTGCTGGTCCCGATTCGGCTATAAGATCAACCACACGAGAGAGGAACGAAACATGTCCCAGACGACGCGTAATTTCAAAGGGGCGGTGCTGGCCGCCTCCTTGCTGGCCATGCCCATGGCCGGTTGGGCGCAAGCCCCGGCGGCAACCCCCGCCCCGGCGAAGCAACCCAACATCCTCGTCATCTGGGGCGACGATATCGGCACCTGGAATATCAGCCACAACAACCGCGGCATGATGGGCTACCAGACGCCGAACATCGACCGCATCGCCAAGGAAGGTGTGGGTTTCACTGACTACTACGCGCAGCAGAGCTGCACGGCAGGACGCGCGGCCTTCATCGGCGGCAACGTGCCCGTCCGTACCGGCATGACCAAGGTCGGCATGCCCGGCGCCGAGCAGGGCTGGCAGAAGACCGACGTCACCATGGCCACCATCCTCAAGAGCCAGGGCTACGCCACCGGCCAGTTCGGCAAGAACCACCAGGGCGACCGTGATGAACACCTGCCCACCATGCACGGCTTCGATGAGTTTCTCGGCAACCTCTACCATCTGAACGCCGAAGAGGAGCCGGAAAACATGGACTACCCGAAGAATCCGGAATTCCGCAAGAAGTTCGGCCCGCGCGGTGTGATCCACAGCTATGCCGACGGCAAGGGCGGCCAGACCATCAAGGACACCGGTCCGCTGACCAAAAAACGCATGGAGACAATCGATGACGAATCCATGGCCGCCGCCAGGGACTTCATCACCCGTCAGGTTAAGGCCGGCAAGCCGTTCTTCGTCTGGTGGAACGGCACGCGCATGCACTTCCGCACCCACGTGAAGGCGGAGCACCGCGGCATCTCGGGGCAGGATGAATACAGCGACGGCATGGTCGAGCACGACATGCACGTCGGCGAACTGCTCAAGCTCGTCGACGATCTCGGCATCGCCGACAACACCATCGTGCAGTATTCCACCGACAACGGCCCGCACTACAA
>DATDPS010000022.1:0-2761 GCA_035292625.1 Lysobacterales bacterium | reverse complement strand
GACAGCGGCTGGAACGAGGCCGAGCGCACCACTTTACGTGCCGCTATCGCGGCCCGACAACCTTTCCTGGACTTCACCTTCAGCCGCGCCAACGCCGACGGCTCGCTGCAGCAGTACCGCGTCAGCGGCGAGCCGATGTTTACGAGTGCGTGCCGCTTTATCGGCTATCGCGGCATCGGCGTGGAAGTCACCCCCCGGCCCAAGAGTGCCGGCTAGTACCCACTGGTTCCCACTAGAGCCTGGCAGTGCCCATTGATGCGCGCCTGCACATGACCTTTGCCTTCCACAGCCCGAACCAGAACCAGTTGCTGGCGGCCTTGCCCAGCGCGGAATTCAACCTGCTGGAACGGCACCTGGAACTGGTGCCGTTGGCCCTGGGTGAGATGCTCTACGAGCCGCACCAACAAATGCGGCATGCCATTTTTCCGACCAGTGCGGTGGTCTCGTTGCACTACGTCACCATCAGCGGGGCGGCGGCCGAAATCGCCGGCGTGGGGCATGAGGGAGTGGTCGGTATCCAGCTCTTCATGGGCGGCGACACCATGCCGAGCTCGGCGGTGGTACAGACGACGGGCCACGCCTATCGCCTGGATCGCCACCTGTTCAAGCAAGCCTTCGAGCGCCCCGGCCTGATGCAAGGCCTGCTGCTGCGCTACACGCAGGCGCTGATCGCGCAGGTGTCGCAGACGGCGGCCTGTAACCGCCACCATTCGGTGGAGCAGCAACTCAGCCGTTGGCTGTTGCTGACGCTGGACCGCGCACCGGGCCGCGAACTGGTGATGACGCAGGAACTGGTGGCCAACATGCTGGGCGTGCGCCGTGAAAGCGTCACTGACGCGGCCGGAAAATTGCAGCAGTTCGGTTTCATCCGCTACCGGCGCGGCCACATCACCGTGGTCGACCGGCAAGGTCTGGAGGCCCGTGCCTGCGAGTGCTACGGCGTGGTGAAGAAGGAACTTGCCCGCCTGCTCTGCGATGTGCGCTACCGCCAGGAGGTAGCTCCAACATTTCGGACAGCGGTTTAGGGAACCTCTTACATGGACACCGCCCGTTTGCCAAGTCAAAGTTCATGAGAAGATAGAATCGATTGCAGTCTTACATCCGGCTGTTGATAGAGCATTAACTCCTGGCGGACAAATCGAGGCAGATGGCCGGTAAGCAGTTCAGTCGTGCTCACCACGCAAGCCCGGGAAGGACAGACCCTTCTCGCTGCGTATGTGCTCGAAAATCAGCTCCGTTTCCATATGTGCCACTTCTTCACGCGAGGTGAAAGCGGTCAGCGCGAGCTCCCGCAGGTGGTCGGAATCACGGGTCCAGACATGCACCAGGAAATCGATCGGGCCGGCAACATGATACAGCTGCACCACTTCGGGCAGGCTCAGCGCATGGCGGCGGAAGGCTTCCACATCCGGCTTGAAATGACGGTTCAGCCGCACCGCGATCATGGCTTGCAAACCAAGCCCAAAGCTTGCCGGATCGATCTCGGCATGAAAACCCGTGATCACTCCTCTCTGTTTCAAAGAACGGATTCTGACCAGGCAGCTTGAGGCGGCAAGCCCAACCTTTTCCGCGATCTCCTTGTTCGGAATCCGCGCATTATTGCGCAACAGGCCAAGAATCTCGTAGTCAATTCGATCCAGTGAGGTTTTTGTGCTCATTTTTAGAATAATATTCGTATCTGTTATATCAATACAAATATTATTCCATAATTAACCACCATGACAGAACATTATAAACATCGCAATCCGCTGGAAGCTTTGGCCAACATTCGCCATGAGTTCGGTGAACATGGCGGGGTGAACATGTCGGTGGAGGCCAGCACCACCTTCACCGTGATGCATTCACGCACCATGCCGGAAATATTCTGCGGCGAAAAAGGACCGGAGCACGGTGGCTGCTACCTGTACGGCCGCCATTTCAACCCCACGGTGTACAAGCTTGGCCGGCAGCTGGCGGCGCTGGAAGGTACCGAGGCGGCCTACTGCACCGCCAGCGGCATGTCGGCCATTGCCGCCAGCCTGCTGCAGTTGTGTAACGCCGGCGACCACATCGTGGCCTCCAACGCGGTATACGGCGGCACTTATGCCCTGCTGAACGATTTGTTGCCGCCCAAAACCGGAATCCATGCCACCCTGGTTGATTTCTCCAACCTGGCCGCGGTGGAAGCTGCAATGACGGAACGCACCAGGGTGCTGTTCACCGAAAGCATGTCCAATCCCACACTGCGCATCGCGAATATTCCCGCGCTGGCTGAATTAGCGCGGCGTCACGGCATCAAGCTGCTGGTGGACAACACCTTCAGCCCGCTGGTCTTGAGTCCGAAAGCATTGGGCGCTGATATTGTCGTGCACAGCATGACCAAGTTTATCAACGGGGCTTCGGACCATATCGCCGGCGCCGTGTGCGCGGATCTGACCTTCATCCAGCAACTGATGGATCTGCATACCGGAACACTTATGCTGCTGGGTCCCACCATGGACCCGCAGGTGGCCTTCGACATCAGCCTGCGCATTCCGCACCTGCCCTTGCGTATGCGAGAGCACAGCTTGCGCGCCCAGGTTTTTGGCCAGCGTCTTCAGGCCATGGGCATTACCGTGACCTATCCCGGACTGGTTACACACCCGGACCATCAACTGATGCGTGAACTGCACTGCGCCGAGTATGGCTATGGCGGTGTGTTGACCCTGGACATGGGCACCGAAGAGCGCGCCAACGAACTGCTGGATTCACTGCAGAACGAATTTCACTTTGGCTACGTGGC
>DATDPS010000021.1:0-11503 GCA_035292625.1 Lysobacterales bacterium | reverse complement strand
CGATCACTGATCACAACGGCGTCGGTGGGTGGTTGTTACCAGCGACAATCCACGCAGCGAAGCCCCCCAGGATATTTTCAGGGACATGCTGGCGGGCATGCGTTCACCCACCGACGCCGTTGTGATCAGTGATCGGGCTGCTGCCATCCGGCAGGCCATATTGGAAAGCAATTCGGGTGACATCGTCCTCGTCGCCGGCAAAGGTCACGAAACATGGCAGGAATCCAATGGGCAAAGGGTGCCTTTCAGCGACGAGGCCGAGGTGCGGGCGGTGCTGGAGGCGGCGGCATGATCGCCTTGCGCCTGAGTGAGATCGCCGCGGCGCTGGGCGTGCCCGCACCGGGAGCCGATCCGATTATCGATTCCATCGTCGCCGACAGCCGCAAGGTGGACTATGGATCGTTGTTTGCCGCTTTGCCGGGTAGCCAGGTGGATGGCCATGACTTCGCCGCCAAGGCGGTTGGCATGGGGGCGCTGGCCGTGCTGGTCAATCGCCCGCTGGCTTTGCCGGTACCACAATTGGTGGTGTCCGATGTGCTGGTTGCGCTGGGGCAGATTGCGTCCATGCTGCGCCAACGCCTGAACCCGCGTGTTGTGGGCATTACCGGCAGCAATGGCAAGACCACCGTCAAGGAGATGCTGGCCAGCATTCTGCGCCAGCAGGGTGAGGTTCTGGCCACCCAGGGCAATTACAATAATGAACTGGGTGTGCCCCTGACCTTGTTCCGCCTGGAACCACAACACCGCTTCGCGGTGCTGGAAATGGGCGCCAGCAAGGCAGGGGACATCGCGTACCTGACTCGCATCGCACTGCCGGAGATTGGACTCATCACCAATATCGGGCCGGCTCACCTGGAAGGCTTTGGTTCCGAGGAAGGCGTGGCCCGCGCCAAGGGTGAGATATATGCCAGCCTGCCCGCCGATGGTTGCGCCATCCTCAATGGCGACCAGCCCTGGTGCGCGCTCTGGCGCGCGCTCAACTCGGCCGGGCGCGTGCTCACTTTTGGCGCGGCTGAAGGGCTGGAAGTGCGGCTGGAAATCGATGGCAAGCTGACCCGGATCCGCACGCCCGACGGTGCCTTTGAAATGCGCCTGACTCTACCGGGCAGGCACAACCTGGTGAACGCCGCGGCCGCCGCCGCGGCCGCGATCGCCCTCGACGTCCCGCTGGAAAAAATACGCTCGGGCCTGGAAGCAGTGAAACCGGTGCCGGGACGTCTCAACCTGATCCAGGTGGACGCAGGCTGGACGGTCATCGACGACACTTACAACGCCAACCCGGCTTCACTCTATTCGGCCCTGCAGGTTTTGGCGGGAATGCAGGGCACTCCCTGGCTGGTCCTGGGAGACATGAAAGAGCTGGGTGAAGACAGCCGCAAACTGCATGCCGAAGTGGGTGATGCAGCTCGTTCGCTTGGCGTCAGCCGCATTTTTGCCATCGGCGAAATGGCGGCGTTGACGGTCGATGCGTTTGGCACCGGAGCGCAGCACTTCAGCAATCGCGCCAGCCTGGTGGAGGCGCTCAAGCGGGAGCTGCGCCCTGGCATTAATTGCCTGGTCAAAGGATCCCGCTCCATGGGGATGGAACACGTGGTGCGCGAGGTGGCGGCGCCGCGAAGCATGAAGGAGGCCTGCTGATGCTGTTGTGGCTGTTTGACTGGCTGGCTGACTTCAATCCCGGCTTCAATGTCTTCGGATACATCACACTGCGCAGCATTTTAGGCGCCCTGACGGCCTTGCTCGTTTCATTGTTCCTGGGGCCGGCCTTCATCCGCCGCCTGGTAAGCAGGCAGGTCGGTCAACCCGTTCGCGAACTGGGCCCGCAAAGCCATCTCTCCAAGGCCGGTACGCCCACCATGGGTGGCGCGCTGATCCTCTTTTCCATCGTGCTGTCCACCCTGTTGTGGGCAGACCTTGGCAATCGCTATGTATGGGTGGTGCTGTTTGCAACCATGGCCTTCGGGTTGATCGGCTGGCTCGATGATTACCGCAAACTTGTGCTGCAGGATTCACGCGGCTTGCCAGCGCGCTGGAAGTACCTGGCGCAATCCGTCTGCGGTCTCGCTGCGGCACTATATCTCTACAGCACGGCGGATGTGCCGGCTGCGACCGAGTTGATCATGCCATTCTTCAAGGGCATCGCCATTCCACTGGGCGCTTTCTACGTCGTCACCACCTATTTCATGGTCGTGGGTTTTTCCAATGCGGTCAATTTAACCGATGGGCTGGATGGCCTGGCCATCATGCCCTCGGTGTTCCTGGCTGCGGCGTTGGGCATTTTTGCTTACGTGGCGGGCAACTCCGTGTTTTCCGGCTACCTGGCGACCCCATCGATTCCGGGTGCCGGGGAGTTATCGATATTCTGCGGCGCATTGGGTGGGGCAGGCCTGGGCTTTCTCTGGTTCAACACCTACCCGGCGCAGATTTTCATGGGCGACATCGGGGCCCTGGCTGTGGGCGCTTCGCTGGGCCTGATCGCAGTCGTCGTGCGCCAGGAACTGGTATTCATTCTCATGGCCGGCGTGTTCGTGATGGAAACCGTATCGGTCATCCTGCAGGTAGCTTCGTTCAAGCTGACCGGCAAGCGAATTTTTCGCATGGCGCCCATCCATCACCACTTTGAACTCAAGGGCTGGCCTGAACCCCGGGTAATCGTACGTTTCTGGATCATCTCGGTGATCCTGGTGCTGGCCGGACTGGCCACGTTGAAACTGCGATGAGAAGGATGGTATCAGGCTCACAGGCGCGGCATGCCGGAATGGCAGGACTGGCCGTAGGCCTTGATTCGTGGGTATTGGTTCCCGCCATGCTGCTGCTTGCGCTGGGACTGGTGATGGTCGGCTCGGCTTCCATTTCCATCGCGGAAGGCCAAAACGTGAGCGTGTATTACTACCTCTTCCGGCACTGCATATACATCGCCCTCGGAATAAGCCTGGCGCTGTCTTTTCGCGTCATCCCGATTGATTTTCTCGAGCGGGTTTCCCGCCCCATGATGTTGCTTTCAAGCCTGGCCCTGCTGTTGGTGTTCATACCGGGGATCGGCTACGAGGTGAATGGGAGCGCTCGCTGGATACGTTTGGGCCCGGTCAACTTCCAGGCCGTGGAGGCAGTCAAGGTGATGGCCATCATCTACGTGGCAGGCTACCTCGCACGCAAGGCCGATCGGGTTCACAGAAACTTTTTTGACACGCTCAAACCACTCATTTTTGCCGGCGTGTTGTCTGGAGTCCTGCTGGTGCAGCCGGATATGGGCAGCGCGGCGGTGATCACGGCAATCGTAGCCGGCATGATCTGGCTGGCCGGTGCTGCCTGGCGGCACATCCTGGTGCTCGCCATGTTGACACTGCCGGTTTTTGGATATGCCGCGATGGAGCCCTATCGCCTGCGCCGCATCGTCAGTTTCATGGACCCGTGGGCGGACCCATTCAACAGCGGATTCCAGCTCACGCAGGCGCTGATCGCGGTTGGCCGTGGGGAACTGTTTGGGGTCGGCCTGGGTGCCAGTGTGCAAAAACTGTTTTACCTGCCAGAGGCACACACCGACTTCATCTTCGCGGTGCTGGCGGAGGAATTTGGCCTCGCAGGCGTGACCTTTGTACTGGTGACGTTTGCCGTGCTGGTGTCCCGCATCATGGTGATCGGCATCATGGCACACCGCAAGGGACGGCCATTCGCCGGTTTCCTGGCATATGGAGTCGGCCTGTGGGTCGGCCTGCAGGCAATGGTCAGCATCGGCGTCAACCTTGGCGTGTTGCCCACCAAAGGGTTGACCCTGCCGCTGATCAGCTCCGGCGGCAGCAGCATTCTCATGACCCTGCTGGCCCTCGGCATGGTATTGCGTGTGAAATACGAATTGGACCGGGATCACGAAGTGCCGGCACGACAGCGCATTCACGTGCGGCGGGCACGCCTGTGAACCGGCAAGGAAATGGCGTGCTGATCATGGCCGGCGGTACCGGCGGGCACATTTTCCCAGGCCTGGCCGTGGCAGACTCCCTGCGCTTGCAGCAGGTACCGGTGCGCTGGCTTGGCGCCAGCGGAGGTATGGAGTGTCAGCGTGTTCCCGCGGCGGGCTTTCCCCTCGACGTGGTAAACATCTCCAGCCTGCGCGGCAAGGGCCTGGTGCGCTGGCTGCGCTTGCCGCTGCAATTATTCCGGGCTGTGCGGCAGTCCTTTGTTTTGATCGGTCGGCACCGGCCAGCCTGTGCTTTGAGCTTTGGCGGTTACGCCGCCGGCCCGGGAGGCCTGGCGGCGTGGTTGCGCGGCGTTCCGCTTCTGGTGCACGAGCAAAACCGCATACCCGGACTGACCAACCGGGTCCTGGCGCATTTGGCGCAGCGGGTTTTGCAGGCCTTTCCCGGAACCTGGCCGCAGGGCATGCATCCCGTGACCCGTGGTAACCCCGTGCGCCAGGCTGTGGCCGAATTGCCCCCGCCACCCGTGCGCCTGGCCCAGCGCTCGGGTAAACCCCACCTGCTCATCACCGGTGGCAGCCAGGGGGCGCGAGCACTCAACCTCGTTCTGCCTGCAGCCGTCGCCCTGCTGAGCGGCGCCGCCGTGCCGGAAATTCGTCACCAGGCGGGCAAGGAGCAGGCGGGCCAAACCGCGGCTGCCTATGCGGCAGCGGGTCTTGAAGCACAGGTGGATGAGTTCATCGAAGACATGGCAGCGGCATACTCCTGGGCGGACCTGGTGGTGTGCCGTGCAGGCGCTTTGACCGTATCCGAGCTGGCTGCCGCCGGAGTTGGTTCCATACTGGTGCCATTCCCCTTCGCGGTCGATGATCACCAGACCCGCAACGCCGAAGTCCTGGTGGAAGCAGGTGCGGCCAGTTTACTGCCTGAAGCCGCCTGTGATGCTGCCGCGCTGGCCCGTGTCCTGCAGCCCTTGTTGAGCGATCGCGCCGGCTTGTTGCGCATGGCGCAAGCAGCCCGCGCGCTGGCTTTGCCGGATTCAGCGGCCCAGGTTGCACGAGACTGCATGGAGTTCGTAATGCCATGAACACCCGCGGCTCCCACTTGCAGCCCATGCGGCGCATCAAGCGCGTTCACCTGGTTGGCATCGGCGGCGCGGGCATGAGTGGCATTGCCGAAGTGCTGGTCAACCTGGGCTTCAAGGTGAGTGGTTCCGACCTGGCGGAAAGCGCCACAACCCGGCATTTGCGCAAAATGGGTGCAGTCATCCACCTTGCGCACGATCCTGAAAACATTGCTGGCGCGGACGTGCTGGTCGTGTCCAGCGCCATCAAGGCTGACAATGCCGAAGTCGCCGCGGCACGGGAGCAGCGGGTCCCCGTTGTGCCACGCGCCGAGATGCTGGCCGAGCTGATGCGTTTTCGCCGTGGCATAGCGGTGGCGGGAACCCATGGTAAAACCACCACCACCAGCCTCACCGCGAGCCTGCTTGCGGAAGCGGGCCTGGATCCCACTTTCGTCATTGGCGGCGTGCTCAACGCCTGGGGCAGCCATGCCCGGCTGGGCGCTGGCGAATACCTGGTAGCGGAGGCGGACGAGAGCGACGGCTCATTCCTGCTGCTGCAACCGGTAATTGCCCTGGTAACCAGCGTGGATCGCGATCACCTGGAAAACTACGACGGCAGTTTCGACAACCTGAAACGCGCCTTTCTCGAATTTTTGCATCACCTTCCGTTTTACGGCACTGCCGTGATGTGCATGGATGATCCGGAGATTGCGGCCATGATACCCAGCGTGACACGCGCAGTGGTTACCTACGGCCTGGCGGAACAGGCCGACATCCGGGCGACGGCGCTCAGGCAACGGGGCCGCAGGATGCAATTCAAGCTGCACCTTCCCAATGACAGTGCCATTTACCCGGTGACCCTGAACCTGCCGGGTGAACACAACGTGCGCAATGCGCTGGGCGCAATCGCCATTGCCTGGGAATTGGGAGTGGACGTTGGGGCGGTAATCGGCAGCCTTGCGGCCTTCCAGGGCATTGGCCGGCGATTTGCCGAAGTCGGCACGTTCAAGCTGGGCCAGGGAGAAGTCATGGTGGTCGAAGACTATGGCCATCACCCTTCGGAGTTGCGCGCCACCCTGGAAGCAGCACGCCGTGGCTGGCCGGGAAAGCGCATTGTCGCGGTGTTCCAACCACATCGTTTCAGCCGTACCCGCGATCTGTATGACGATTTCGTGCAGGTTCTTACGGAAGCAGACAGTGTGGTGTTGACGGACGTCTACGCCGCGGGCGAGGCGCCGCTCAAGGGAATTCACAGCCGCGCGTTGTGCCGGTCCATCCGGGCGCGCGGCAAGGTCGAGCCGGTGTTGATTCCACACGTGATGGACATCCTGACGGAACTACCCGCCATGCTGCGCGGCGGCGATCTCGTGTTGTTGCTGGGCGCGGGCAATATCGGTCATGTCGCTGAACACATCCGTGAACATGGTTTTAAACGGGAGGAAGCGGCATGAGTTCGGCGCCCGGGCTCAGGGTCAGCAATGCTTCCGCTTTCGGCCGGGTAGGCCTGGTGATCGGCGGCAGCAGCGCGGAACGCGAAGTGTCCTTGAACGGGGGCCGTGCAGTTGCCGCGGCGCTGGCGCGCAAGGGCATCCGGCACGAAGTGTTCGACGGGCCAATGGCCTTGTTTGATGGCATCCGGAATGGCCGTGTCGATCGCGTGTTCAACCTGCTGCATGGCCCCGGCGGAGAGGACGGCTCACTGCAGGGTGCCTTGCAGTTGATGCACATCCCCTTCACCGGCGCCGACCTGGCCTCATCCGCCCTGACCATGGACAAGGTGCGGTCCAAGTGGGTGTGGGAACGCAATGGCATCCCGACCCCGCCCTTCATGCCTTTTGGACCTGGCCAGGCGGATTATGCACGGGCGCTGGAGGCTTTCGGCCTGCCGGTATTCGTCAAGCCGGCCAACCTGGGTTCCAGCATCGGCATAAGCAGGGTGAAAGAAGCGCAGCAGTTGCCGGCTGCGGTTGCGCTGGCCAGGTCCCACGGCGCCTCGATCCTGATCGAAAAAGGGATTCGGGGTGGGGAGTACTTCGCCGGTATCCTGGAACGGCTCGCGCTGCCTCTGATCCGCATCGTTACGCCGCGTGAATTTTACGACTACACCGCCAAGTACGAATCGGACGCTACGCGCTATTACTGCCCTTGTGGACTGCCGCCGGAGGTGGAGAGTTCGCTGCAGGTGCAGGCCATGCAGGCGTTTGACTTGCTGGGCACTGCCGGTTGGGGCCGGGTGGATTTCCTGCTGGATGAGGCCGGTAAACCCTGGTTTCTGGAAGTGAACACCACGCCGGGCATGACCGACCACAGCCTGGTGCCCCAGGCCGCAGCCCAGCAGGGTATCGGGTTTGATGAACTCGTATGGCGCATCCTGGAGACCAGCCTGTGAACAGATACAGCCGGTTCAAGCATGCCAGCCGACGCTCCACAGGATACTTCCATGGCAACCGGGGTTTTAGCAGCGGAGTGCTGGTGGTGTTGCTGTTATTCCTGGTTTCGGTGGCGGGCATAGTCTGGGTCAGCATGGGCATCGTGGCGAAGGAGCAATGGCCGATTCGCTGGCTGGAAATCAATGGTTCATTCCACCGCATCAGCGCCAACCAGCTGCGCGGCAGCCTGGCCCCCCTGGTAAATTCGAGTTTTTTCACCATCAACCTGCAACAGCTGCAAGTAGCGGCATCACGAAATTCCTGGCTGGCCGAAGCCACGGTGCAGAAGCGCTGGCCTGACACGGTGGTCGTCACGATCGAAGAACACGTGCCGCTGGCGCATTGGAACAGTGCTCAGTTGATTTCAACCCGGGGCGAGGTGTTTGCGGTACCAGACGCAGATGAAATCCAGGGGCTGCCCTGGCTCCATGGGCCTGACGAAAGGCTGGACCAGGTATTGGAGCACTGGACGAAATTCAATCTCATGCTGGATGCCGCCGGGCTGGAGATCGACCAGCTGACGCTGGATGAAAGAGGCGCCTGGTCCATGCGACTCGACAAAGGCACCCACCTGAGCCTGGGTCGTGATCATGCCGTCGAGCGTCTGGCCCGGCTCATGCACAGCTGGAGCACCCTGCTGTATGAACGCGACCTGCCCCCTGTGCGGGTTGACCTGAGGTACAGCAACGGTTTTGCCGTGCACTGGCCCAAAGACGCTGCCGACATCGCCGCGATCGAAAGGAATTGACCGTGAAAGGAATGATGCCAAGGAAAACAGAAAAACCGCTGGTCGTAGGCCTGGATATCGGGACATCCAAGATCGTCGCCATCGTCGGTGAAGTCCAGGCCGATGGTTCGGTTGAAGTCATCGGCCTGGGTTCCCATCCCTCATATGGTCTGAAAAGGGGGGTGATTGTGGACATGGCTTCAACCGAACAGGCTATCCAGCGCGCGGTAGAGGAAGCCGAGCTCATGGCGGGTTGTGAAATCCACTCGGTGTTTGCCGGCATCTCGGGCAACCACATTGGCAGCCTCAACTCCGATGGAACAGTGGCGATCAAGGACAAGGAGGTATCCGAAGGGGATGTCGAGCGGGTGCTCGATGCAGCCCGGGCCGTTCCGGTGGCGGCCGACCAGAAAATACTGCACGTACTGCCACAGGAATATGTCATCGACAACCAGGGTGGCATTCGTCAGCCCATTGGCATGGCGGGTGTGCGGCTCGAGGCCCATGTTCACGTGGTTACCGCGGCGCTCAGCGCCACACAGAATATTGGTAAATGCGTGTCGCGCTGCGGCCTGGTGATCGATGAGCTGATCATGCAGCCCCTGGCGGCAAGTTACTCGGTGCTGACCGAGGATGAAAAGGATCTTGGCGTTTGCATGGTCGATATTGGTGCCGGAACCACCGACATCGCCGTATTTACCGATGGTGCAATTCGCCACACAGCCTGTATCCCGATTGCCGGCGACCAGGTCACCAACGATATAGCGGTAGCTCTGCGCACGCCCACGCAACACGCGGAAGACATCAAGATCAAGTATGCCTGTGCCCTGGAACAACTGGCCCGCAATGATGAAACGATACAGGTGCCGAGCGTGGGTGACCGCACTTCGCGCCGGTTGGCGCGGCAAATTTTGGCGCAGGTGGTCGAGGCCCGTTACCGCGAGCTGTTCTCGCTGGTACTGGCTGAATTGCGGCGCAGTGGACTGGAAAACATGGTAGCTGCCGGCCTGGTCATGACCGGGGGTGCTTCGCGCATAGAAGGCGCCGAAGACCTGGCCGAGGAAATTTTTCACATGCCGGTGCGGCTGGCCACACCGCATGGCGTAAACGGCCTGGCGGACGTAGTTTCCAATGCCATTCATGCCGCCGGCGTGGGCCTGTTGCTGTATGGCAGCCAGGCCGAAGGCAACCGTTCGCCGCTGACGGCAAGTGGCGCAGATTCATTCTATGGCCGCGTCCGGAGTTGGTTCCGGGGCGAGTTTTAAAGTTTCAGGGCTTGTCAGGCGAAAGAAAAAAGGCACAAGCAGACAAGCGTTAAAAGTGCTGAAGGCGTCACCTGGCAGGAATTACGGCGAGCGAGAGGAGAAGCAAAAATGTTTGAATTAGTAGAAAATTACACACCCAACGCCCTGATCAAGGTGATTGGGGTCGGTGGCGGTGGCGGTAATGCGGTGGCGCAGATGATTGATGCCGGTATCGATGGGGTCGAATTCATTGCCGCCAACACGGACGCCCAGGCGTTGCGCCAGTTCAAGGGCAAATCCATCCTGCAGATCGGGTCCACCGTGACCAAAGGGCTCGGTGCCGGGGCCAATCCCGAAGTGGGCCGGCAGGCTGCCATGGAGGACCGCGACCGAATCACTGAAATGCTGACGGGCGCCGACATGGTGTTCATCACGGCTGGCATGGGCGGCGGAACCGGAACCGGCGCCGCGCCGGTTATTGCCCAGGTAGCCAAGGAATTGGGCATCCTGACCGTTGCCGTGGTCACCAAACCTTTTCACTTCGAAGCCCGGCGCCGCATGTCCATAGCGGAAAAAGGCATCGAGGAACTGAACAACCATGTTGACTCGCTGATCACCATTCCCAATTCCAAGTTGGCTGCAGTGCTTGGCGGCGAGGTCCTGCTGCTGGATGCATTCAAATCCGCCAACGACGTGTTGCAGGGGGCGGTGCAGGGAATCGCCGAACTGATCACCCGCCCTGGCCTGATCAATGTTGACTTTGCGGATGTGCGGACTGTCATGTCTGAAATGGGCATGGCCATGATGGGTTCCGGCCAATCATCCGGTGCGGATCGCGCCATCATGGCCGCGCAGGCGGCCACCGGCAGTCCACTGCTGGAGGACATCAACCTTTCCGGTGCTTGCGGCATACTGGTAAACATTACTGCCGGCCCGAATCTGACCATGAAGGAGTTCGAGGAAGTGGGTAATACGGTAGCCAACCTGGCCTCCGAAGATGCGACAGTCGTGGTGGGAACGGTCATCGATCCGGCCATGGGCGATGACCTGCGCGTTACCGTGGTGGCGACGGGGCTGGGAGAATCACGCCGGGTCAGTGCCCCAGTCAGGAAACCGATGCGGGTGGTTATGAACGGAACCACTGGCCGGCCGGACATGGAACTGCAACGGCCGACGGACATGGAAGGCCCGTTAGCCGACCGGGACCGGCGCCTGGCCGGGCACATGGAGAGCAAGGACCTGTTTGCGCCACAGCGCAACAGCAGCATGGACTATCTGGATATCCCCGCTTTTCTGCGCAACCAGGCGGATTAGGGGCTGTCAATGACATGCGAATACCCAAGCGCTGCCTATTTGCACCTTAGTTAAGCGGCCTTGGGAGGAGTATGCGGGAACCGGCCGACCATCGCTCGCCACCCTGGCGGCTGGTTTCCGCGCTTTGTCCAGTCATTACTAACGCGCTTGTATCCGTCATTCCAGACTCGCCGTTACTTTCACTCCCGTCATTCCAGACTCGCCGTCACTTTCACTCCCGTCATCCGGCGCATGCCGGAATCCAGTCGTGACAGAATCGTTACGTCACCGTTAATTTGTTGTTAAATTACAACACCTGTCTCCAAAACCCCAATTTTCAGGTTTTGCGCAGCGCCGTCCTGTGCTAGTATGCCGCTGGTTTTGCGGGCTTCGAGGAGTCCCGATAATGATTAAACAACGTACCCTCAAAAACGTCATCCGCGCAACTGGTGTAGGCATCCATACCGGCCAGAAGGTGTTCATGACCATGCGGCCGGCCGCTGTCAACACAGGGATCATTTTCCGCCGCACCGATCTGGATCCGGTGGTGGAAGTACCTGCGTTTGCCACCTACGTCGGCGATACCAGCATGAATACCACGCTTCAGCGAGACGGGGTCCGGGTGTCCACGGTCGAGCACCTGATGTCGGCTTTCGCCGGCCTGGGTATCGACAACGCCTATGTCGATCTGAGCAATGCCGAAGTGCCCATCATGGATGGCAGCGCCGGGCCCTTTGTTTTCCTGATCCAGTCTGCCGGGATCGAGGAGCAATCCGCGGCCAAGCGTTTCATTCGTATCCTGCAATCGGTCGAGGTGCGAAAAGACGACA
>DATDPS010000020.1:0-12142 GCA_035292625.1 Lysobacterales bacterium | reverse complement strand
CGCCACGATGTCTCCATGGACCGCCTTCACATCGCGACCGACGCGACGCGCGGCCTCGCGGATGGACACGGGACCTACGCCACACAAAGTCTTGAGCAGCTCCCACCTCTTTTGGGTCAGGACCTGCCAAAGCAACTCGGGCGAGGCAAAGCTAATGTGAGCCTGTTTGTCAGCCCGGCGTGACTTCATGGCTTGCTTCGCGCTCTCAAGAGCATCTTCGAGCGACCGCACTTCAAGAACGACCGTTTTCATGATTCCACCTCGTTACATCCGCAAGAAAATCGGCCATCAACCCGTCTGGACTTACGAAAGCGTAGGCCTTTTCCGCTTTCCCGTAGTGCCGGTGATCGCCCTTTCCTGACTCGTTGTCATACCTTAGAACGCACTCGCCAGCAATTACGTATGCGAGCCGATACTTGAAGGAGTGGGCTGAGCCCGCCAGAGGCCGTGGCAATGCCCAGATCACGATCTCCGTGAAAGCATCTGGCGCGACAACAATCCGCTGGCGGACTAGCTCGACGGCCTTCATGTTGGACATAATGCCAACAAACAGGATCGTTGTCTACACCTCCAACATCAACCGGCCGTCCTTGTCGCCCAACTTGAATTAGTCCCTGTTTTCGGGGTGTTGCACAGTAGAATCCGCCAGAAGATTCTGCTAGTCAAGGAGTTTTCCTATGCTGGAACAAGCACTTACCCGATGGTGTTCCGTCATCTCGGCCGGCATCCTGCTGTGCAATGTTGCGATTTCGAGGGTGTAATGGATTACGTCGGCGGAAACGAGGGTGTAACACGTAGCCAGCCTGCTTCTTCCAGCCACTATTAAAAACTGGCCCCATGCTCAAACAGGATCGAAAATCTCCCCCAGCAGCACCGCTTCCTTTGCCCCGGTGATGCGCCGCGTGTCCTGCTTGCGTCCGGCGATACGTTCGCGTGCCAGCCAGGCGAACAGCGTGGCCTCCACCAGGTCGGGGTCGATGCCGCGGCTGGCGGTTGTTTCCACGCGGGCTTCCGGCAGCAGGCGTTGCAAGCGCCTGATCAGGTCCAGGTTGTGCGTTCCACCGCCGCACGCCAGCAGTTCGCTGGCCGAGGTTTTCGACACGGCGGCAGCCACAGTGCGCGCCGTCAATTCACTGAGCGTGGCCTGGATGTCCTGCAAGCTAGCTTGTACTTCGTCGGGCTGGCGCCCATCCAGTCGGCTGCGCAGCCAGCGGTAATTAAAGTACTCGACCCCGGTGCTCTTGGGCGCCTGCAAGGCGAAATATGGATCGGCCAGCAGCAAGTCCAGCAACTTGCCGTCCACGCTACCGCCGGCAGCCCACTGGCCCCCATCATCGAAGTCCGTGCCCTTGTGTTTGCGAATCCAGCTATCGAGCAGGCAATTCGCCGGCCCCGTGTCGTAACCGCTGATGTTGCCTTCGTGGTCAAGCACGGAAATGTTGGCAATACCGCCCAGGTTGAGCACCACGCATACCCCTTTTCCCGGCCTGAACAGGGCTCCGTGCAGCAAAGGCGCCAGGGGAGCGCCCTGGCCGCCGGCCGCGAGGTCCGCCTGGCGGAAACGCGCCACGGTGGGAATTCCGGTGAGATTGGCGATGTGCTGCGGATCACCCAACTGGATGGTCTCTGGCCTGGGTTTTACCGGCTTATGCCACACGGTCTGGCCGTGCGAACCCAAAGCCGTTACGTCTTTGGCTTTTACGCCCGCATCATCCAGCAAGCTCCAGGCGGAAAGGGCGAAAAACTCGGCCAGTTCCTGGTCGGCCAGCTGCATTTCATCATCGCCGGGCCGCAAGTGGCGCTCGATCATGTGCCGCAGCCGGACGGCCAGGGCCGCCGGATAAGCTACGCACAGCGAGGCAATAACCCGGGGTTGTTGCCCGTCAAACTCCACCAGCACCGCATCGACGCCATCGCGGCTGGTGCCGGACAGCATGCCGATGAACATTCCTTTGCCGGTCGTCACCGCTTTTGCGCATACAAGGATGCCGACTCCAGCCGGCTGAGCTGGGTCAGCATGGGGGCGGCGAGTTGTTGGAAGCTGGCCAATAACACACCCTTGAGCGGCTCCACTTTTGGTAATGGCACAGTGCGCGGATTGCGGTGCACGCCGTCCAGCAAAAATTCGTAATGCAGGTGCGGGCCGGTCGCCAGGCCGGTTGAGCCGACGTAACCGATGGTCTGCCCCTGTTGCACTTTCTGTCCTTTTTTCGCCGCCGTCTTGGAGAAATGCAGGTACTTGGTCACGATATTGTTGGCGTGTTTGATGAACACGTGGTTGCCGTTGGCGGGGGAGTAGCCGGCCTGGATAACGGTGCCGGACCCGGCAGCATATACGGGAGTGCCGGTTGGTGCGTAATAGTCAATTCCATTGTGCGGCCGGATGCGTTTAAGCACCGGGTGCATGCGGCGCGGATTGAAATCCGAGCTGATGTAGGAAAAATTGAGCGGCGCGCGCAGAAATTCCTTGCGCATGTTGCGGCCGTCTGGTGCGAAGTAGTCGGCGATTACACCGTTTTTAAACCAGATGGCCTGGAAGCGTTCGCCCTGGTTGATGAAGGTGGCCCCCAGGATTTGGCCATCGCGCAAAAACTCCCCGTCGCGGTAAATTTTTTCGTAGACCAGCCCGAAACGGTCACCATCGCGGATGTCCAGCACGAAGTCGATATCCCAGCCGAAAATATTGGCCAGCTTCATCACCATCTGGTCGCTCAGCCCCGCCTTCTTGCCGGCCATGAACAGGGAAGACGTGATGACACCTTGGGTTTCCACCACCTCGAACGACATCTGGCGTGCCTGCGTGTCTGCATGCAGTTCACTTCCCGCCTGGCTGACAACCAGGTAGCGCTCTTCATCCAGCGGGAAGCGCATCTCGGCCAGGTCACCCACTGCATCGCGCCGGAACTCGAAAACATCCCCGGGGCGGATCCGCCGCAGTCCTCTGGTGTTGTCATTCAGGTTCAGTATGCGTTGCAGCAAGGCTATGCTGAGACCCTGCTGGCGGAATATGGCGTCCAGCGTCTGGCCGGACTTCACGGCCACGCTTTCCCAGCCATCGGCACCCGGCGCCGCGGGCAATTGCAGCAGCGGCTGTTCCGGCAGGTTCAGCTCGATGATTTCCGTGTAGGGCAGGGGCCCGGTGTCCCCACTGTTCTCAAATACCGCCCAAATCAGGCCGACGAGAACCAGGGTGGAACCGAACAGGGCGAGTTTTTTACGCGGCAGTAAAGCGCTGATTTCTTTTGCCCGCGCAGGGCCCGCGGGCCACCAGCCGTTCATGAATCCCGGGTTAATCTGTTGTAATTCCATGTAATTCGGTCATGTAATTTTATGAGGCACCGGGCAAGGCGGACCGGGGCTGGTTCGCGCCCGCATACCATATCGGCAGCGTCTCGCCCGGTCAAATCTTTAACGCCGGTGATCAAGCGTGCAAATACGGGTGGAGCCCGGCGCGGCAAACCCCTAAAATGCCGGGAATCTGCCACAGGAAGTTTTCATGCGTGACATTCAGGACGCCCTCGGCTTGTTGGCCCGGGGCACGGACGAGATCACCAAGCCGGAAGAGCTTGAAGAACGGCTCAAGCTGAACCGGCCCCTGCGCGTGAAAGTGGGTTTCGATCCGACCGCGCCGGACCTGCATCTCGGGCATACCGTCATTATCAACAAGATGCGCCAGTTTCAGGACCTGGGGCACACGGTTATCTTCCTGATCGGCGATTTCACCGGAATGATCGGCGATCCAACCGGCAAGAACGTCACGCGCAAGGCGCTGAGCGAGGCTGAAATCCAGGAAAACGCGGCAACCTATGCCCAGCAGGTCTACAAAGTGCTGGACCGTGAGAAAACCGAAGTGCGTTTCAATTCCGAGTGGTTCAAGAAGCTGGGCGCCGATGGCATGATCCGGCTGGCAGCGAAGTACACCGTGGCACGCATGCTGGAGCGGGATGACTTCGAAACCCGCTTCCGCGAACAGCAACCCATCGCCATCCACGAGTTCCTGTACCCGCTGTCGCAGGGTTACGACTCCGTGGCGCTCAAGTGCGATGTGGAAATGGGCGGCACCGACCAGAAATTCAACCTGCACGTAGGCCGGCACCTGCAGCACCACTATGGCCAGGCGCCGCAGGTCATCATCACGCTGCCGCTGCTGGAAGGCCTGGACGGCGTGCAGAAAATGTCCAAGTCGCTGGGCAACTACGTTGGCATTACCGAATCGCCGGACCAGATGTTTGGCAAGCTGATGTCGATTTCCGATGATTTGATGTGGCGCTATTTTGACTTGCTCAGTTTCCGTAGCAATGCGGAGATCGCCGGCCTGAAAGCCGAAGCCGAGGGCGGCAGGAACCCCCGGGACATCAAGTTCCTCTTGTGCGAGGAAATCGTTGAGCGCTTCCACCACCGCCAGGCCGCGATCGCGGCGCGGGAAACTTTCGTCGAGCGCTTCCAGGGGGGCGCCATGCCGGAAGAAATGCCGCAAAAGACCCTGGACAGCCAGGGCCAGGGCATCGGTATCGCCGCGGCCCTCAGCCAGTGCGGGCTCACCGCCAGCAATTCCGAGGCCTTCCGCATGATCCAGCAGGGCGGGGTGCGCATCGATGGCGAGAAAATCAGCGACCGCAGCCTGATACTGCCCATCGGGTTCAAAGGTATCTTGCAGGTAGGGAAATTGAAACTCTGCAGGCTCACGGTCACTTGATGAACCAACTGAGTGATCTTGATTGGGATACCTGGCGCGCCAAGGATCCCGCCACGCTGGTGTTCGTGGTGCGCGGTGCTGAGATCCTGCTGATCAACAAGAAAACCGGCCTGGGGAAAGGCAAGGTGAACGCACCCGGCGGGAAAGTCGATCCCGGCGAAACACCGGAAGCCTGCGCCGTCCGCGAGTGCCGCGAAGAACTGGGCATCACGGTTTCCAACCTGGAGTACTGCGGTGAACACCGTTTCCAGTTCGTCGATGGCTATTCCATCCACGTCTGGGTCTATCGCACCCGTGATTTCGAAGGTGATCCGGTGGAAACCCGCGAGGCCAAACCCTTGTGGGTGAAGGTTGACGAGATCCCCTACGAGGAGATGTGGGAAGATGATCGACTGTGGTTGCCGATGGTGTTGCGCGGGGAGCGTTTCCAGACCCGCTGGATATTCGACGGCGATTCCATGCTCGACTACGACATCCAGGCCGATGGGCACAATGAAACCTGGGCGTGACCCAAACTGATTGCAACTTCCATTATGATACTTCAATCAGGGAAGCCCAGGCCAAACAAAAAACCCGCGGCTTCGCCCACCGCGGGTTTTTGTTTTCTTGTAGGAGCGCGCATGCGTGCGATGTGCTCCTACAGCCGCCTCCTACATCATGCGGCGGAAGCCCACCAGCCCAACACCCAGCATCAACAGGGCCAAGAGCGCCATGCCGTACTGGTTCAAGATCGGAATGCCCTCGAAGAACACTGTGTTGATGATCAGGCAGGAATCGCCATCGCCATGGCTGACCGTCAGGTCAAGGCAGCCGTTGTCGATTTTAACCGAGTCGTCATACACCGTCTCATCCACCCAGCAATGCGAGTTCGGCCATTCCGGCGTCACCCAGGCCGTGAAGCTGGCGGATGTGTAGCCTTCAAACTGCTTGCAAGACTCGTATCCACCATTTTCGGCGACCGGGTTTTCACCATAGCCCCCCAAGTCGCCGTGGCAGTATTCATCGCTACCGTCGATCTCGGCATTGCAGTACAGAGTCAGCTTGTAATGCTGGTCAACCGCATCGCCGCCATCGCCTTCAATCACCCACAGCTTCTCGATTTCAACTGGCACCGGGTCGGCATCGTTGACAATGGCGCAGGTAAACTCGTCGCTGGCATCGATTTCAGTGAAAACGCAGCCGCCACTGCCATCGTCCCAGTCACCGGGTCCACCCGCGGTGTAGGTCGGTGTGTAGCCGTTAAGTTCCGGAGCACCGGTGTCTTCGGTGATGGTGCAATCCATTTCGCCGGGGTCAAAACTCTGCACGATGAAGGTGACATCCTGCGTCTCGGAAATCTCCTGGCTCTGGATGATCGGCAAGCCGGTGTTACAACTGATGGTGACTTCCACTTCCGTGGGGTTGTCGCCGTCGGTGAACTCCTTGCTTACCCGGAACCTGGCGTCACCACGCACTTGCAGCACTAACGGGAAGATAGCCGAGATAGACGGATTCTCGCTCTCGGAATACTCACAATTCAGATTCGCTGTGTAGATATCTTTGGATCCATCGTCGGTTCCCGTCACCTGCACCGTCTGCGGGGCAAGTTTCACGATGGGATAGGGACCCCCGGGGAAGCCGGGGGAATCGATAGAGAAGCGCCCCTGGTCAGTACCGTCGATAAAGCAGTTGAGCAAAAACGCGTCGTCCGGCGGATCGGGATCCGGGCTGACCTCTTCGAAGCTGAAATCGAAGTTGGCCGAACCACCCGGGCCAACCACCTTGGTTGTCTGGGTGCCGCTGGACGGGGTGGTCTCAACCTCCGTTTTCGGCGGATTTCTCACGTCGCACTCCACTCTGTACTGCGCCGTGCCATCGGTAGTAGCGGGGTTCGTCGACTCATCCAGATCGTAGCTGCAGCCGTAGTTTGCAAAGAAACTCCCCGCCGTCGAAGTATCACAATCAAAGGTCACCTCCAGGACACCTTGGGGTGAAATGAGATCCCCATTAAACACCGGTGGTGTGATCGTGATCTGCGGGTTTGAACCGCCACTCGGGCCACAAAAGACTTGCATGTCGCTGTCACCAAAATCGGCAACGTTGAAGAGCTTCAACGACTTGGGCAGCACATCGGTACCGACAATCGCTGCGAGGGCAGGGGTAAGTTCGATGGTAGACGCCGGATCCGGAGATTTCTTCGGACTGGAGTCGAATATCGCCGGGCCAGCCAGCTCCTCGGGCACGCCTGTGAAGTTGTACGTCACAAAGCTGGTGCCTGCGAAGTCACGCGTAATTTCACAGCTGACAACGCCAGTTTGCTGAGCACCCGTGTAGGTGAAGCCGACGTCGATTGGCGTGATGGACCCGCCGACCGCAACCGTTTCACCGGAAGAGCCGATCCCAAAATTGGGGGCACCCGAAGTAACCGAACATTCAAGCTTTGTCACTCCCGGCGCAGTGCCTCCGCTGACATTGAACGTAAGCTGTGTAAAAGCGCCTTGCCCGTTGTCGTGTATGAGCACGGTCGTCGAGCCGTCGGCGGGAGACACAGCGGTCACGAGCGGGCCAATGGCAACGCCAGGGGGTGCATCCGCTTCCACGGCACCGCGATCGATGGTGAGGTTGACGATTCGTGGCTGACCGGAGAAATCGATACTGGGCACCCCGCCAAGCGGGCTGTTGTCACCGGAGTCGCGCAAGGGCGAAACGGCATCGGGGACCATGCGTGATCCCACCAAGGTCCAGTCCGGATCCCCCGTCGTGGTATCGATTTCACTGGACGGAGCGCCATTGGATATGCTGACCGTTTGGAAGTGGTTCTTGTTCAGAGTCAGCGAGGTGGGTGCGTTCGAAAGGAAATCGTAACTCGGGTTCGCCGTCGAGCTGTTGTCCCCGATCGCATTGTTCGACAGGGTCACAATGCCGAACGACTCCAGTCCCATCCGGGAGATCGTTGCCGTGTTTACGCTGATCGAGTTGTTGGTGAAAATGCCAACAGCGCCATTGGTGGTTGAGAATGACAGGCCTCCGGAGGAAGAGTGCGTGAAACTGTTGTTCAGGAACTGGCTGTTGCGGAGCTTGAGGGTGCCGGACGCGTTTAAACTGATCGTGGCGATCCTGCTGCTGTTCGCTCCCGAACGGTTTCCGGTGACCAGAATGTTATCGAAGGTGAGGGTTCCGCGTTGGGAAATGACCCGCATTGCGGCATCACTGAGGATGTCATTCGACTCTCCACGATAGAAGGTGAGATTACTGATTTGCAGGGTGCCGGTGAAATCCTCAAAGACCATCGCGGCGACGAACACGGGCCCCCAATACCTGGCATCGAGCACCGTCGCCGCCGGATCCAGGGTCGATTGGGTCTGACAATTGTCTGCGGCATTCCAGCCGCCACTGATCGTGAGGGAGCCTTCGTAATCCACCCCGACGACCGGCTCGAAACTCCATTGATATGCGCCCGGTGCGTGGAAATCGGTGATGTGGGTCCCGGTCGCCACCTTGATGGTGTCGTCCTGCCCATTGAATCCGGCGGCATCGAGCGCCTGGTTCAGTTGATTTCCGGAGGTCACGCAAAAGGTGGCGGCCTCCGCTACGGATCCGTAGGCTAGCATCAGCATTAAGGCACAAACACCAAATCGTATGTTCACGACTGTCTCCGCATAAGGGATTTTTGAGGAAATAATTGGAATTTTAGATTATGAAAATAAGGGGCCGGATACAATTCTGAGAATGTGTATTCAGCCACACTTCCAAATAGGTAAAAATGTATCCAGTCTCGCGCCCCAGACATTTTACGTCTGTTCCTTTGGCTTGCTGAACACACGCACCCCAGTTTTTAGTAGTTGTTGATAGGGGATTCTAAGTAAAATCAGGATTTTATGGAAGAGCGGCGGGAAAATATATATTTGTCGGACCTAAAACCGCCATTAGTTCAAGTTGGGCTGGCGCAAGTAGAAACCCCGCGGCTTTGTCCGCCGCGGGGTTTTGTTTCAAACCGTTGACCTTTCCCCCATAAACCAGTCCATTTCCGGTGAGGGATTTGCCTATAATTTGACCCATGGGAGATCCCAACTGACCTTTCCCCTGCAGATGATCCCGTGGATGCCACCGCGCAGCGTGCTCGCGGTACCGAGACTGCAGCGAACGCATGTTCCTGATGATGATCGAGGTTGCCTCAAGAGCACTTAACAAGAGCAAGGAACTGGGTTACGGCGATGAGGAGTTTTTACCCTGGGATCCGGGTGTCATGCTTTGAGCTGAAATCCTATGCTCTAACTTGCCGCTGCTGATTTTGGTGAAGTCACGGCCACTTCAATCTGGCCGTCCCGGATACGCAGCGGAAAAGAGCGGATGGGCCGGGTGGCCGGCGCACCCGTGCACGCTCCGTTGCGTATGTCAAAGGTGGCTCCGTGCAAGGGGCACATGATGCGGTAACCACGCAATTTACCTTCATTGAATCTCGCCAGTGCGTGGGAGCAAATGTTCTCTACTGCGAAATACTCATCTTCCGATCTGCTGGAAGAAAAAGGCTGGTCTCAAGCTGAGTTTGCGCAACGCTGCGGCTATACCACCAAACATGTCAGCCAGTTAATCAACGGTAAGGCCACGATTACCGAAGCTACAGCAATCAAACTGGAGCGGGTACTTGGAAGCTGCGCGTGGTTCTGGATGACCCGTGAAGCGCAATATCGTGAATCGGTGGCACGCGCCTTGGAATTTGACGCGCTGAAATCTAATGCAGAGTGGCTTAAACAACTTCCATTGATGGACATGGTTAAGTTTGGTTGGCTGGGTAAATAAGGTGCACTACCGCTGGAATCATAGTGGATGATCTTGGTTTGGCACGAGATTCGACCGGTACATCGGTTTCGACTATTCTGGCGCTTAAACCGCTGTGGCTGTCCGTGAATGAGATTCCCTACGATGACCTGTGGGAAGATGATTGCTTGTGGCTGCCGATGGCCACAATGAGTGCCGGGCCATTGCCTGATTTCTGCTGAAACAATTATCTGGAGTAAAACATGCGTTTCTTTTCAATGGTTTTTGGTTTGGTGCTGCTGGTCGCCGCGCAGCAGGGTGCAGCACAGGAGCAAGACCGCGGCCTCGCCGCCAGCGCCCGCCTGATCGCACAGAAGGCGCTAATCGTTGACACGCATGTCGATGTGCCCTACCGCCTGCAGGAAGGCTGGGTGGATGTCACGCAAGCAACTGAAGTGGGCGATTTCGATTACCCGCGCGCCATGCAGGGCGGTCTGAACGTTCCCTTCATGTCGATCTATACCCCCTCCGAGCTCGAAGCCGAAGGCGGCGGCTTTGAGCTGGCCAACCACCTGATCGACAGCGTGGAGGCGCTGGCCGGCCGGGCGCCGGAGAAGTTTGTCGTGGTGACCGGCACCGCCGAGGTGAAGCAGGCCAAAGCCCGTGGATTGATTGGGCTGGCCCTGGGCATGGAAAATGGCTCGCCGATCGAGGGCAAGCTGGAAAACCTGCAATTCTTTTACCATCGCGGCATCCGCTATATCACGCTGGCGCACGCTCTTTCCAACCACATTGCGGATTCCTCCTATGATGAAAACCGCCAATGGCATGGCCTCAGCCCGTTTGGCCGTGAAGTCGTGGCGGAGATGAATCGCCTGGGCATCATGGTGGACATTTCGCATGTCTCGGACGAAGCGTTCTACCAGGTATTGGAGATCAGCACGGCCCCGGTGATCGCCTCGCATTCATCGGTGCGCCATTTCACGCCCGGTTTCGAGCGCAACATGAGCGATGAAATGATCCAGGCGCTGGCGGCGAAAGGCGGCGTCATTCAGATCAATTTTGGTTCGAGTTTCCTGACCATGGCGGCCAATGACTGGTACAAATCCATGGACGGAGTGCGGGAGGCCTGGCTGGCGGAAACAGGCAACCTGGAGGGCAGCGAGGAGGCCAAGGCCTGGGAAGCCGCTTACCGCGTGGTGAACCCGATGCCCTATGCGACGCTGTCAGACCTGGCCGATCATTTCGATCATGTGGTGGAACTCGTGGGTGCAGACCACGTGGGCATCGGTTCGGATTTCGATGGCGTGGGCGACAGCCTGCCGGTGGGTATCAAGGATGTGTCAACCTACCCGGCGCTGATCGAAGAATTGCTGCGGCGCGAGTATACGCCGCAGCAGATTGAAGCCATGCTGGGGGGCAACCTGATGCGGGTGTGGGAAGCAGTCGAACAGGTCGCGGCACAACACGCGGCAAAGTGAGCTAACGAATCAGCCGTTCCGCAGATCGGATGGCTGGTCGACATCCAGCAGCACCCCGGGGTCCTGCACCTCCAGCCCTTCATGCATGGCGGGATGGGCGGCGATGATCCGGTTGGCGCCCTGGTCGCCCTGCAGAGCTTCCAGTTCCGCGCGATAGGCACGGTGAAAGATCACCGGGTGCCCGCGCCGGGAAGCGCTGGCAGCCGGGTCACCGTTTTGTGCCGGGGAAACGCAGTACGGATAAGCAATTGGCGCGTCCAGCGTACTCTGCCGGTACCGTTGCACCAGTTGCGCGATGGTTTCGCTGCGGATGAACGGCATATCGGCCAAAGCCACCAGCACGTCACAATCCCGGGGCAATTGCCTGACTGTATCCGCCAGTGAACAGCCCATCCCCTGCGCTGAACGGGGTGCACTGACATAGTGCACGGCAGTGGCCGGCAGGCTGTCTGGCCAGCTGGAATTGATCACATCATCCGGCCTGATGGCCACGTAGACGGCGCCCACGTGACCATCCAGTGCAGCCAGGCTGGCCTCGAGCAGTGAAGCGCCCGCAGCCGTCCTGGCGCGACGCTTGTCCGAGCCAAAGCGGCGGCTGTCACCGGCGGCGAGGATCACTGCGAGCAGCGGGGCCCGGGAGTTCATCTCAGGAACTCACCCGCTATGGGCTCGTGGCAGAAAGGGTCTGTGGCAATAAGCGCGCTCTTCTTAACTGGGTGATATGGCCCAGTATCGACAGTGCGATCTCAGCCGGTGTCTTGCTGCCGATGTCCAGGCCAATCGGCGCGTGCAAGACTTCCAGCTGTTGGGGTGAAATATCCAATTGCAGCAGGCGCTCGCGGCGTTTGGACGAGCTGCGTTCCGAGCCCAGGGCGCCGATGTAAAACGCATCGACAGTCAAGGCCTCCATCAGGCCCATGTCGTCGATGCGGGGGTCATGGGTCAGCGCCAGGATGGCCGTGTAATCCAGGCTGATATGTTCCCGGACAACATCGCGGATTACATCGTCGGGCATGCCCTGGATTACGCTCACCCCCTCGACATTCCACTCCCGCAGCACTTCACTGCGGGGATCACACACGATGATTTCATAATCCAGCAGCAGCGCCATGGTGGCCACCGCTTTGGATACTTCGCTGACGCCGATCAGCAGCAGGGTATAGCTTGGCCCAAGAAAATGGTGAAAGCCGTTCTCGCCTTCAATGACAGACTTGGAAGTCAGCTTTTC
>DATDPS010000019.1:0-5136 GCA_035292625.1 Lysobacterales bacterium | reverse complement strand
GGAGGACGTGGTGGATGCCGAATTCGAGGAAGTTAAAGACGACAAGAAACCTTGATTTGCGGGCGACGAAGTGAATGGAAACCCCGGCCCGGCCGGGGTTTCCGTTTTCAGGGCCTGGCTCCTGCCCGGTACCTGCGCCTTGAATTGGCCGCGCTGCAGCCCTAAATCTGCAGCAGGCCCTGGGATTCCACTATGGCGAAACGCGATTACTACGAAACCCTCGGCGTGAAGAAAAACGCCAGCGAAGCTGAGCTGAAAAAGGCTTACCGCCGACTGGCCATGAAATATCACCCGGACCGCAACCCGGATGCAACTGCCCAGGAGCAGTTCAAGGAAGCCAAGGAGGCTTACGAGATCCTGAAGGATCCGGACAAGCGTTCAGCCTATGATCGTTTTGGCCATGCCGCGGTAGATGGCAGTTCAGGCCGCACCGGGCCCGGCGGTTTTCATGGCGACGTGGGTGATATTTTCGGTGATATTTTCGGTGATATATTCGGCGGCGGTGGCCGGCGCGCGCAGCAACGGCAGCGCGGCGCGGACCTGCGTTACCCCCTGGAACTTGACCTGGAAGAGGCTGTTCGCGGGGTCAGCCGCGAGATCAAGGTGCCGACGCTGGGGACCTGCAAGACCTGCAACGGCAGTGGCGCCCGCGACGGGAAAAAGGAAACCTGCCCGACCTGCGGCGGAGTAGGCCAGGTGCGCATGCAGCAGGGCATATTCTCGGTGCAGCAAACCTGCCCGGCCTGTCACGGCTCTGGCCAGAGAGTCAGCAACCCCTGTCCTTCCTGCAGTGGCCAGGGCAGGGTGCGCGAAACCCGTACCTTGTCGGTCAAGATCCCGCCCGGTGTGGACAATGGCGACCGCATCCGCCTGGCAGGCGAGGGCGAAGCCGGAGTTGGCGGGGCCCTGGGCGGCGACCTGTACGTGGAAGTGCGCGTCCGCCCGCACCCGATTTTCGAGCGCGATGGCGATGATCTCTACTGCGAAGTGCCCATCCCGTTCACCATGGCGGCACTCGGTGGAGAACTGGAAATCCCCACGCTGGCCGGCCAGGTGAAGCTAAAGATTCCGCCCGAGACACAGACTGGGCGCATGTTCCGGCTCAAGGGCAAGGGCGTGAAGTCGGTGCGCAGCCAGCGCGTGGGTGATTTGATGTGCCGCACGGTGCTGGAAACACCCGTCAAGTTGTCGCGGCGGCAAAAAGAGCTGCTGCAGGAATTTGAAGAGGCTTCCCGCGCTGACGACATGGAGAACAATCCGCGCACCGAATCATGGTTGAGCAACGTGCGCGATTTCTTTGAACGTATGACTTCATGAACAAGGCCCCGCCATGACCCGCGTAGTGCTATACGGGGCAGGCAGGACCGCCGCGACGATTGCGGCCGCGGCCGCGCAGGAAACTTCGGTGGAAATCAGCGCGATAGTCTCGCGCAGCCAGCCGGCCTGGGACACCCGGATAAACTACGTTCCGACACTGGATCAACTTGGCCAAGTGCCCCAGGTGCTGATTGATTTTTCTTTGCCGGAAGGCACGGCCACCGCGGCTGCCTGGTGCCGGAACTCAGGTGTGGCCTTGCTCAGCGGCGTCACCGGCTTGCCCCCCGCCACGCATGAGCTGCTCGCGCTGGCGGCGCAGAAGGTTGGCGTTTTGTGGTCTCCCAACATGAGCATCGGAGTAAACCTGTTGGCGCAGTTGTGTCGCCAGGCTGCCGCTGTGGCAGGTCCCGCCGCTACCGTGCACATCGAAGACACCCACCACCAGTGGAAAAAGGATGCACCGTCGGGCACAGCGTTGATGCTGGGTGGGGCAATTCAGAGCCATTGGCCAACAGGGCGGATCGATATCGGCTATCAGTCGCGACGCGAAGGCGAGGTCATCGGCACACACAGCGTCACTTTCAGCCTGCCCGGAGAACAAATCGTGCTCTCGCACGAAGCGCTGGACCGCGGTATTTTTGCGCGGGGTGCCCTGGCGGCGGCCCAGTGGCTGGCGGGGCAGCCAGCGGGGCTGTACACCGCTGCGGACTGGCTGGCGCATCGCCCGCAGTGAGAATGTTAGACAGCACTGCCGGGCTCCGTTAGAATCCTACCGCTTAGAGGCTATTCCAGTACAAGCTGCTCTGCCGGTTGGGATGGGCCACAATTTAGCGAGTTTTCTAAGCGGGAAAAACCGGCGGGTTTTCCCGTTTTTCATATCCGGAGGACCGATATTGAGTGAGTTGGCGATTCTGGCCCTGGAAGACGGCACGGTTTTCCACGGTCAGGGCATTGGCGCGGGCGGCGAATCCTGCGGGGAAGTCGTTTTCAACACGGCCATGACCGGTTACCAGGAAATACTCACCGATCCTTCCTACAACCGGCAAATCGTAACCCTGACTCATCCCCACATCGGCAACACTGGCTGCAATGAACAGGATAATGAATCTGAACGGGTGATGGCGGCCGGCCTGGTTATCCGCGATTGCCCGGTCCGGCCCAGCAACTGGCGCCTGGGCGAAGCCTTGCCGGACTTCCTCAAGCGGCAGGGCATCGTCGCAATCTCCGGCATCGACACGCGCAAACTGACCCGCATCCTGCGGGAAAAAGGCGCGCTGAGCGGTGCCATTGTCTCCGCAGCGGCGTTTTCAGACGTGAACATAGAGACAGCCATAGCGCTGGCGCAGTCTTTCCCGGGCATGAAAGGGCTGGACCTGGCCCGCGAAGTCACCACCCGGCAAAACTACGAGTGGCGAGCGGGAAGCTGGAGCCTGGACGAGCAGCACTGGGCAAACACTCCGGCCCGGCGCCACGTCGTTGCTTATGATTTTGGCATTAAACGCAACATCCTGCGCATGCTGGCCGATCGCGGCTGCCACGTGACCGTGGTGCCGGCAACAACCAGCGCTGAAGCGGTGCTGGATCTGGCACCAGATGGCGTTTTCCTGTCCAACGGGCCCGGCGATCCGGAGCCGTGTGACTATGCCATCAAGGCCATCCGTTCATTGCTGAAAAGGAAGGTTCCGCTGTTCGGTATCTGCCTTGGTCACCAGTTGCTGGGATTGGCTGCGGGCGCCCGCACCAGCAAGATGAAGTTCGGCCATCACGGTGCCAACCACCCGGTGCAGGACCTGGACACCGGTTGCGTCCTCATCACCAGCCAGAACCACGGCTTCGCGGTGGACGAGTCCAGCCTGCCGCCGACGGTCCGGGCGACCCACCGTTCACTGTTTGATCAATCACTGCAAGGTATCGAGTTCAACAACGCACCGGCTTTCGGTTTTCAGGGCCATCCCGAAGCCAGTCCGGGACCGCACGACATGGCCGGCCTGTTCGATCGTTTCATACGGAGCATCGATGCCGCACGAGCCGGCGCCAATGTCACGGTGCTGAGAGAGGTGCGCTAAGTGCCGAAAAGAACCGACATCAAGAGCATTCTCATAATCGGTGCCGGTCCGATCGTCATCGGCCAGGCCTGCGAGTTTGATTACTCGGGCGCCCAGGCCTGCAAGGCGCTGCGCGAGGAGGGTTACCGCGTCATCCTGGTGAATTCCAATCCAGCGACGATAATGACTGACCCGGAAATGGCCGATGCCATTTACATCGAGCCGATCGAGTGGCGTACCGTAGCGCAAATCATTGCCAACGAGAAACCGGACGCCTTGTTGCCGACCATGGGTGGGCAGACCGCATTGAACTGCGCCCTGGACCTGGCGCGCGAGGGCGTGCTGGACAAACACGGGGTGGAGATGATCGGCGCGTCGCGCGATGCCATCGACATGGCCGAGGACCGTGAACGCTTCCGCAATGCCATGATAGAAATCGGACTGGACGTTCCGGTCGCGGCCCTTGCCCACAGCATGCAAGAAGCGCTGCAACACCAGGTCAGCATTGGCTTCCCCACCATCATCCGGCCGTCTTTCACCATGGGCGGTACCGGCGGCGGTATTGCGTACAACCGTGAAGAGTTCGAGGAAATCGTGGCCCGCGGCCTGGAGTCGTCACCCACCCATGAAGTCCTGCTGGAAGAGTCCGTGCTGGGCTGGAAAGAGTTTGAGATGGAAGTGGTGCGCGACTGCAAGGACAACTGCATAATCGTCTGTTCCATCGAAAACCTCGACCCGATGGGCATTCACACCGGCGATTCCATCACCGTGGCTCCGGCTCAAACCCTGACCGACAAGGAATACCAGCGCCTGCGCAATGCCTCCATTGCGGTGTTGCGCAAGGTCGGCGTCGATACCGGTGGTTCGAATGTGCAGTTTGGCGTCAACCCGGAAAATGGCAAGGTGGTCATCATCGAGATGAACCCGCGGGTCTCCCGTTCGTCCGCGCTGGCGTCCAAGGCCACCGGTTTCCCGATTGCCAAGGTGGCGGCCAAGCTGGCCGTGGGTTACACCCTGGATGAACTGCGCAACGAGATCACCGGTGGAGCCACGCCGGCTTCGTTCGAGCCCGCCATAGACTACGTGGTCACCAAGATACCGCGCTTCGCGTTCGAGAAATTTCCCGCGGCCAATCCGCGCCTCACCACCCAGATGAAATCCGTGGGGGAGGTGATGGCTATCGGCAGGACCTTCCAGGAGTCCCTGCAGAAAGCCCTGCGCAGCCTTGAAACCGGCCGTGACGGCTTGAATGAAATCGTCGAGGAAAAGGATGCCGAGGCGCGTACCGCGCTGCTGCGGCGCGAGTTGCGGGAAGCCGGCGCGGAACGCATCCTGTACGTGGCCGACGCGTTTCGCCTTGGGATGGGTTTCAGCGAGGTACAGAACTGGAGCTGCATCGATCCCTGGTTCCTGGCTCAAATCGAAGACCTGGTGCAGTGCGAAGCTACCTTTCGCGGCTGCCTGCTGGATTCGCTGTCAAAGGAACAACTGCACACGATCAAGCGCAAAGGCTTTTCGGATAGCCGCATTGCCGGGTTGCTGGATATCGGCGAAGAGCAGGTGCGCAGCTATCGCCACCGGCTTGGCGTCTACCCGGTGTACAAGCGCGTCGATACCTGTGCGGCGGAGTTTGCCAGCTCCACGGCGTATCTGTACTCCACCTACGAGGAGGAATGCGAGGCGGCCCCCGGCACGCGTGAAAAAATCATGGTGCTGGGCGGCGGTCCGAACCGCATCGGCCAGGGCATCGAGTTTGATTACTGTTGCGTGCATG
>DATDPS010000018.1:0-9090 GCA_035292625.1 Lysobacterales bacterium | reverse complement strand
ATGATCTGGAAGATTATCCAACCATCAACCGCGACATCCGTGACGTGATCCGTTTTGATCCGCGCATATACCAGGACAATGGCTTCGTGGGGGCCATCCACTGTGGTGGCGCCAACCCGCGCTTCAACAGCCTGACCCTGGACGGCGTGCGCATGAACGACAATTTTGGCTTGAACAGCAATGGTTTTCCTACGGAACGGCAGCCTTTCCCTTACGATTCCATCCAGGAAGTGTCGGTTGAACTGGCGCCGTTCGATGTAGTTTACGGCGGCTTCACCGCCTGTAACATCAATGCGGTAACCAAGTCGGGCGAGAACGAATTCCACGGTTCCGTATTTTACGACTACACCAGCGACTCCTTGAAAGGCGACAGCCTCGAAGGCGATTCGATCAATACCGGCGATTTCGAGATCAAGCGCTATGGCTTCTCGCTGGGCGGGCCGATCCTGAAGGATAATTTGTTCTTCTTCGTGGCCTACGAGAAGCTGGAAGATGTTTCGCAATTCGACCGGGGGCCCACGGGCTCCAGCCGTGGCCGCATCGTTCAGGGTGTTTCGCAGGAGCAGGTGGACGAAATCCTGGACATCGCGCAAAACGTCTATGGTTACGATCCGGGTGGCTTTCCGGCGTCCTTGCCGGTGGAGGACGAGAAGTACACCATCAAGCTCGACTGGCTGATCAACGACAGCCACCGCGCCGCCGTGACCTATAATTACAATGATGGCTTTACCATCTCCCAGGCTGACGACAGCAATAATGAGCTTGAGTTCTCCAACCATTTCTACGAGCGCGGCGCAGAACTGACCTCCTATACCGGCGCGGTATTCTCGGACTGGACTAACAGCTTTTCGACCGAAGCCCGTGTCTCCTACTCCGAACTGGATAACCGCCAGATCTCGATTGCGGGAACGGATTTCGGCGAAGTGCAAATCCGCACCTTCAATGACGCGGACGGGAACGGCGTTTTCACGCAGGCCACGGTTTACCTTGGGGCCGACGACTCACGCCATGCCAACAAACTCTACTACGACACCTGGAACTACAAACTGGCCGGTAATTACCTGCTGGACCAGCACAAGTTCACCTTTGGCTATGAGCTGGAAGACCTCAGTATCTTCGACATCTTCATCCAGGAAGCCGAAGGCGAATACCGCTTCGAAGCCGGTTGCAACGCCGCCAACCCGAACGGCTGCATCGACCGCTTCCGCGCCGGCACTGCCTCGCGCATCACCTACGAAAACGCAGCCCCATCGAACAATCCGGCCGATGCCGCCGCCGCTTTCGACTACCAGATCAACACGGTCTACTTCCAGGATGAATGGGTTAACGGTAACGGCAATGTGACCCTCATCGGCGGCTTGCGCTACGACTGGTATGCGAGCAACGATCTTCCGCGCGAGAATGCCAACTTCATTGCGCGCAACGGCTTCAGCAATGCACAGAACTTCGATGGTGAAGGCCTGATTCAACCCCGCTTCGGCTTCAATTGGGACTTCTCGCCGGCCGTCGCGTTTCACGGCGGCGTCGGGCTTTACTCCGGCGGCAATCCCAATGTCTGGCTGACCAACGCTTATACCAACGACGGCCAGACGCAAGTGGAGTATCAGGACCGCACCGCAACTCCGTTGTTCAACCTGGCCTGGAATGGCTCTGGCCGGCCGATCTGGGACATTCCGCAGCAGTTGTTTGACGCTGTAGCGGCGGGCACGACCAACAGTGCCGTGAATGCCGTCGATCCAGCCTTCAAGTTGCCCAAGAACTGGAAGTATTCGCTCGGCTTTGCCTGGGTATTCGGTGACGATTACCAGCTGAATGGCGATGTGCTGTACACCAGCGCCAGCGATTCCGCCATCATCGTCGGCGGCACCATGGTCAAGACTGGCACGGCGCCTGACGGTCGGCCGATCTATACCGATTCGCGCCGATTTGCGACCGACTACATTCTCAGCAATGTGCAGGGTTCGGATGCTCGCTCGATACAATATTCCCTGAGCCTCAACAAAACGCACGACAACGGCGTCGACTGGACAGTGGGTTATGCCTACACCCAGGCCGACGATGTTAACCCGATGACCAGTTCGGTGTCTTTTTCCAATTTTGCCAGCATCGCGGTCAGCGATCCGAACAACCCGGGCCGCGCCACCTCCAACTATGAAATTCCGCATCGTTTCACTTTGCGTATCGGCTACACCGCATACTGGTGGGGGGATAATGCGAGCAAGATCTCCGTGTTCGCGAGTTCCAACAAAGGCCGGCCTCATTCCTACACCTTTGCCAACGATGACGGCGCCGTGTTCGGAGACGAGATCAGCAATCGTCATCTGCTGTACGTGCCCACCGGACCGGATGATCCCCTCGTGATATTCGGGCCGGGTTTCAACAGCCAGGCCTTCTTCGATTTCGTCAACGAGACGGGGCTGGACAGCTACGCTGGCGGCATTTCGCCTCGCAACGAGTTCAACAGCAGCTGGTGGAATACCTACGATTTGCGCCTGGAACAGGAATTCCCGGGCTTCAGGAACGGCCATCACCTGTCCGCGTTCCTAACCATCCGTAATTTCTGCAACCTGTTGAACAACGACTGGTGCATATTGCAGGAAATCAACTTCCCGTCAACGGTACCCGTGGTCGACATGGCACTTGATGCCGCCACCAACCGTTACATCTACCAATCCTTCCTGGCGCCATCCGGGCAGGGCCGGGTAGTCAACACTTCCCTGTGGGAAGCACGTATCGGCGTAATGTACCGCTTCTGATTCAGTGCGCCAGGCAGTATGCGAATGGCGGCTCAGGCCGCCATTCGTTTTCATGGAACATGCAGCGGGGGCCTGTTGGCTGCTCCATTTGCGCTAAGCTAGCCGTTCGATCATCCGAGGAGTTGTACTTTGCCAGCTGATTCAGTTTCCACCCGTTTATATCCTGCCGGGATGCTCAACACCCTCAGCCGCCAGGAGGTTGAGCGTCTGCATGGCGCCAGCCGCGGCGGTTTGTCAGGCCTGTTGCGCCGTTGTGCGCTGGCCGTGCTGAACAGCGGCAACCAGGGGGACGATGCCGAGGCGATGCTGCAGAAGTACCAGGATTTTGCCATCGAAGTCCAACAGGTGAACCGGGGGCTGCGGCTGCAGCTGACCAACGCGCCGGGATCGGCTTTCGTCGACGGAAGGATCATAGAGGGTATCCGCGAACTGCTGTCTGCCGTGATCCGCGACCTGGTTTACTTTGACAGTGAAATCAGTGGTCATCCGGATCATGATCTTTCCTCGTCCGATGGGATTACCAACGCCGTATTCGAGCTGTTGAGGAACGCCCGCGCCATGGTGCCGCAGGTGGACCCTGATCTGGTGGTGTGCTGGGGCGGGCATTCCATCGGGCGGGAAGAGTATGACTACACAAAAGAGTGCGGCTACCAGTTGGGTCTGAGGCGGCTCAATATCATCACCGGTTGCGGTCCCGGCGCCATGAAAGGACCCATGAAAGGCGCCACCATAGCGCACGCCAAGCAGCGCGCGTCATCACGGCGCTACATTGGAATTTCCGAGCCCGGTATCATTGCCGCGGAATCACCCAACCCGATTGTCAGCGAGCTGATCGTGATGCCAGATATCGAGAAGCGGCTGGAAGCCTTTGTCCGCCTGGGTCATGGCATCATCGTGTTCCCGGGCGGGGTGGGTACTGCCGAGGAAATTCTGTATCTGCTGGGCATCCTGCTGCATCCGGCAAATGAGGGACTGCCATTTCCAGTGATCATGAGTGGGCCACGCGAATCGGCGACTTATTTTGAACAGATCGATCGCTTCATCCGGCTGGCTCTGGGCCAAGCGGCCTGTTCGCGTTATGAAATCATCATGGGAAATCCGCAACTCGTGGCTCAGAAAATGGCGTCGGGCATGGAAGAGGTACGGAAATATCGCATTGCCCACAACGATGCGTTTTACTTCAACTGGCTGTTGCGCATCGATCAGGAACTGCAGATCCCATTCAAGGCTACCCATGCCAACATGAAAAGCGTGCAGATAGACCGCTCGCTGCCATTGCATCAACTGGCAGCCAATCTGCGACGCGTGTTTTCCGGTATCGTGGCGGGAAATGTTAAACCTGAAGGCTTGGAAGCGGTTCGCCAGCATGGTCATTTTGAAATTTGCGGTGAGAACGAAATAATGCAATCACTGGATGGCTTGCTGGCGGCTTTCGTCAAGGACAACCGCATGAAACTGCCGGGCTCCAATGTTTACCAACCCTGTTACCGGATCGTGGCCTGAGGCTGGCGGGAACATCCTGGCGGGAAAGGCGAGTGTCGTAAGAGCGACGTCCCGATTACAGGCTACTGGTGCTGGTTGCCTGTTCTCATCAACTGTCGCACCACGGACAAGGAAACCCCGCTGGTATACAGGTATTCCATCCCACGGGGCATGATCCAGGCTCCGGCCATTAAAGCCTCGCGCTGTTGCGGGTTCAGGGATTCATCTGTTTCCACGGCATAGGAATCACTGAATTCAAAGGATTGCCGGTATGCATCCAGTGAATCCGTCAACTCGATACCGGTCACGGGCAGGCGCAGCACATAGCTGTTGTCCTGAGCGACGAGGATGTCCAGCGCACATCCCTGGGGAAGCCCTCGGTAGCGCCCGGGCTTTTCCGCGTCCTCTTGCAGGAACAGAAGGTAACGCCGCCCCTCTTCGAACACCGTGGGAGTGGGGAAATAGCACTCGTGAGCGTGCAGACCTGCTTCATACACTTCGATGATGTCCATCGGCTGACTGGCCTTGTATGGAATCAATACACGCAGGAATGCGCTGCCTGCAACCGGGAACTCACGGCGATAGACGTAGTCGGTATCGCGTACCTGCGCCAATACGATCACACCAGCCAGCGTGGCCAGTTCCGCCAGCGCGATCCCCTTTTGGGTTTCAGCCTCCCGGCCGCTTGCGTGTGTGGTGCCAGCGGCTGCGATAGCCACCACTGCAAGGAAAGAAAACCGGCTTGCCCTGGTCATTTCTGCCTCCCGTTTGTCACGCTATGGATCATTCGATACCGTGCCGGTTCCCGGTAGAGTTGAATGGCTTGTTCTGGCAGGGAACCTGGGGTCAATTATGCAACGGCGCGACGAAACTTTGCGGCAAAAACACGCTCCGCGCATAATTGACCATGGTGGGTCAAACTTTTTTTCAAGTCACAAATTTACCAGGTAACGCCATGCACACACGACACGTTTTTCCCCTGTTTGCGCTGCTGAACATGCTGGCCGCCTGCGAGCCTGCTGCTGAGTCCTTACCACCGGCCGAGGTCAGCGCTGGCCCGGCGTCGCCAACGGCCAAGGAAGCCGCCGAGTTCGTTGCGGCCGCGGAAATGCGGCTGGCCGGATTGGGTCAGTATGCCGAGCGTATGGCCTGGGTCCAATACAATTTCATCACCCAGGACACAGAGCGCCTCTCCGCCAGCGCCAATGAAGCCATGACGGCGGCACAAGTGGAAATTGCAACCGCAGCGGCCCGATTCATCGGCATTGATGGCCTCGATCAGATTACTGCACGCAAATTGGACATGCTGCGCAGCGGTATCACGATACCCGCGCCCATGGATGCAGCCAAGACCGCCGAGCAGGCGGAAATTGGCGCAAAACTGAAGAGCCTGTATGGCACAGGCAAGTTTTGTCGCGCCGAAAATGACTGCCTTGCCCTGGGCGAGCTGGAAGAGATCATTAAACAGTCGCAGGACGCGGCAACTTTGCTTGAAGCCTGGGACGGCTGGCACCGGGTGGCCGTTCCGATGAAAGACCTTTACGCGCGCCAGGTCGAGCTGGCCAACGAGGGCGCCCGGGAGCTGGGTTTTGACAACCTCGGCACCATGTGGCGCTCGGGTTACGATATGGACCCGGATGCCTTTGCGCTTGAGCTGGACCGGATCTGGGGTCAGCTGAAACCCTTGTACGATGCCCTCCACTGCCATGTCAGGGCACGGTTGGGCGAGGTTTACGGCACGGACCTGGTGCCGCAGGACAAGCCCATTCCGGCGCATCTGCTCGGCAACATGTGGGCCCAGGGCTGGGAAAACCTGTACGACATAGCAGGTCCGGAGAATGCCGACGTCGGTTACGACCTCAACGCCATATTGCAGCAGGAGGGCTTCGACCCGATCAGCATGGTGAAAACCGGTGAGGCCTTTTTCAGCTCACTCGGCTTCGCGCCTTTGCCGGAATCGTTCTGGGAGCGGTCCCTGTTTGTAAAGCCGGCCGACCGTGAAGTGGTGTGCCACGCATCCGCCTGGAACATCGATGAAGTGGAAGACCTGCGCATCAAGATGTGCATCGAAGTCAACGCGAAGGACTTCAAGACCATTCACCACGAACTGGGCCACAACTATTACCAGCGCGCGTATAACCAGCAATCCTACCTGTACCGCGCCAGCGCCAACGACGGCTTCCACGAGGCAGTGGGCGACACCTTGTCCCTGTCCATCACCCCCAAGTACCTGGTGCAGATTGGTTTACTGGATGCCGAACCGGATGCCACAGGAGACATCGGTTTGTTGCTCAGGCAAGCCCTGGAAAAGGTCGCTTTCATTCCGTTTGGTCTCATGGTTGATCAATGGCGCTGGAAGGTCTTCGCCGGCGAGGCAGGGCCGGAAGATTACAACGAGTTATGGTGGCAGCTGCGCGAACAATACCAGGGCGTTTCCGCGCCGAATGAACGCCCGGCCGACGCATTCGATCCTGGCGCTAAGTACCACATCCCGGGTAACACACCGTATTCCCGGTATTTCCTGGCCCACATCCTGCAGTTCCAGTTCTTTCGTGCGCTGTGCGAGATTGCGGGCGAAGAGGGGCCGATTCATCGCTGTTCCATTTATAACAGCAAGGCGGCGGGTGAGCGGCTGAACGCCATGCTGGAAATGGGTCGCAGCCAACCCTGGCCGCTGGCGCTGGAGAAGTTGACGGGCTCAAAGGAAATCGATGCCACGGCGATGCTGGACTATTTTGCGCCACTGCAGCAATGGCTGGACGAACAGAATGCTGGCCGGCAGTGCGGCTGGTAATGGTTTCAGCGGGGAGATTATAGAGTTGTTGGGGCTGCGGGCCGGCTGTTGATCAACGCAAGCGCCCCAGTTTCTCCCCCATCAGGATGTTGTCATCCGGGCCAAGTTCAGCCAGCGCGGCAACCGCGCCAGCCGGCAATAACAGGATGACAGTCGAACCCATGTTGAAGCGCCCCATTTCATCACCCTTCTTCAACACGATGTGGCGCCGTGACCAATCACCCACGCTGACCCGCCTGCCGCGCGGTGGTGTCACTTTGCCGGCCCATACGGTTTCCATGCTTGATACCAGCATGGCGCCGACCAGGACCACCGCCAAGGGGCCGTGAGATGTGTTGAACAGGCTGATCAACCGCTCATTGCGCGCAAACAGGTTTGGCACCTGCCGCACGGTATGGGGTGAGACACTGAACACGCGGCCGGGAACATGAATCATGCTTTGTAAAGTGCCGCCTATTGGCATATGTACGCGGTGGTAGTCCCGCGGGGCAAGGTAAATCGTGAAGAAAAATCCGTTGATGAAATCGTTGGCGGCAGGGTCATTGGCCAGCAGGGCCCGGACTGAAAAGCTGTGGCCTTTGGCCTGCAGGATGCGATCGTTGGTGACCCTGCCGCACTGACTGATGAGCCCATCACTGGGGCTGATGAATGAAGCCGGGTCAGGGTCCAGAGGCCTGGCTCCGCTGGCCAATTCGCGGGTGAAGAAGGAATTGAAATCGGGGTAGTCCGCGGCCCTGGGAAAGCGGGCCTCTTCCCAGTTCACGCCGGTCAGCCAACCGACCAGCCAGATCTGCATATTCTTGATCGGAACGATGCGTATGCGCATAAAGGCATGTACCAGCCGGGACAGCAGATGATGGGGCAGCAGGTACTGGATTACACAGAAAATTAAATCGATTGCTTTCACGGCGCTCTACCTCCCTGGCGGATTACCGTCATCACTGCCTGCGCAATAGCAGAAGATTCGTGCGGGGGCGGCAGCACACCCAGTAATTGGGCATCTGAATTGAGCAACAGAAGCGATGCGCTGTGATCGACATGGTATTCCGGATCACCTGTTTCGTGCGGTTCGATGAAGTATGCCACGCCCAGTTGGTATGCCAGCGCTTGCAATTGCTCGGCTGCTCCGGTAAGGCCGGTGAATGCCGGGTCGAAATACCCCAGGTAGGCGGCTAGTTTTGGCGGCGTGTCGCGCTCGGGATCAACGGATACCAGGTAGATTTGCGGCACGGTGCTCTCAGGCATCTTTGCGAGCATCACTTTCCGGGCTTGTTGCAATTGATACAGGGTGTTGGGACATACATCCGGGCAGGTGGTGAAGCCGAAGAACAGCAGTGACCAGTGACCTTTGAATCCGTCCAGGCTGAAATGCCCATTGTGCTGATCAACCAGGGCAAAATCAGCGATAATTCGTGGTTCAGGCAGCAGGATCAGCGAATCGTTCGTGTTCGACTGTCTGGCTTCATAGATGCGCCACGCGGTCGCCCCGGCAGCCAGGCACAGCAGGCCGAGACTGATGGCGAGCAAAATGAAACGGGCGTTGCTGGAGGTGGCTGGCATCTAAAGTCCAGGGAGTGGGCCAGTGGTGGATTATACTGATTCGGGTACTGCCAGGAACATAACAGTGGGACAATCCGGAGACAGGCGCCGTGGTGAGTGTCGGGAAGTGGGTACAAAAAGTCACGAGAGCGCTGGAAGAGTCGAACCTGTTTTACGGACACGGCACTGATAATCCGCGTGATGAAGCAGCCTGGCTGGTGTTGCACGCCGCCAATGCCCCGTTGGACGGCAGTTTCAATGACTGGAATCGCCCCTTGGGCGCGGCCGAGGGGACCCTGGTCCTTGCCAACCTGGCAGAACGCATTGAGCGGGGTATGCCGCTGGCCTACATTCTGGGCAGCGCATGGTTTGCAGGCCTGGAGTTTGAAGTTGACAAGTCGGTTCTGGTGCCGCGGTCGCCGATTGCTGAATTGATTTTCGAACACTTTCAACCCTGGGCTGGCGCGCCTGCGATCAACAAGGTGTTGGATCTGTGCACCGGCAGCGGCTGCATAGGCA
>DATDPS010000017.1:0-2939 GCA_035292625.1 Lysobacterales bacterium | reverse complement strand
AATATGCCCCCGGTCATCGGTGTAAATGCGCCGGACGCTGTTGAAAGCTTCCGCGAACATCGTGGTCTGATCCGGCGTAACGATGAATTCACGCAGGAACGGCATGTCCAGCCAGCGTGGATAGCCGGGTGGGATGCACTGGCTGAGCGGATCGTACTCGATGCCGTTCTTGCGGTCTTCCACCGTTTTCAGCATCTTCGCTTCGTACTCGGGCGTGAAGTGGGCCGTCGACGGCACTTCACCCTGCGGTGGCCCATCGGGGTCAAATGTGGTGCCACCCTTGGTGCGGGTGTAGACGCCACTCCAGTCAGGTATGTGTTGCCAGGTCAGTTTCTGCCCGCCATGGGCTTGCTCTTTCAATGCCTGATACAGGGCCCAGGCAGAATCATACCTGAGCCCTAATTCCTTCATTTTTTGTCTTTCTGCCCCCGTGTCGTCGTCGGCGTTGGCCACTGTTGCTCCCAGGAGTGAGGCTGCAATCACTGCCAATGCGAAACGCGTAAACATCTTCGTGGCTGACATAAAAAGACTCCCGTTCAGTTCATAATAGTGCAGCAAAGTCCTGCAGCATGGATTTGTCAGTACTATAGGGTACGAAGTTCCAGCTCCTGCCGGCTATCCGAGCATTGCACAAAATATCCCGGCACCGCATGGGTTTACTGACCACTGACGGACAGCAAACGGCCTCGTGTATTCCAACGATATTATCGTGCTACTTTTGAGCTTGCAGCAACTGATACATACCCGCGACATTTTCGGCGTGCCAAGCATCGAACATGAACCAATCTTTGTATTTCGTCAACTGAATGGTGTGTTGTAGTTCTTCGCTGCTGCGGCCCGCTTCAATTCCTGCTTTTACCGCGTCGCGAAGGTCCTCCAGGTAGTGGCGATGTTCTGCAATGTCGCTCTTTGTACCCACCACTCCGTGACCCGGCGATACGATCTCGAAGTCCATTGCTTCGACCGTTCTGATCGCTTGCAACCATTCATCCAGGTAGCCTGTGCCCAACGTGCGGTAAGGCATCGCCTTGATACTTATAAAATCAACCACATAAACAACACCTTCGTCAGGAAAACGAATGATGCTCATGTCGTCGGCGTGCGTGACGGGACCAGTCCAGGTTAGTTCCACGTGATGGCCGCCCAGCGAGACTGTGGCTCTGTCCCTGTAGGTGATGTCGGGCACTTTTACATCACTGACCGGGCCGCGTACGACTTCCGCTCCGCTCAGTGTGCCGTCGCCATCGGCATCAAAATAGGCGAAATTCGTCGTGAAATTACCCGTCGCCTCGGCAGCTTCAATACGCCCATTGCCATTCGCATCGAGTGCGAGCGCTTCCGCAAGCAAAGGGGTGCCAGGCGGCGGCAGCGCCAGATGAGCGAGCATGTTTTCCTGGCCCATGAACCGGGCCGTATCGGCAAACACAGCGCCCCCGGACGCATGGTCCCAATGATGGTGGCTGTAGAGTATGTATTTGACCGGAAGCCCGAACCGTTCGTCCAGTTGCTGCTTGAGCCATGTCGAAAAATCCCGGTTGAGCGGGTCTGTAAGAATGATGCCTTCTGGTGTCACCAGGAACACCGTGAAATGGATGTCGTTTTGTGCCCGGTACAGATTGGGTGACAGCTGCGTGATCGATCGCTGCGGAAGTTTCTGGGCCTGGCACTGCAATGAAACAGATGCCAGCAACATCGCCAGAATGGAAAGTGCCGCGCGCCCGTTGAAGTTCAACCCGAGAAAATGCATATCGACCTCCTTTATGGTGCCCTTGACGCCTTGCGAGCAGAATCCAAAGCATGCAGCCTGGCGCCTGCGTTCAAGGCCCGGTCGCTGATTTGACGCATAAGCTTGTGCATCGCGCTATCCCGCGACTGCAAAAATATACCGGTGAGTACCCCGCACATGATAAAAAATTCGGACAGCCTGCTCTCCATGCCGGCCTGATATCCGGCAGGTTTCGCGCAACAGCAAAGCTTCACTGAAGCCGGCAGCCGCGCCGTGACGGCTATTGCGCGGCCATTCCCCCGGGCGGTTCATTGTCGATGTCCCGAAGAATTCTCCAATGCCCGTCCTCGCCTTTTTGCATCAGCAGCAATACCCTTACGTGCCGCACCGCTGCGGTATTTTCGTTCGTCTTGGCGACACTGACCGTGGCCTCGCCGGAGTAGGCCGCCCAGGTGCCGCTGACGGTCACATCGTCTGGCTGCTGGTTGATATCTACTACCGCACCCACCCCCCTGCTCCGGTGCTTTTCCATGATGCGGTCCCGGCCGATCACCGGTTCGGCATGGTCTGGGTAGTAAATGGCATTTTCCTCGTAAAAATGCTCAAGCTTTTCAAAGTCGCCCGTTTCCACCGCAATTTCCCACTGCTGCATGGCATCGATGACCGCCGCTCTGTCGTCCACGTCCTGTGCACGGGCAAGCGCCGGCAACAGCGTACAGCAGCAAAAGAGAACAACAACATGAGACCTCATGGGCATCAGGGCTTGATCGCCTTGGCAATGGCGCGCGCATAGTTCATCCAGCCCGATTCGGATGTGGTGGAAAACCAAGCCATCACGAGGTCGCGGCCGGGTGAAACATAAAGTCCCTGCCCTCTGGCCCCGCCCTTATACATATCGCCATCATCGAACACCGCGTCCCATTGACGGGAGTTGCAGCGCTGTTCGGCGGCTGGATCTCCAGGACCGCCGGCCATAACGGCCCGCTCATATATCTCAGGCCTGCAGCCGTGCTGGATCTTTTCGATCAATGACTGTGGTATGACCCGTTCATCAGACACGACCACCCAACTCGGCGTATAGAGCATTCCGTAGCGAACCTTGTCGCGCAGGCGGCTCGACATCATGCCGTAAATCGCTGCACCCCCTTCGAGATTGACGCCGACCTGCGCGTCACCCTCGGCACCAATTTTCGACCAAATGCGCTCACTGAGA
>DATDPS010000016.1:0-6688 GCA_035292625.1 Lysobacterales bacterium | reverse complement strand
CTCGCCATTAACAATGTGCTGAAGCTGCGGCCAATCAGCTCATCTTCCTCCCGTCCGCAGAATTGGCAAAACAGTTCATTGGTCGCCTGGATGTTCCCATCCAGGCCCAGCGTTGCAGTCACGGCAAATTGGTCCACGGCGGTGATGATCTGCTCCAGCTCCCGATACAGTTGATCTTTTTCCAGTTCCATGGCCTTGCGGACGCTGACATCGTTGATGAAACCCAGCAGCCTGGCGGGCTTGCCGTCTACTGCTTCGATGCCACCAACCGCTTCCAGCCAGCAATAGCCCTCCCCGCTGGGCACTCGAAATTCCTGCTTGAACAACTCGCCGTCACTCTGGCAGCGCCGCAGCGCCTCGATCAATCGGCTGCGATCTTCAGGGTGCAACAACTCGATGCATTGGGTAATCGTAGTAGGTGCAGAGGCGCCGTCGGACCCGTTCATCATTTCGCTGGCTGCGTTGTTGGCAAGGAATTCTCCGGTGGCCAGGTCGATCTCAAATGCGCCTGAATCCATGATCTTGTGCCTGCCGGTCGGTTTTGTCCCGTCCTGACCAGTCGCTGGCCCATGCTGCCTGATCAGGCTTTCGATGCGGTCTTCCAGTTGCGCGTTACTGGCCTGGCGGAACAGGTTGGATGTGCTGGAGAGCAACGCAGTAAAGGCCAGTGCGTAGCTGCCCAGCCGGATGGCGTGGCTGGCCAGCAGCACCGGGTCCGCGGCGTCCAATGAGAGAGGAACGTAAATCAGCTGGCTGATCGTGGACAGAATCAGTGACAAAACAAACCAGTGCTGAAATGGATAGCTTCGCCAGTCACCGCGGCGCAGGAAAATGAGCAGCACGACGAGATAGAGCACGCCGATTGCCACTTCCGCGATGCTCACCGCTGGCCCATGGCCGTGCAGGGTCGCGGCGCGGGGCAGGTAAATGCACACCGTCACGAAAATCATCAGCAGGAAGCTGCACAGGGCAAAGATCCATCTGTCAGGCAGACCAAAGGTGGAAACCGGTGAAATGCGGCCTTCAGAGGCCCGCCACCCCGCCAGCAGCATGATGGCCAGGTAGAGGCGCGCGGCCATCGAACTCCAGTCCTCGGAGATGGTGAAGATCGCCGGAGACAATGATACATCCAGCCCCAGAATGTTGAGGACGTGAACCAATTCGATGAGACCAGCGCCAAGGAACCCGGCTGAGACATAAAGCAGCGACCTGCCCCTGAAACCGCTGTAATAGGCCAGGCTGATGAAACCGATGACGATGGCCAGCGCTACCGCCAATGCATCGGCCACCAGGAACCAGACGTGGCGCACACCCGGCGCGCTCTCCTGCAGCAAGTGCAGCGGGGCCAGCAACGCCAGTGCCACAACCAGATAGGCCAGCGCGCGCGGATGCAGCCATCGCGGACGGCGAACTGCCGTGGAACTGCCGCGACCATTCCATGGCGCTCTTCCAAGCGGCAATGCCTCGGTCGCGGCAATGGCGCCAAGGGACTGCAGCCCGCCAGGCGGGTTAGGCATTCATGCTCCTCCGCACAGAACCGCTGGACCGCGTCACGTGCTCCCAGAGTTCAGCCGTGGGTTTCTTCCGGCTATCCAGCGGCAGCGTAACGGTCATGCAGGTCCCGGCCTGGGGCAGGCTCCTGGCGGTAATCGTGCCCTGATGCGACTGAATGATCTCCCGGCAAATTTTCAGGCCCAGACCCATGCCCTGGTCAGCGTCAGAACCACCGGGCGCTTGAACATGGTTTGGCTCAAACAGCTGCGCCAGCTGCTCGGGATCAAGCCCTTTACCGGAATCGATCACGGAAATCGTTACACTATCCGGAGACTCGGCACGCCGTTCCACATTCAAGGTAACGCTTCCCCGTGGGGGCGTGAATTTGATGGCGTTGTCCAGCAGATTCACCAGCACCTGCTCGATGCGATAGCGGTCCATCTCCACTTCCGGCAGCCCCGGCTGTACCTTGACCGACAAGCGGATGTCCTTGGCATCGGCCAACGCGCGGAAGTTACTGGCTGTTGCCGATACCAGTTCCATGATGGATTCCGGCCGGGTTGAAATCAATAACTGGCCAACCTCCAGTCCCGGGTTGTCTATCAGGTTTTTCATGGTGGTCACAAGCCGTTCGCTTTCCAGCCTGAGGTTCGACAGGTGCCTTTGCAGGCGGTCGTTCAGCGGGCGAGATTCCTCCGTGGTCAATTCAGCAATATGGTCACGCAATGCGGACACAGGTTTCCTGAATTTACCCAGGATCTGTTGATAAAAAGCCTCGACCTGCTGGTACTTGCGCTCCAGCTCCTGGTTCCTGGCGGCCATTTCCACCCGCGACTGGTCCGAGAGTAACCGGGTTTTGTGCGCCTTGATGGCGCGATCGATGGCCTGGCAAAGCTGTTCACCGTTCAGGTCCCGCTTGGACACATAACCTTGCGCACCACCCTGCAAGGCAGCTACCGCTGTTGCCTCATCACCAAAGCCCGTCAACATGATGATGGGCGGAGACGTGCCTGTCCCCTGTTCTGCCATCTTCCTGATCACGTCCAGGCCAACCGTATCAGGCAGTAAGTAATCCAGCAGAACACAGTCCAGCGCCTCCTCCCGGATCACTTCCATGGCCGCCCGTCCGCACTCGGCTTCCCGGAACACATAGTCAGTGGCGGGATCTGACTGCTCGAGCATTTGCCGGTACAGGAAACGGTCGCCGGAATTATCATCCACGATCAGGACTCGCAGTTGCCGCAGCTTGTCACACTTCCATACAGCAGACATGTCTGATTCCCCTTGTTGCTGGCCGGCGACGGAGCTCCGGTGGCGCCGGCAAAAATATTTTTACGCTTGCCGCTGGCGCCGCACGCTCGCAACGTCACCCTGGCGGAATGTATTACGCGTCAACCCTTCAGACTCAACTGATTGGGCGGGCAGTACGGCATGGGCACGCCATCCCGCAATTCCCTGACATACCGCTCGGTGTGACCCGGGCCATGCTTGGCGTGGCACAATTCGTGATTCATGGCGCAACGGTCGCCCACCCAGTAGTAAGCATCGACCAGCCCATTGGCATGGGCTATGACGCAGCCGCTGACCGCGGTACCGTAGGCCGCATTGGTGTGATCGACGCCAGCACAGGCCTGGTCCAATTCACTACGAAATAGCGGCTCCAGGCGTACCACGTACCCCATCGGCGCCCGGTCCTCGCTCACGCCATACGACGCGCAGTCGGTGGCGATATCCGGCCAGTGAACACAGGCTGTGAAAAGCAGCGGCAGCGCTGATAACGCGGCCAATTGAACCAGCCAGCGATTGCGTAACGCAGGCATTTGCCGCTGAGTGAATTTGCATTTCCCCCTTGCAGTTTCCATTTCCCCTTTCTTCCCTGATACGTGCCCCGGTCTAGTGAACCTTGCCTGCCGGGATGTCAGGCAGAATGGCCGTTTCCAGCCAGAAACGGCGTATGTTTTCCATAACGTTAAAAAAACGGTCGATTTCCAGTGGTTTCTGCGTATAACAATTGGCGTTGAGGCGGTAGGCCGCCGACACGTCCGCTTCCGATTTCGAAGAACTCATGATGATGACGGGAATACTTTTCATGCTGTCGTCCGACTTGATTGCAGCCAGCACTTCCAGCCCCCCCAGGCGCGGCAGATTGAGATCCAGCAGGATAATGTCAGGCCGGCTTCCTGATTGGCCGGAAAATACCCCGGCAAGATAGCTCAAGGCTGCCATGCCATCTTCGGCCACCTGCAAGTGATGCTGCACCTGCAAGCTATGGAGTGCCTCCTGCGTCAGGCGAATATCCGCCGGATTGTCCTCGACCAGGAGTATTTCCCAGTGGCGTGTCACTTCTTCCATGAGCCTGCGGGCCTCCATTCCAGATTCGGTATCGCTTCCAGCGCAGGGAACAACTTCCCTGTCGTTCCCTTTCTTACACTGGTCGAATAGCCTGGCCCGGTGGAATGGCCAGGTGTTCTATGCTTCCTTGCGCGCCGGTGTTTATGCATCCGTGCATCTGCGTCCATGCCCAACACTTTGCGTTGGCAAAGCTCCTTTTGGCGCAATCACATAGTCCCCTGGTACAGGTCCGGGGAACACTGTGAAAGTTGACAGTTGGGGGTGGTTAAATGAACGGGTGGATCAGGCTTGGAGCAATCCGCTTTTCACTGCGAAGCGGACCAGCTGGGAATTGTTTTCCACGCCCAGGGTTTGCATGATGCGATACTTGTGGAATGCCACCGTGCGCGGCGTGACGTTGATCACCCGCGCCGTTTCTTTCATCGTCCGGCCTTCGGCCAGCAGTTGCAGGATTTCGCGCTGCCGCACTGTCAGCTTTTCAAACAGGTCCCTTTTATCGCCACGTATCAGGGAGCCCAGCACACTGCCCGTCACCAGTGGAGTGATATAGGTCGAGCCGGAAGCGACGGCGCGTATCGCCTGGAGCAGTTCCGAAGTGGCCGAGTTTTTAAGCAGGTAGCCTTTTGCACCCGCGCGGATGACATCAGCCACCACGTCCGGATCGTCACTGACGGTAAGGAAAATGATCTTGAGATCAGGCATCAGTTTCAGCAACTTGATGCCGGCATCAAGGCCGTTGAGCACCGGCATGGAGATATCCGTGACGACGACGTCCGGTTTCTGCTCCCGCACAACCTTGATCAATTCGCGGCCATTGGCCGCAGTTCCCACAATCTCGACATTGGCATCGGGATTGGAAGACAATAAGTGGCGAAACGCTCCAAGTACCAGCGCATGATCATCCGCCAAAACAACTCGTGTCGGTTTCATTCAGTCACCTCCGGGCAAAGCAAGCCGACCATTCTTATTCGTCTGGTAGACAAACTTGCTGAGGCAATCGCTAATGGAGCATACTCCCACAAATCAGGCAAAACAACGACTTGTTCCACCTTGGCAATGTAGAATCCATGTTTATTCCGGGTACCCGGCTCCACGGTATTACGTTAAGTTGCACTGTGGAACTGGTAGTTTTGACAGTTTTCAATATATCGCCGAAGGCCGATAGTTAATCCACGGCGCCAAGCGGATTGGCGCTGCATTCGGTCCCCTGGTTGAACTCGATGATGGCCAGGTCAGACGCGTCGGTTAATCCATCCAGGTTGATGTCATACCAGCTGCTTTCCCCCAGCGACAGCACCGCGAAGTTACCCCAATCGGCCTCGTCTTGCTCATTGACCAGGCCGTCGATGTTGCCGTCGCCGATGCAAGGCGGTTCTGAGTCCAGTATGGTCAGCAATTGTGCAGTCAACTCGTCGTAGTTGCCCTGCTGTTCAGGTGTGAGCCCGGGCAGCTGCATCAAATCGAGTTCCTCGAGATCAATTCCGGGCATGGGCACGTCCTCGTCGATGGCGTAGAACTCGTCCGACACTTCCACATCGCAGCCCGGTGGGTCTGGCGCATCCGCATCCGGAACGGGTTCGCCCCTGAAGACGTTTCTCACCACCTTGTAGCGGTCGTTGCGGACGGCGACAGCGCTGAGCGGTTGCAGGTTAAACAGTGGCCCCTCGTTGGCGTACAGGAACTGGTTCACCTGGCAGCAATACTGAAGGCCATCCGGTAACGGGATGCCGCCGGTTACCGGGTCGTCGGCGCCCTCCCCCCACCAGGTCCCGTTGTTGTCTTCGCACACGGTCTTGGTGACCGGAATTTGCGTGCAACTGGTGCTGATCGTACAGGGCCCATTGATGCCGCCATTGGCCTGGGTGTTGGGACCCACCTGGGTGAAATTAAAGCTGCGTATGCTGGCTTGATTGGGCTTGGTCAGATACGGCAGCATGGTCACTGAATCGAGCTTGCGCGGCACGCTCGCCGGCACGTCGATGTTGGCGATCTCGCCGAACAACTGGTACAGGTCGGCGATGTTCACCATGTGCGTCACCGATCGGTTCGGTTTCTTGACCAGCGGCCCCGCGACGATGAGGGGCACCCAGACCCCGGTCTGGTAGGCCGTGCCTTTCGCCCGGCCCGGGTCGAAAGGCAGCTTCACGGTCCCGCCCAGTGTGCCGTTGTCGCCCAGGATGACGATCATCGTGTCGTTGGTGTTCGGGTTGTACTTCAACTGGCCGTCGTGCCCACGGCTTGCGAGACCAGTGGAGACCAGCAGGCGGGCGAATTCAGTATCCAGCGCTTCGATCATCAGGTTGGTGATAACGCGCTGCTCCACGGACATCGAACTCTCACAGCCGAGATCGCTGGTTGCGACCGGGTCGGACGTCAGCAACCCCTGGGGCGGTTGCATCACCGGTGTGTGCGCCGTGGAGAAGCTGACACTTGCCATCCACGGTCGGTGCTTGGGCTGGCGCTTTATCCAGTCAATGGCTGCGTCTACTTGCACGGTGCCACGATAGGTGCGCGCGCGAATGTCGGTCGGCGGTACCTTGAGGACAGCACCTTGTTCGTCGTTAATGACCAGCGGCGACACGTAATGCGCGCTCAGGTTTTGGAATCCGGATTGAATGTTCGTTGGCATCTCGAGCTGACAGTGCTGGTTCGGGTCGAGAATGCCGCCACCGTCGCGGCAGGCCCGGCCCGGCGGTACGCCGCCCGATGTGGTCATGTCCGTGCAAAGGCCATCGGCGGCGTAGCAGGCTCCGAAGTCGGCCCCGCCATTGGCGGCGCCTGGCACGAAGCCACAGGAATATGACTCCTCATTTACGGCAACGCCACCGGCCGACCTGTCAAT
>DATDPS010000015.1:0-3479 GCA_035292625.1 Lysobacterales bacterium | reverse complement strand
AGAACCGGGACATCCTGCTGATCGATCAGCGCGGCACGGGCCAGTCCAACGCGCTGCGTTGCCCGCAATTGGAGCTGGCAGAAGCCCTGGCGGTCGACTGGGACCAGCTGGAATCCGTTACCCGGGAGTGCCTGGCGGCCCTGGACGGCAATCCGCGGTTTTATACCACCACCATTGCCATGCAGGATTACGACCGGGTGCGGGCCGCCCTGGGTTACGAACATCTCAACCTGTTGGGTGTGTCCTACGGCACACGAGCCGCGCAGGTCTACCTCAAACTGTTCCCCGAACGGGTTCGGACCGTGGTGCTCGACAGCGTCACCCCGCAAACCCTGCCGCTCGGCACGGAGCATGCGCAAAAACTTGACCAGGCGCTGGCGCAGGTCTTGTCCGCCTGCGCGGCAGATGAACCCTGCGCCCGGGCATTTCCGCACATTGCGCAGGACCTGGATATGCTGATCCGGCAACTGGATGCGGCTCCCGTGAAGATCACGGTCGACCATCCGCTGACGGGCGAGCCCTTCGAACTGGACTTCGACCGGGATGTTCTGGCCTCCGCGATTCGCTTCCTGACTTATGCGGCGGAAACCCAGGCCATGCTGCCGCTGCTGATACATGAAGCCGCGACCACCCGGAACTATGGCCGCCTGGCCAGCCAAATGCTGATCACGGCCAGCAGCATGAGCGAGAGCATTGCCCAGGGCATGGAATTGTCGGTGGTCTGCGCCGAGGATTTTCCGCTGTTTCCGGCCGAAGTCGAGCGTGTAATTGATCAGGCGGGTGAAGGCAGCAGCGCCAACGGCAGCGTCTCGCTGATGGGTGACAGCATGCTCCGGGCATCCCGCATCCAGTGCGGCATCTGGCCGCGTGGTGAGGTGCCGGCCGATTTCCACCAGCCGGTGGCCAGCGACAAGCCAACCCTGCTCCTGTCCGGCGAGCTGGACCCGGTCACGCCACCGGAGTACGCCGACGCAGTGAAATCCCATTTGTCGAACAGCCTGCACCTGGTCGCGCACGGCCAGGGTCACAGCGTGACTGGCCGCGGTTGCGTGGGCCAGCTGGTTTCTGATTTCATCATCGCCGGCCGGCTCGATGGGCTGGACACGAGCTGTATCGACCATTTGCAGGCCTCGCCGTGGTTCATGTCGCTGACGGGGCCCGAGCCATGATCAAGGTCAGCAATCTGCACAAATCCTTTGGCGAAGTCAAAGCCGTGCGCGGCGTGTCTTTCGAAGCGCGCGATGGTGAAATCACCGGCCTGCTCGGTCCCAATGGCGCCGGCAAGACCACCACGCTGCGCATGCTGTATTCCCTGCTGCCACCGGACCAGGGCGAGATCCGAATCGATGGGCTCGATCCGACGCGCGATGCCATGGAAATCAAGCGCACGCTCGGCGTCGTGCCGGACAGCCGCGGCCTTTATACCCGGCTGACCGCGCGGGAGAACATCCGTTATTACGGCGAGCTGCATGGGCTGGGCAAGGCTGAGCTCGAGCAGCGCATCGAGGACCTGGCCCGCACCCTGGACATGAACGATTTCATCGACCGCCGCACCGAGGGTTTTTCGCAAGGCCAGCGAGTCAAGGTCGCCATTGCCCGCGCCATGGTGCACAGGCCGCAAACCGTCCTGATGGATGAGCCCAGCAACGGTCTGGACGTGATGAGCACCCGCGCCTTGCGCGAATATATCCGCAGCCTCAAGAGCGGCGGCCACTCGGTGGTGCTTTCCACCCACATCATGCAGGAGGTGGTTGCACTGTGTGACCGCATCGTGATCATGGCCAAGGGTGAAGTAGCGGCAAATGGCACTGCGGAAGAACTGTTGCTGCGCAGCGGATGCTCTTCCCTGGAGGATGCCTTCGTGAAACTCATTGGTAGTGAGGAGGGCTTGCTGGCATGAGCGGTCTGACCACGGTCATGCGCAAGGAGATCAAGGAAAATTTCCGCGACCGGCGGACCATTTTCAATTCGCTGCTGCTGGGGCCCATCCTCTTTCCCCTGATGTTCATCGCGCTGATCTGGATTACCACCGCAGCGGAAGAAGAACGCGCCGAGAAGACGCTGGAAGTGCCCGTGGTCGGAGCGGCCAACGCCCCCAGCCTGGTACGCTTCCTGGAGCAGCAGGGTATGGTGGTCAAGCCGGCGCCGGCGGATCCGGAAGCGCAGGTGCGCAGCCAGGCAGAGCTGGTCATTATCCGCATACCATCCGGGTTCGCGGATAAATGGCGCAAGGGTGAGCCGGCTCCGGTGGAAGTGATCGCCGACCCGTCGCGGCGGGAGTCCGAGGTCGCGATTCGCCGGGTCAAGTACATGCTGGCCACTTACGCCCAGCAAATCGGCGTGCTGCGCCTGCAATTGCGGGGCGTGGCGCCGCAGCTTACCGTACCGCTCATGATCCGTGATGTCGATCTGTCGACGGCCAAGAGCCGCGCCATCCTGGCCATGATTTTCCTCCCCTACGTGCTGATGATCACGGCTTTTACCGGCGGCATGCACCTGGCGATGGACACCACCGCGGGGGAAAAAGAACGCAAAAGCCTCGAGCCCCTGTTGATCAACCCGGTGCCACGCTGGCAAATCATGAGCGGCAAGCTGATCACGACCATGTTGTTCGCCATGGCATCCCTGGCGCTGACCCTGCTGTCGTTCAAACTGGTGTTGCCGCTGATGCCGGTGGGCACCTTCGGCATCGACCTCAGCATCGACACGGGAGCCATGGCGCGGATCCTGCTGGTGATTGCGCCGGTGACCGTCCTGGCGGCCAGCCTGCTCACACTGCTGGCTGCTTTTGCCAAGTCGTATCGCGAAGCGCAGTCATCCATGGGGCTGGTGGTGCTGATTCCGCTCATTCCCAGCATCATTTTCATGTCCAACCCGATCAAGCCGGAAGCCTGGATGATGTCCATTCCCCTGTTCTCGCAGAATCTCCTGATCGGCGAGATCATCCGTGATGAGACGGTTTCCGCGGCCTGGTACGCGTTGTCCATTTCCAGCACCCTGGTCATCGGCCTCATCCTGGCAGTCATCACCGCCAACCTGTACAACAAACCCCGTCTGATCTTCAGCGGTTCCTGAACCATCCCACTTTTCCCGCCGCCGTTCACGGCCCCGTCTCCCAGCCTTGGATAACGGCTCGTCGTTCCGCCAAAGGGCATCCGGTCCCGGGCCACCTCTTCTAACTCTCGTGCCAGGGGCCACCCGTCGGCGTTCACGGCCCCGTCTCCCCGCGTCACCGGCCCTTTGGGCTGCCCTCGCAGCCCGGCTGTCCTGTGCGGTCGGCCTCACAGGGCATCCCGCCCTGGGCGGCCTCGAATGGACTTCCTGTCCATTCGCCCGCGGTCCAGCCGTCCTGCTCGGCGGTGCGCGAAAGGGGAGCCGGTCCCGTAAACGACGCCGAGTGGCGCCGGAGCGACTGAGCGGAGGGACACGATGTCCCGACAGGCCCGAAAGGGAAGGATGCCCTTCCGGGCCGTGCTCAC
>DATDPS010000014.1:0-5751 GCA_035292625.1 Lysobacterales bacterium | reverse complement strand
CACGTTGAGCCGGTGGTGGTGGCCGCCGACCAGTTGCAACCCGCTATTGAGCGCGCCATGGAGGCCACCAACCCAGTTTTCGACGACCTGGACGAAGAGGACGGCCTGGAAAACATCGCATTTCAGACCGAGGCGGACGCGGCAGATGATTCAGGCAGCGACCCATCCGTCGACGAAACGCCGGTCGTGCGCTTTATCAACAAGGTGTTGCTGGACGCGATTCGCAAAGGTGCATCGGACATCCACTTCGAACCGTATGAAAGCAAGTACCGCATCCGTTACCGCCTGGACGGCGTGCTCAAACAGGTGGCCAACCCGCCGGTGCAGATGTCGCGGCGCCTGTCGTCCCGCCTGAAGGTCATGGCAGGACTGGACATCGCCGAAAAGCGCGTACCCCAGGACGGCCGCATCAAGATCAACCTGTCGCGCAACAAGAGCATCGACTTTCGCGCCAGCACCTGCCCCACCCTGTTCGGCGAAAAGGTGGTGCTGCGTATCCTGGATCAATCCGCCACCAAGCTCGGCATCCAGCAACTGGGCTTCGAGGATTACCAGCGCCACCTTTATGAGCAAGCGGTGGGCAAGCCCTACGGCATGATCCTGGTGACCGGCCCCACCGGCAGCGGCAAGACCGTGACGCTGTACACCGCCCTGCAATTGCTCAACGAGGAAGGCCGCAATATTTCCACGGTGGAAGACCCGGTGGAAATCCGCGTGCCCGGCATCAACCAGGTGGCGCAGAACGCCAAGCAGGGCATGACCTTTGCCCGCGCCCTGCGTGCTTTCCTGCGCCAGGACCCGGACGTCATCATGGTCGGGGAGATCCGTGACCTGGAAACCGCGGAAATCGCCATCAAGGCGGCGCAGACCGGCCACCTGGTGCTTTCCACCCTGCACACCAACGACGCGCCGCAGTCGATCACGCGCCTGATGAACATGGGCGTGCCTTCCTACAACATCACCTCGGCCGTTAACCTGGTGATCGCGCAACGCCTGGTGCGCACCCTGCACGTGTGCAAGCAAAAAGACAATTTGCCGCGCGAGGCGCTGTTGCAGGCCGGCTTCGACCGCGGTGAAGTCGATAGCGTGACGCTGTTCAAGCCAGTCGGCTGTCCCGACTGCAATGAAGGTTACCGCGGACGGACCGGCGTTTTTGAAGTCATGCCCCTCACCGATTCCATTTGCCGCATCATTCTCGAAGAAGGCAATGCCCTGCGCATTGCCGAGCAGGCGCGCAAGGAAAGCGTCGCCGACCTGCGCGCCTCCGCGCTGCGGAAAGTCGCGGCAGGTGTAACCGATCTGATTGAAATCAACCGGGTAACCAAGGACTAGGTTATGGCAACAGTTACTGTACAACCCACGGTATTTCTCTGGCAGGGCCGTGACAAGCGCGGCGTTAAACTAAAAGGCCAGCAGATCGCGGCCAGCCCCAACCTGGTGCGCGCTGAATTGCGTCGCCAGGGCATCAACCCGATTTCCGTCAGGAAAAAAAGCAAGCCGCTGTTTGGCGGCGCCGGCAGCCGCATTTCGGCCAGGGACATTTCGGTGTTCAGCCGCCAGCTGGCCACCATGCTGAAATCCGGCGTGCCGCTGGTAACGGCGTTCCAGATCATTTCCGGCGGCGTGAAAAATCCGCGCATGCGCACCGTGCTGGACAAGATCCGCGCCGAAGTGGAAGGCGGTGGCGCTCTGCACGAGGCGCTGGCGGAATACCCGGTGCAATTCGATGAGCTCTACGTCAACCTGGTCAAGGCCGGGGAAAGCGCGGGTGTGCTGGATACCATCCTCGACAGCGTGGCCACGCACAAAGAACGGATCGAAAGCATCAAGGGCAAGATCAAGAAAGCACTGTATTACCCCGCCGCGGTCATCGCGGTGGCCGTCATCGTTTCGTCCATCCTGCTGATCTACGTGGTGCCGCAATTCGAAAGCATTTTCAAGGCCTTCGGCGCGGACCTGCCGGCCTTTACCAAGATGATTGTCGAAGCCTCGCGCTTCATGCAGGCTTCAGGCGTTTATATGCTGCTGCTCTTCGCCGCCGCCATTGTCGCGTTCATCATGGCCAAAAACCGCTCGAAGAAGTTCGCCCACCTGATCGACCGCGCATCGCTCAAATTACCGATTGTCGGCCAGATTCTCGAACAAGCCGCCATTGCGCGTTTCTGCCGCACCCTGGCCATCACCTTTGCCGCGGGCGTACCCCTGGTGGACGCCCTGAGCATTGTTTCCGGCGCGACTGGCAACCGCGTTTACGATGACGCCGCCAAGCAGATTCGCGGCGATGTTTCGGTCGGTCACCAGCTGCAGCTGGCCATGCAGCAAACCGAGCTGTTCCCGGGCATGGTGGTGCAAATGGCGGCCATCGGCGAAGAGGCCGGCTCGCTGGATGCCATGCTGGTCAAAGTGGCTGAGGCCTACGAGGAAGAAGTCAATAATGCCGTGGATGCCCTCAGCAGCCTGCTGGAACCGGCGATTATCGTTTTCGTCGGTATCGTTGTCGGCGCCATGGTGATCGCCATGTACCTGCCCATCTTCAAAATGGCGGCGGTTATCTGATGGCGTTTCCAATCGCCGGCCATGCTTGACCTGATTCTCGCTAACCCACCCCTCCTTTATGGAGGGGTGTTCGTTCTGGGCGCCATCATCGGCAGTTTTCTCAATGTCGTCATCCTGCGCCTGCCTCCGTTGCTGGAACACGACTGGCAATGCCAGTGCCGTGAATTACTTGCTTTGCCGGCCGGAAACGGCACCCGGCCGCCGGGCATCGTCGTGGGCCGCTCGAAGTGCCCGCATTGCGGCCATGGCATCAAGAGCTGGGAAAACATTCCTTTGCTGAGCTTTATTTTCCTGCGCGGCCGTTGTGCTTCCTGCCAGGCGAAAATCTCCTGGCGCTATCCGCTGGTGGAGCTCACCACCGCTACGCTATTCCTGCTCACGCTGCTGCATTTTGGTCCCACTGCGCAGGGCTTTTGCGCTCTGTTCCTGACCGCGACCTTGATCGCTTTGACCGGTATCGACGCCGACACGCAATTGTTGCCGGACAACTTGACCCTGCCGCTGGTGTGGGCCGGTGTGCTGGTGAATTTTTTTGGCACCTACACCGATCTCGCCTCCAGCGTGATGGGGGCCATGGCCGGCTACCTGATCCTCTGGTCGATTTACCACCTGTTCAAATTACTCACCGGCAAGGAAGGCATGGGTTACGGGGATTTCAAGCTCCTGGCTGCGCTGGGTGCGTGGATGGGATGGCAGTTCCTGCCGCTGATGGTGTTAATGTCATCCGTAGTGGGCGCCGTTTTCGGCATTGCCCTGCTGGGCGTGGGCAAGCTCAAACGCGACAAGCCCATGCCGTTCGGACCCTTTATTGCCGCCGCCGGGTGGATCACGCTGATTTGGGGTGACCGCATCATGGATTATTACGCCCGCTCCGGCGGATTCGGTTGACCCCTGTTCCCTATGTCGTAGTCCTGACCGGCGGCATAGCTTCCGGTAAGACCGCCGTTTCCGACCGCTTCGCGGCCCTCGGCGTTCCAGTCGTGGATACGGACCTGATCGCCCGTGAAATCGTGCAGCCGGAACAGCCGGCATTGGCTGAAATTGCCCGTGAATTCGGAGCAGAAATCCTGGACGAAACAGGCCAGCTGGATCGCGAGCGCATGCGGCGCATCATTTTCTCCGACCCGGCCTGCAAAATGCAGCTCGAAGCGATTCTGCACCCGGCTATCGGTGCGCGTGCGCTTGAGCAAATCGCGTCCCTGGATGCCGACTATTGCCTGCTGGTCATTCCTCTGTTGGCAGAATCGGGGCGCTACCGCTGGGCCGATCGGATCCTGGTGGTTGATGTGGATGAGGCCAGCCAGCTTCGGCGCGTCATGGCCAGGGACGATATCGGCATGGAGCAGGCCCAAGCCATCCTGAACGCACAAGCCAGCCGTGCCCAGCGCCTGGCCCTGGCCGATGACGTGATTGAAAACCGCGGCAGCCTGGAAGAGCTGAACCGGGCGGTGGGTGTTTTGCATGCGAAGTACCGGCGGTTGGCGGCGGCCTCTGTGCCAAAAAGATAACGAAAAATAATGTTGGTTCTGGATTCCAGACGCGCCTGCGGCGGTCTGGAATGACGGGAGTGAAAGTGACGGCGGTCTGGAATGACGGGAGCAGTGAGCCCCTTCAATCCCAGAACGCTGAAATCCCCGCGACACCCTGGCCACCGGCTGCGCGGATCGCCGGCAGGTCGTGCAAACCCAGGCCACCCAGGCCATATACCGGCAATTGACACGCGCCAACCCAGCTTCTGAACCGGTCGATGCCAAGCACCGGCGCGCCAGGATGGGAAACTGTAGTTTTAACCGGTGACAAGCAAGCCCAGTCGACACCTATCAGGACCGCTTGCCGCAATTCGTCTGGATTGTGACAGGAGGCCGCAACCCGGAAATCCCGGCCCAGCGGACGCTGCTGCATGGCCATCAGCGCGACGGCCGGTAGATGAATTCCTGCCAGGTCAAACTCCTCCACCCATTCCACGGGCCCGTTGAGCATGAGATCGCAACTCGCATCACGGCAGAGCCGGGCGGCCCGTTCCACGACTGTGCGCAAGACTGGACTGGATTCATTGCGGACGCGCAGTTGCAGCAGGGTATAGCCACGCGCCAGCCCCGCTTCAAAGCGGTGCCACCATTGGGTGTTTGCGGGACCATCTGGCGTGATGGGATAGATGCACGGCAAGCTGGCCGGCCTGGACCGGTGCAGCCGGTCGGCAGTTTTCGGAGTTTCTTCTTGTATGGTCACGGCAGACGGGCATGCCCGGTGTACGTTGGGGCCGGGCGAGTTCGTGGGATGTGCCTGGACCCAGGCGGTGGTTCAGCCCGGTGCCTGGCCTCAGGCCAGCTTCCCATGGCAGTGCTTGTACTTGATGCCGGACCCGCAGGGGCATGGCTCGTTGCGCCCCACCTTGCGGCCCTGCCGCACATAGGTTTCCGGTTCTGCCGGCGCTGTGCCCGCGCGTCCAGGCTCGCCAGCTGAATCGTGGCGGTACTGCATCGGCGCTTCCTGGCGGCGCTGCGCATCGACGGCTGCGACGTCTTCTTCAGCCTTCACCTGCACCCGGGCAAGAATGCGCACCACTTCGTGCTTGATGCGATCGAGCAACTCGGTGAACATACCGAAAGATTCGCGCTTGTATTCCTGCATCGGCTGTTTCTGCGCATAACCGCGCAGGCCGATTCCCTGGCGCAGATAATCCATGCTGGCCAGGTGATCCTTCCATTGCTGGTCCAGCACGTTCAGCATCAGGGCCTTTTCAAAATGCCGCATCACGGCTGGCCCGGTCGCGGCCTCCTTGGCTGCAAAATGCGCTTCGACACCTTCCAGGATTTGCTCGCGCAAAGTGGATTCGTGCAATTGCTCGTTTTCAGTGAGCCACTGGCTTACCGGCAAACGGATGCCAAACTCCCCTTCCATGGCTGCCTCCAGACCCGGCAGATCCCACTGTTCATCGATGCTGCCGGGCGGAATGAACCGATCGATCACTTCACTGAACACGCTGTGGCGAATTTCTGCGATGGTCTCGCCGATTTCTTCCGCTTCCATCAATTCATTGCGTTGCTGGTACACGACTCGCCGCTGGTCGTTGGCGACGTTGTCATAATCCAGCAGGTGTTTGCGCACATCGAAGTTGTGCGCCTCCACCTTGCGTTGGGCATTCTCGATGGCGCGGTTGAGCATGCCGGCCTCGATCGCCTCATCTTCCTTCAT
>DATDPS010000013.1:0-14063 GCA_035292625.1 Lysobacterales bacterium | reverse complement strand
TAATCGCAATGTGGCGCGCATGGCGGCCCTGCTTGCGGGCCTGCCAGTGGGCGTTCCGGGGGCAACCGTCAACCGTCTGTGCGGTTCCGGTATGGATGCCATCGGCACGGCGGCACGGGCCATACGCAGCGGCGAAACCCGGCTGATGATTGCCGGGGGTGTGGAATCCATGAGCCGGGCGCCGTTTGTCATGGGCAAGGCCGGTAGCGCTTTCAGCCGCGACACCGAATTTTTTGACACCACGATAGGCTGGCGTTTTGTCAACCAACTGATGAAGTCCCAATACGGTATCGATTCCATGCCGGAAACCGCGGAAAACGTCGCTGCGGAGTACCACATCAGCCGGGCCGACCAGGACGCTTTTGCGCTGCGCAGCCAGCAACGTACCGCGCGGGCACAGCAAAACGGCTGGTTTGCCGATGAGATCCTGCCGGTCAAGGTGCTGCTGCGAAAACAGGAAACCACGATCGACCGGGACGAGCACCCCCGCGCCGACGCCAGTCTTGAATCGCTGGCCAAACTGCCTACCCCGTTCCGCGACAACGGCACGGTGACCGCAGGCAACGCCTCGGGTATTAATGATGGCGCCTGCGCATTGTTACTGGCATCTGAAAGCGCCGCGAGTGACTACGGCCTGACGCCAAGAGCCAGGGTCGTGGCCATGGCCACGGCAGGCGTTGCGCCACGCATCATGGGCATGGGACCTGTGCCGGCTACCCGCAAGGTTCTCGAGCTGACCGGCCTGACGCTCGGCCAGATAGATGTGATTGAACTGAACGAAGCCTTTGCCGCCCAGGGCCTGGCGGTACTGCGCGAACTGGGATTGCCCGATGACGCCGGGCACGTCAATCCGAATGGTGGCGCCATCGCACTGGGTCATCCGCTGGGAATGACTGGCGCCCGGCTGGTGACAACCGCCCTGCACCAGCTGCACAGGACCGGTGGCCGTTATGCGCTGTGCACCATGTGTATCGGTGTGGGACAGGGCATCGCGCTGATCCTGGAACGCGTTTGAGCGCCACCGGCACCGCTGGGACCTCTGCCCGCAGAAACGTGATACACTAATATTCGATTTATCTGAAATATTGTATCATTCGAAATTGTATTACTGAACTCGAGAAATGCATGTCTGAAAACAAGCAGGAACTTGAACAGCGCCTGGCGGCCTTTGACGCAAGGGTAGCCAACGAACAACAGGTGGAGCCCAAAGACTGGATGCCGGACGCCTATCGCAAAAACGTGCTGCGGCAGATATCCCAGCATGCCCACTCCGAAGTGATCGGCATGCAGCCGGAGGGCAACTGGATCACCCGCGCCCCCACCCTGCGGCGCAAGGCCATACTGCTGGCCAAGGTGCAGGATGAAGGGGGCCATGGTCTGTACCTGTACAGTACTGCGGAAACCCTGGGCACCTCGCGCGACGAGATGATTGAAAAGATGCACCAGGGCACGGCCAAGTATGCCTCGATCTTCAATTACCCGGCACTGACCTGGGCAGATGTCGGGGCGATTGGCTGGCTGGTGGACGGCGCCGCCATCGTCAATCAGGTGTCCCTGCAGCGCACTTCATACGGGCCTTATTCGAGGGCCATGATCCGTATTTGCAAAGAGGAAAGCTTTCACCAGCGCCAGGGTTACCAGATCATGCTGGTGCTGGCGCAGGGCAGCCCCGAGCAAAAGCAGATGGCGCAGGATGCGCTGAACCGCTGGTGGTGGCCATCGCTGGAAATGTTTGGCCCGCCCGATGCCGAATCCGCCCATTCGCAGCAGTCGATGAAATGGAAATTCAAACGCCAGAGCAATGACAAGCTGCGGCAGAAGTTTATCGACCAGACCGTGCCCCAGGCCGAGTTCATCGGCCTGACCATTCCCGACCCGGAGCTGAAGTGGAACGAGGCAAGTGGCCATTACGACTTTGGCGCAATCAACTGGGACGAATTCTTCCAGGTGATATCCGGCAACGGCCCCTGCAACCGGCAACGGCTGGAGCACCATGTTCGGGCACAGGAGGAAGGCGCCTGGGTGCGTGCGGCGCTGCATGCCTATGCCGACAAGCAGCGTGCGCGCAGCCAACAAGCCGCGTCCTGATCAATGAGAGTAACGACATGAAAGAACCATCATTACCGCTGTTTGAAATCTTCGTGCGCTCCAAGCGCGGCCTCGACCACCGGCATGTCGGCAGCCTGCATGCCGAGGACCACGCGATGGCGCTGCAGTACGCGCGGGATGTCTATATCCGGCGCAGCGAGGGGGTCAGTATCTGGGTGGTCCGCTCCACTGATATCGTCGCCTCGCAGGAGGACGATATTGCAACCTTCTATGACCCCATGGAAGACAAGGCTTACCGGCATGCCATGCACTACGAGCTTCCTGATGAAGTCAAGAATCTGTAAGCAGCAGCCCGGTTTATGAATAATCCAGCAGACAACACCGCTCTGGTCCACTATGCCATCGGACTGGCCGACGATGCGCTCACGCTGGGACATCGCCTGTCGGAATGGTGCAGCAACGGGCCTTTTCTGGAAGAGGACCTGGCCCAGGCCAATGTCGCGCTGGATTTTATCGGCCGCGCCAGAATGCTTTATACCTATGCCGCCGGAATCGAGGGCAGGGGCCGCGGCGAGGATGATATCGCCTATCGCCGTGACTGCAGGGAATACACCAATCTGCTGATCAATGAGCTGCCCAGGGGTGATTTTGCCGACACCATGGCCCGCCAGTTGCTGGTCGATGCCTTCGATGTCGAATTCTTTACCGCATTGACGGTGTCGGCCGACCAAACACTGGCCGCCATTGCCGCCAAAGCCATCAAGGAATCCCGCTATCATCTGCGCCGCAGCCGGGACTGGGTCATCCGCCTGGGCGACGGCAGCGAAGAAAGCCATCAGCGTATGCAGCGCGGATTTGACCGGATCTGGGGTTACAGCCACGAGCTGTTTGCCATGAATGCGGCGGAACAAGGTCTGGCGGATGCCGGGATTGCGGTGGACAGGAGTTCTTTGCGCAGCGCTTGGGACAAGATCGTCGACGCGGTGCTGGCTGAAGCCACGCTAGCGCGTCCGGCCGGTGACTGGGCGGTGCAGGGTGGCCGCGATGGCATTCACACCGAACACCTGGGTTACCTGCTCGCTGAGCTGCAGTTCATGCAGCGCGCCTATCCCGGGCTGCAGTGGTAGCCCGATGACGACTGCAGCGGCAATTACGCCGGCAGCGACCGGGCGCCGGCAGGCGCGAGGGAATCCCGCCCTGGAGCAACTCTGGGACTTGCTGGACCAGGTGAAAGACCCGGAAATTCCGGTACTCACCCTGTGGGACCTGGGTATTCTGCAAGACGTTGAACAGCAGGGTGATGCCGTCGTTGTGACCATCACCACCACCTATTCAGGCTGCCCGGCCATGGACATGATCGGCGATGACATCCGCCAGGTACTGCAACAGGCGGGCTACGCGAACGTGACGGTCAGGCAACGGCTTTCTCCCGCCTGGACCACGGACTGGATCAGCGCAGAGGGTCGCCACAAACTGCGTGAATTTGGTATCGCGCCACCTGTCGAGGCAAGCGGCAGCAAAAGTGCATTACTGGGCGACAAGCCCATTGTGCCCTGCCCCCTGTGTGCCAGCACGCGAACCGAACGGGTGAGTGAATTCGGATCAACCGCCTGCAAGGCACTGTACCGGTGCGAGGACTGCCGCGAGTCCTTCGACTACTTCAAATGTATCTGAACCTGATCGCTCATGGCTAAACAATTTCACCAACTGACCATAGCCGATGTGCAGAAGGAAACAGATACAGCAGTGTGCGTCTGTTTCGAGGTACCGGAGAACAGGCAAGCTGAATTCGAATTTATCCCGGGCCAATACCTGACCCTGCGAGAACAGATCAACGGGGAGGAAGTCCGCCGTTCCTATTCCATTTGTGCGGGTCTTGATGACGGGGCGTTGAGAATAGCCATCAAGCGGGTTGAGGGGGGAGTTTTTTCCACCTGGGCCAATGAATTCCTGCAAGCAGGCGATCGCATCGACGTGATGCCGCCGCAGGGTGATTTCCATACGGAAATCAAGCCCGAAAATGAAAAGGACTATCTGTGCATCTGTGCCGGCAGCGGTATTACACCGGTACTGTCCATTATCAAGACCATCCTTGCACGCGAACCCAAAAGCCGGGTCACCCTGCTCTACGGCAACCAGCGCACCAATACCATGATGTTCCGCAATGAACTGGGTTTTGTCAAAAACCGTTACCTGGAGCGCTTTCACTGGATCAACATTTTCAGCCGCGAGCCACAGGAAGCCAAAGTACTGAGCGGCCACATCAATAACCGCAAGGGTGGCGAACTCAATCAGCGCCTGATTGACATACGCGGCTTTGACACATTTTTCCTGTGTGGTCCTGAAGCGATGATCTCAGAAGTCTCAAGGGGGCTGCGGGGCGAAGGTATCGATGAATCCAACATCCATTACGAGCTATTTGCAGCCTCGGCGGAGGACGCCAGGAAAAGGGTCGAAAAACACCATGCCAGGGCGCGGGAATACAAAGGTGTAGTAAGTGATGTCACGGTGGTGTCTGGCGGCAGGGAGTACCGTTTTGAATTAACCGCGGACGGGGAAAACATCCTCGATGCCGGAATCGATAACGGCGCTGACCTGCCCTTCTCCTGCAAGGGCGGCGTATGCGCCACCTGCAAGGCCAGGCTGGTCGAAGGTGAAGTGGACATGGACCTTTGCATTGCGCTGGAAAAGGATGAACTCGATGCGGGTTACATTCTTACCTGCCAGGCACACCCGGTCTCAAAAAAGGTAATTGTGGATTTCGACCGGCATTGAGCTGCATGTTCTGGCGCTGGGTGTTCCAAATACGGGCCACTGCTTCTCGTTTGAATTCCGAACTGTGTTTCCTGCTTTGTCTTTTTATTTAACGCCTCGTTTTGAATCATTCTTTGATTCTTAACGCGGTGTCCGGTATCTCGGGGAAAGATCAGTGTGCCGCTCTGATATCCGGGATGAACTGTGAGCTGTGAGCGGTCGCGGGGTCGCAGTTTGGAAACCCACCGGGCTTATTGCGACCGGTTTTGAACGCAAGTCACTTTGGGTCGCGCGGACCAAAGGCAGGACAGCTCCCAACCAGTAACACGGAAGGACGTGCTCCGCTGGGACTTGTTCGATGTGGTTTGGAAACTGCTTGAGCATCGCCCGGTAGACGAAGCCACGTGTTTTTTTCTTAAACCCCCCAAGAATGGGCTGGATGGTGTTGTGCGAGGTCGTATACCCCATGACTTGCGCGGTCTTGGCGAGCCGGATCGCAAGTTGTCGCATTGACGCTTCAGGCCGTTCAGCCAGCCAACGTTGCGCCAGGATCGTGATTGGCGGCGCCTGTACCCAACAAAGGTCAACAAGCCGGGCGGGATGGGAGATCACCTCAGCTGCCGCCTGCTTGAGGTCCTTGCCATTGGGCAATAGCCCATCAAGCAGGAATTCCATCTCAGCAATCAGTCCGACACGCACTGTCTTCGCCTTCCCATCGAGCGCTGCCTGAATCCTGTGCAGCCCCAAATCGAGGCCACGTTCCATGAGTCTGCAGCGAAGCATGTTAGCCAGCCGCCGAGACGATGGTTCATGCGCAACAATTTTCCATGCCAGCGCCAATTCAACGAGCTGAGACGCCGCCTGCAGTTTTCGAACCTGGGTGTATTCCGCGATATCCTCAGCAAGATGCTTCCAGCGCACAAGAGCTTCTGCCTCCGACCCGATACCTTGTTTGCTCAGTAATTCGAGGAGTTCATCGAGAATTTCCCTACGCGCGCTGGATTGTCGCCCACCGAGGCTAACCTGGAGCAGATTGACGTTGATCTTGACCCCGTGGTTCCTAAGCCGACGAGAGAGGTCGACGGCAAGCGATCGCCTTGAGCGTTTCAGATTCAGCGTCAGGCAAAGCTCAACGAGAGGAATAATTCGCTGGGTAGCAACGTATGCGGGGCGGCGCCTCTCCTGAGTCACAGACTGGCCGGTTGACCAGAGTGCAAATTCGATATCTCTCCAAGTTTGCATGCCGTTATTACGCAACAGCAGATCGCGCATTGCGGCCTGTACGCTCAGCGGGATGGTCGCAACGTCTCCGCTCAAATGCCTCTTGATCGACCGCAGGTGGTAGCGCACACCAATGGCGTCAAGCTGAGCGCACAGCTGTCGTGCCAGTGCTTCCCGAGATGAGCCCCGTCTGATGTGCAAATAAATCATACCCATGGCTCGAAACAGGTCGCCAGGCACACGCGAGATAATTTCAGTGCTTTCACTTGCTGCTAATTGCCCATCAGCTGGAACGCTGCGGGACTCACTAATCAGCATGAGGTCTGCTTCTGACTGACTCCATTAGGCACCTCTGACACACATTACATATAGAGTGAATATATAGTTTCGATACCAAACTACTTGGGAATTGATCTCTTGTCAAGGTAGTTAGGAAAAGCTACCATCCGGCGATGGGTGACCAGCTAGAAGTGAATGAACGTGACCTCGCCGAATTAGTCGCTCGGATCGGTCGTACAGCTTATGGAGACGGATTCGTCGAGGGCCTGACACCAACCCAATGGACGGCGCTGCGTTACTTCTCGCGTGCCAATCGCTTCTCGAGGAGCGTGTCAGCGTTCGCCGAATTCAACGCCACCACACGCGGCACTGCATCCCAGACGGTCAAGAGTCTGGTGAAAAACGGGTATTTGACACGAAAGCGTTTGAATCGAGATCGGCGCAGTGTGTGCTTTGATTTGACGCACATGGCACTAGCACTGCTCTCACGTGATCCGTTCGAGAGCCTCGTTGCCGCTGCAGGAGAGTTGTCAAATGCCTCCCGCCAGGTAATCGGTCGCGGTTTGGATCGCATGCTCCGGGTGCTGGCAGCGCACCACGGCAAAAAAGTATTTGGCATGTGTCCCAACTGCAAGCACTTGCGCACCGGAATATGCTGCTCTGGCGACAAAACAGAGTATCAATGCGAGCTACTTGGGGAAACCTTAAGGGAAACCGAGATACGTCAATTGTGCGTCAATTTCGTTCCTTTCCGGTGACGTTTGCAATCGCATGAAAACCAGCTTTAACCACCAAGCGGCGGGTCAACGGTTGGTCCCCATAACGGTCTGGCCAGCCGCTCCGCATAACGGGAAAACATCAGATTGAAACTGATACTTATTCTCGGCTTGTCACTCTCGTTTGGCGCAACCGAATGTGCCAGATAGGATGGAAAAATCAGCAGCATCCCGTCGCTCACAGTCACCACGACCTGATCTGTATTGTGGGACGTTAGCTCAGTAACTGGCGGTCTGATGACACTGGTTTGCGGCCTTGGGTCGTGAAAACTAACTGAGTTCGCTCCCGGCCGCGTAGCAACATAGTAAATGCCGCTCAGGAAATTGTTCGGGTGGCTATGCATCGCGTGCGCTGCTCCACTGGCGTTGATATTTACCCAGCAGCCTGTAATCTCAAGTGCGTTATAACCGACTTTCAAGAATTTGAGTACGGTCTGAGCGGTACTGTGTATGCACGACACAAGGTCCAATAGTTGTTCGCGATTATGAAGATCTTGCTGTGACTGCCATGATCCACGCGGCGGAATCTCAGCCAAATCTGGGTTGATCTGGTTGAGGACCTGGAGAATTTTGGAACTTATCCTGTGATGGAATCCGGACGTCAACTGAAATTTCCACACGCACGTTGGAAAGAGGGATAAAATTTCCGAAGTCTCCAACCACTTGTCTTTTTCGCTCATCCGTAGGGGCTAGATCGTTTTATGTGTTCCGTCACAAAACGGCGGATTGCTGGTTTGCTTGCAACAACAGAAAAATACCTTTTCCAGCTTGGGCGCCTCGTATTTGACAGGTGAAAATCCTGTGCCTTTGTGTGAACCGTCGCAAAACGGTTGGCTTTTGCTTCGACCGCATGCACACCAAAAATAACTCTTACCCGCTTCCAGTTCGGCCGATAACGGTGATTTCTGCGCAATAATACCTTTGCTCATTTTTATTTCGAACTCCTTCTTACTATTCATCATTTCAAATGAGTAAAACCTCGCCGGCAGGTCTGCAGCTCTACGACTTCTCGCTCACCCAAGTTTCAGGAATGAGGTGTTGATAGGGCGGATGGGTTTTCAGTCGCGGGTCGTCGACCGCCCCTCCCATCGTAAAGTGGTACAGCACCTGGAAGCGATCGCCCTCAAGCCCGAAGACGCGATGGGTAAGGTCGTCGAAAAAGCACCCGATCCCCGTGCCGCGGATTCCGGCTGCCTCTGCCTCAAGGTAGAGGACCTGGCCAACGACACCTGTCTCCCAGTACAGCCGGCGGTAGAACCAGGGACCGAAGCCCTCGAGAACCTGGCGATATTCGGCGAGCATTGCGAGGGCAAACGCACCGTCCGCCGCGATAGCCTGGTCGCAGCTTGTCTGCTGGGCTGCACGGCGGACGTCCCCCTCCACCAGAAAGAAGAGCGGCAAGGAGCTCGGGCACCCATCCGGTCTACGCCACAAGAAGCATAGGTCCATCGAGATCTGAAGCGCTTTTTTGCGTGCTGGGTCGCGCAACAGCACATAGAGTCCGGTCGGCAGGTTCTCAACACGGTGGACGAAAAGCAGCAGATCGACACATGGTCGCCATGGCAGGGTAGTGAACGGGATCTGGCTGGACCCTGGCATCGTCTTTAGTAAGATATGGTAGAACGCCTCCCGCATGATGCCGGTGCGCCCGTCAAGCGCAACCGCGCTGCGCCGCTGATGGATCATGCGGCGAAGAGAAAGGGATGATTCACCCAGCCTGAGGGAGTCGTTGGGGTGGGAGATCGACGACCAGAAGTCGTTGTTGGGCGGCGTACACTTCTCGGTGGCAACGGCAACTTCATCGATGGCCGGCCAATCGTGGTGGTCCTGGCTCAGCGTGTTCCTTCGCCCTATCCAGTTCGCGGCGCGTAGAGCGGAAACGAGATCGTTTTCGAGCCGGAAGCCCTGCTGCATCGCGGCCTCCAGGCAGCCACTCTGCGGGAACACGGCGATTAAGCAGTCGGGGTGCTCGGCCTCAACTCCGGTCTGAAGGTGGGCGCCAAGGAGCGTGGCAAGATCCTCGTCAACGACGCCTTCCAGCAACCGGGTGTCCCAGCCGAGGCCAGCAGCGGCCACCGAAACGCATGCGATCGCGTGCCCCACATCGAGGTGGCAGTATCGGAACGCCCGCTCGCCGTACTTCCACGACTCGCGCCAGTGGATGGAAGTGAGACCAACAAGCAGCGTGTTTTTGGGAAGCTGCGTGGAAATGGCGCGCCACACACCTGTGGACAGCTCAACCCGGAGCTCAAGCGCATGAACGAGCGGCGCGTAGTGGTAAACGGCCGGCTTGTCGTGCAAGCCCGGGAGGGGTCCACTGACCAGGTAAGCCTCCGTGGGATGGAGGTTTCCGCTCGAGGGATTGACACGCAGCGACCAGCGGGCGTTCTGAATCTCCTTCCACGCGGACAGCGCCAGCGCATCGTAGAAGAGCCGCGCGACGGTCGCCACGCTTAGCGGTGCTGGATTGACTTGTCCAAGGACAAACGCAGGCTCGTAGCGCGGCAGGGGGCCAACGGGTTCGAACCCCAGGGGAAAGGTTTGGACCCCCGCGAATCGACGGAACGGATCCGGTCGGGTCTTCCAGTCCATGTAGCCGAGTGAGGGTGCGAACCGGAAGGGGAAGTGCTTTGAGCGCTGATGATACGTCAGCATAAGGTCTAGCGCCTTCTGGCCCCTGTGTTGGGTCGGCTCCCTTAAGTGATTGACTGTCGACACCAGCGTCCCTCGCAATTTCTCGGTCACGCGTTGGCATGCTTGTAGAAGGGGCTGGTGCCGGAGGCATGGTCGGTGGCGTCAATGATATCGACGACCTCCGGGGCTACCCGTCGGACCATCAGCTCGAAGCCCTGGCGAAGTGTAACCTGGGAGGCAGCACAACCCTGACAACCACCGGACATCTTGATGAACAGGTTGCGGTCCTTCACCTTGACGATGGAAATCTTCCCGCCATGCGCGGCGATAGAGGGGTTAGTTTCTTGGTCGAGCAGCTCCTGCACGACTTCCCGGATCTCGTCATCGTTCCGATTCCCGGGTGGCGCAGGCCGCGGCGCTTCGAGGATGGCTCTCACGCCGGTTAGGAGCTGCGTCCGGATCACGGTACCGACCTCCGATCTCAGGCCGTCCCAGGACGCGCTTTCCTTCTTTCCGATGGTGACGACATTGCCGGCAACGAGGACGTGAACGATGCCCGCCAACGCAAACAGACGTTCGACGAGCGGTGATCCTGCAGCCCGCTCTGGATGGCTAAAGAAGAAAGGCCCACCGGGATGCACCATCCTACTAACTGTGAATTTGCAGGAATTGGGATCCGCGACGGAGGTTTCGGCCCGGATGGCGATCGACGAGGGGTTCGGGACCATGTCAGACATCTTCGACAACTCCTGCCGCACTTCGCCGGCCCAGTTCGCGCAGGGCAGTAAAGGAGTAAATTCCCGTGCTGTGGCCGTCGCTCCAGTTGACCGTGAAGGCGTAATTGCCGACGCTCGAAACCGAGCGAGGGGCCACGTCAGGACGTACGGTCTTCGGGTCGAGTAAAGGCCGGCCACTCATCTCTTCGATGCACAACGCACAACGGCAGGCCAGCCGAAGGTCCCGGACGTCGAAGTCCTGGTGATGGCCGTCCTCCCAAAGGATCGAAATCGTCCGCTCGTCCCGACGCCGCAAACCGACGACTGTAGTCGGCGAACCCTCTGGACAGACCGCGGCTTCGACCCAGAGTGGCTGGCCCTCCCCGGTTTCCCAGTTCCATGCGAATGGCTTGAGCGCCGTCGATGGGTGTCCCTGGAGCTGACCGGCCAGCTGCGTAGCGATTGCCAGGTACACCTCGGCGGCGACTGAGTTGGGCTTTGCGAGCACGATCGGAAGTCCGTTGTCGCCGCCGGTCATGATTTCGGCGTCCAAGGGAATTGCCCCCAGAAACGGAACGCCGAGTTCCCGGCTCATCCGCTCACCCCCGCCGTGGCTGAAGATGTCAGTGGGTTTCCCGCAATGGGGACAGGTGAAGGTGCTCATGTTCTCGATGATGCCGAGAATGGGAACATTCACTTTTTCGAACATGCGCAGGCCGCGACGGGCGATCTTGAGGCTCACGTCTTGCGGCGTCGTTACGATGACCGCACCTGAGAGAGGGAAACTCTGCGCGAGAGTTAGTTGTGTGTCGCCGGTACCCGGCGGTAGGTCGAGAATCAGGTAATCCAGTGTGCCCCACTGTACTTCCGCGATCAACATGCGCAGGTACTTACTCACCATCGGCCCGCGCAGGATGGCAGGGGTATCGTCGTCAGTAATCAGCCCCATCGACACCGCCTTCAGGCCGTGGCGCTCAGCCGGAGGAATCTTGCCATCCGGCGTCATTCTAGGCGGTTCGCCGATCGGCAGCCCCAGCATTCTCGGGATGCTCGGTCCCAAAACGTCCGCGTCAACCAGACCGATTCTACCCCCGATATGTTTGAGGGCGAGCGCGAGGTTGACCGCCACAGTCGACTTCCCGACGCCCCCCTTGCCGCTGCCCACTGCGACCAGGTGCCGGATCCCGGGCAGGGACTCTGCACTCGCCGATGGCTCAGGCCCATGATGATGATCTCGCTTTGATCCTGTCGTTGCCATCGCTTGGTTCCTCTGGTCGATCAATCAGTTCATTCAATTGGTTACGCGGGCGTCAGTATCTTCAAAGTATCGACGGCATGCACTGGAGCCCTGTTTCCCTTCATCAGGTGCTTCCGCAATTCACCTGCTTTGAGGCTCCAGTGCCGCGGTATCCCTCACGCAGCAGCTGCGTTTTGCATAATCGTATGCAGCATCACGTGCAGGCCGTTACTGCGGGTCGGGCTCAAATGTGCGCCGAGTCCAAGTTCCTTGATGAATATCGGAGGTGTTTCGAGAATCTGCTGCGGACGCTGGTTGCTATAGACGCGTATGAGTAGCGCGATCAATCCCGAGACGATCGCTGCATCACTGGTCGCATGAAACACCAGACGCTCCCCAAACTCACCAAAGTGGAGCCATACCTGAGATTGGCAGCCTTGCACGTGGTTTGCTTCAGTCTTCCATCTTTCTGGGAAAGGCGGTAGTCGTCGACCAAGGTCGACCAGGTACTGATACCGGTCCAACCAGTTGTCGAACACTGCGAATTCAGCAATCAGATCCCGCTGAATTTGGATGATGTCTAAATCAGGCACGAGTCATTTCCTGGGTGCCATGACAGTGGTCATAAAATACCAGCACCGACCAATATAGTATCGATTCCTAACTATTTTGGCAACATCGTGGCGGGTACGGCCCTTTTTCTTGCATCGAAAAATTTGCAATCTCTGGCTGTGTCAATTTCATCTTGTTGTGCCGTCGGGTCACCTCGCCGACCAGACCCGCCACGCCTCGACCGCAATCACGAGCACCGAGCCTGCGGGGCGAAGGGCGCGGTACTGCGCGTACTTCGCGACAAGCAGGTCGATCGCGCGCGCGTGCTCGGTGCCCGCCTCCAGCACCCTCGCGGTCCCGTCGACACGGACCCACCAGAGCTGGGTCCAGTCGTCGTCGTAATGGTCGACCATTAGGCTGACAGCCGGATTCGCGCGCACGTTGTCAAACCGTCGGAGTCGCGTGCTGCGTTTCGGCTTGTCGTCGACGACGGATACAACCACGTCGCCATCGAGGGCGAAGCAGACAGGCACCAGGTGCGGACGGCCGTCGGGGCGCACCGTGCCCAGTCGAGCAACCGACGCCGACGCGAACCGCCAGCGCATCTCGTTAGCATCCATCAACCGGCCCTGCGAGTATAGATACCGTCCTTATTATCAAGTAAATATTCAGGGTTTAGTACAGCACTGATAAAAAGGGGCCTTCCACCCCGGGAGTTGGCGGGTTGTCAAGCGCAGAGTCTGACACCAGGGAATTGGACATGTAACCTGTGGTCTGGAAAAGGAACATATATCGGTTTCTTGAACTCCTGTAATTGGTTACCGTCCAAAGCGCACTGGCCCGACGGCCTTGACCGTCTTCTTCGCAGCTCTCGGAGCCGCTTGCATAGACTCTGGGATGGGCGCCGAATTGTGTATTCGCTCCTTTATGCGCTCATGTGCTGTCAGGAACCACTGTCATCAGGGTATTGACACAGGCTGGCTAATGGGTGACCCCATAATTTGCATTCTTACCTGTCAGGCACACCCGGTCTCAAAAAGAGTAATCGTGGATTTTGACCAGCATTAATGGTCCGCGGATGGCGGCGACTGGCGGGAGTAGATGGGCCGGCCTGCGAAAAAGGTCATCACCACTTCCGTTTCACTGACATCATCGATGGGGACTTCGAACAGGTTCCTGTCCAGCACGATGAAATCGGCCGATTTGCCCACTTCAATCGAACCTGTCACATGATCCAGCCTGAGCGCTCTCGCCCCATTCAACGTGTAAATCCGGATGGCTTCTGCCAGCGTCACCGCCTGCTCCGGCCATAGCTGGCCTTCTCTGCGGCCATACGGGTCACGGCGGCTCACCAGGGACTCGATACCAACCCACGGGTTCGCATTCGGCGCCACGGCGGGCCAATCGGTACCCGCCACGACCAGCGCGCCGGAATCGAGCAGGTCGCGCACCGGGAAATACTTTTCACCGCGCGGACCTACCGCGGAAACGATGGCATCGATAATCGGCGAGGGGTACCACAGCACTGGTGAAATATCGGCAACCGCGTTGAGCGCCGCGAATCGCGGAATATCTTCCGGGGCAATGTAGCCCGCGTGCCCCAGTTCGTGCCGCAAACCACTGTCTCCATTGGACTTGCGCGCGGCCTCGATTGCATCGAGCCCCTGGTGCACGGAACCGTCGCCTGCCGCATGCATCTTGACGGTAAACCCTTTCGCGTCAAGTGCGATCAGGTCGTTCACCAGTGCCTGCGGCCCAACGTGCAGGTTGCCGGTAAAGTGGTCCCCATGGACGTCGTCGGGCAGGTAGGGATCCAGCATTCCGGCGGTCCTGGCGGGTGTCGGC
>DATDPS010000012.1:0-3725 GCA_035292625.1 Lysobacterales bacterium | reverse complement strand
GAAGCCGACCTCAGTGGCAAGGAAGCGCGCCGCTGGCAATCCTGGAATGACTTCATGCAGGAGTGGTGCGGGCGGGCTGATTTCCGCGCCGCGATTCCGCAGCTCCTGCATGGGGAAGACCCGGAATTCGCCGCCTACCTGCTCAAGCTGGCCGAGAAGGACTGAGCCGTCAGGCGGGGCCAGGCGGTGACGAAGTTCGCGCTGCCGAAAAATGCCCGGCGATCGGCGACTTCATGATAGGCCGGTTATACTCGCACGCTGTCCATCAACAAATCCCTAATCAACCACTTGGAGAACGATTCATGCTACGCACTTTTGTCTGTGCTTTCGTATTCATTGCCATTTGCTCTACACCGTTTGCCATGGCGGCAGAGGACCCGGCCGAACAGCGGCACGAGTTGATGGAAGATGTCGGCGAGGCGGCCAAGCCGCTTGGCGAAATGCTGAAAGCTGAGCGGGAGTTCGATGCGGCCACGGCGATGAAGAGCTTCCAGGTGATGCAGGATGTGGCTGCCGTGATCGGCGATTTGTTCCCGGAAGGCAGCTACGTGGGCGGCGAGGAGAAGGCCAAAGAAACGGTGTGGAGCGACCGCGAGGGCTTTAACCAGAAATTGGCGGAGTTTTCCGATGCCCTTGCCGTGGCCATGGCGGCGGATCCGCAAAGCCTGGAAGCGCTTGAGCCGGCCGCCGGCAATGTGTTCAAGGTGTGCAAGTCCTGCCATGAGGAATACCGCACACCCGGTGAATGAGCCAGCCTGGCCGGGCCTGGAGCGGATCGGCTGATGTGGCGTAAGCCAATCCTCCTGGCATTGCTTTTAGCTGCGGGCTTTTTCTGGCTGACCCGCCCGCAAACACCGGGTTCGCATGATCTGGCCAATCTCACGCCGGATGTGGCCAACGGCGAATTGGTCTTCCACGCCGCCAGTTGCGCGGCCTGCCACGGCGAGGATTTACGCGGCGGGCTTGAATTGGCCAGCCCCTTCGGCCTGTTCCGGGTGCCCAACATTTCGCCGGATGCAGAAACCGGCATCGGCGGCTGGACTCTCGGGGAATTCCACAACGCCATGCAGCAAGGAGTTTCTCCGGCGGGCCGGCATTATTACCCTGCTTTTCCCTACACCTCCTATGCGCGGATGACAGCGCAGGACGTGGCCGACCTGAAAGCCTACATCGACCAGCAAACGCCGGTGCAAAATCTTGTGGCAGGCCACGAGCTTGCATTCCCGTGGAACATCCGGCGGGGCATTGGCCTGTGGAAACGGCGCTACCTCGATCCAAGCCTGCGGTCGTTGCTCGCGGATGATGCGGATCCCGTGCTTTCACGCGGCAGGTACCTGGCGGAAGGCGCGGGGCACTGCACCGAATGCCACACAGCGCGCGATCGCTTCGGTGGAATACTGCGGCAGCGCTGGCTGGCCGGAGCGCCGAGCCTTGACGGCGAAGGCGCAGCGCCCAACATCACGCCGCACGCGGACGGCCTGGCGGCATGGTCGCTTAAAGACATCACCTACTACCTGGAAAAAGGCTTCACGCCGGATTTTGATACCGTGGGCGGGTCCATGGTCAAGGTGCAGGAGAACCTGGCCCGCCTGCCGGCAGGGGATCTTGAAGCCCTTGCGGTCTACCTCAAGTCATTGCCGCCTCAATCCAACAACTGACATATTTGACAGGTTCAATTTCTCCGCCAATCGGCTACGGTCAACGATATTGCTTTTGGAGCGTGATTTGACTACGGCCTGACCGGCTTGCATGACAAGGGGTTGTCTGCACACACGCTCTGAAACACGCTTAAGGACAGTGCTTCTCCCGGACTTGTGCCGGGCGGCGCTGAGAGGCCACCAAGGGGAATCGAAAGCATGAACATCCAATCGCTGCTGCGCGAAATGATCGATCGTGAGGCCTCTGACCTGTACATTACAACGAACAGCCCGCCGCTGATTCGCACGGAGGGGGTAACTCACCCGATCGGAACGCAACACTTCGGCCCGACTGATACCGAGGCTTTGGCCAATTCCCTGATGAGCGATGCCGAGCGGGCATCGTTTGCACAGGATCTGGAGCTGAATCTGGCCATCCAGTTTGACGAGATTGGCCGCTTTCGGGTCAACGTGCACCGCCAGCGCGACAGCATCGGCATCGTCATCCGCCATGTCAAGACCACGATTCCTACTCTCGACCAGCTGCAGTTACCGAATGTCTTCAAGGACATCGTGGTGCAGAAGCGGGGCCTCATTCTCGTCACCGGGGCCACCGGATCGGGCAAAACGACAACGCTGGCCGCCATGCTCAATCACCGCAACGAACATACTGACGGCCACGTCATCACCGTCGAAGATCCCATCGAGTTCATCCACCCCAACAGGAAGTGCATTTTCACCCAGCGGGAGGTGGGAACCGACACCCACTCTTTCAATGATGCACTCAAGAACGCCCTGCGCCAGGCGCCGGACGTCATTCTGATTGGGGAAATCCGCGATCGGGTGGCGATGGAAGCTGCCATCACGTTTGCCGACACGGGTCATCTCTGCCTGGGAACGCTGCATTCGAGCAATGCCTATCAAACGCTTCACCGGATAATGAACTTTTTTCCCGGCGAACGGCATGAAGAGATCTATCTGCAGCTCTCGCTGTGCCTGCGGGCAATCATCTCGCAGCGCCTCGTGCCCTCGGTCGATGGCAAGCGGGTGGCGGCAGTGGAAATCCTGCGCGACACGCCGTACGTAAAAGATCTGATCAAATCGGGGCAGGTGGACAAGGTCAAGGAGGGGATACAAAACGGATCGAGCGGCGGTTGTCAGACCTTTGACCAGGACCTGCTGAGGCTCTATGCGGCGGGCAGAATTGACCACGCGCAGGCTCTGGTCAACGCGGACAAACCCAATGACCTCCGGCTCAGCATGCAGCACGCCAGTCCGGCGGCGAAGCCGGAACAACCGAAACCCGTGGAATCGGGCGGGGAGCCAGAAACGTCGCAGCCGCCCGTGGAACAATGGCTGCTGCAGGAAGCGGTGAAGCATAAGCAGCAGGTGAACGGAGCAGGAAGGCAAGTGTAAAAAGGGGAGCGTTGGATGGCGATCAGGAATGTTCAATGTGATCGAGCGTAAGGATGCTTCGAAGCCTGAAAGGGAAAAGCACACTGTGCAGCACTCATTAGCGCCACACCTCGGTCGCGTCGGAGTGCGGCAGTCGCTGGCGGTGGTTCTCGCCCTCTTCGTGGCAGGCTTGGCGCCCGTCGCGGTGCAGGCGGCGCCGAAAACGCCGAACATTCTGTTCATCATCATGGATGATGTCGGCATTGACCAGATGAAGACCTTCGGCTACGGGGGCGAAACGCCGCCGAGCACGCCGAACATCGACACGATCGCCAATGCGGGCATCCGCTTCAGCAACACCTGGTCGATGCCTGCCTGCTCGACCAGCCGGGCGGTGTTTTTCACTGGCCGTTTTCCCCTGCGCACCAACGTCCATGGGGCGCTGGGGCCTGATGACCTGGCGAACGCCCAGGTCTCGCCATTCGAGATGAGCCTGCCCTCGTTACTCAGGCAGCGCGGCTACCAGAGCGCACTGTTCGGCAAGTTTCACCTGGGGCTGCAGGGCAATAACCCCTTCCGCGACGCCATGCCGCGTTCGCTCGGCTGGGACTACTTCTTCGGCTGGCTTGACGAAACCGGCGACCCGTCTTCGATTGACAGGTCGGCCGGTGGTGTTGCCGTAAATGAGGAGTC
>DATDPS010000011.1:0-9855 GCA_035292625.1 Lysobacterales bacterium | reverse complement strand
CCTTCCAGGGCCGGGCCGGAAGGGCAGGACAGGCTGGATACTTTACCCTGGTGGATCAGCGAAATTTCTGAATTGGTGCCGATGTCCAGCGCGATGACCGTCCGCTGTTCTGTATCGGCACAGATAGCCAGCAACATGGCGGTATGGTCACCGCCGATAAAACCGGCGATGTTTGGCAGCATATGAACATAAGCACCCCTTGCTGTATGCAAGCCCAGTTCGCCTGCCTTGAAATCCATGGCAGCGGCAATGACCGGAGCAAAGGGAGCCAGGCCCAGGCCCCTGAGCGGAAGTCTCGCGAACAGGTGATGCATCACCGTATTGCCGGCGACGACGACATCAGTGATCTGCTCAGCGCTCAAATGATGATTTTTGCACAGATCCTCAACCGCCTGGTTAATGGCTTTGATAACAAGACGGTGCATTTCATCAGCATTGTTTTGTGACTTTGCTGCGGCACCCACCCGGGCAATGATGTCACTGCCAAATTTCATCTGTGGATTTTCAATACCCGACGAAGCGATCGTTGTGCCGTTGTGCAGATTGACCAGGAAAATTCCGATATTGCTAGTACCCAGGTCAACTGCCAGTCCTGTCAGTTGCGTATCCTGTGCCTGAACGGCAATGATTTCATCGAAACGGACCACTGCCTGCACCTTCCAGCCGTGCTGGCGTAAGGTCTCTGGTAATGAACGCAGGACATGTGCATCAATCTTCTTGCAGGTGTTGGCTGATGCATGGTTGACCGCCATAATCAATCTGTCAGCATCAGCGAGACTATCCCTAAGTGACGGGGCACTGAGGGATAGTTGAAATGTTTTAACGACAGGATCAGGCGGAATCCAGAAATCGGACCCATCAACCTGCATGCGTGCCGGGACGGCCCGGGCCCGGGCAGGGATATGCACGGTGCAATTCGCTGCAGGTTCTATCTGACAGGCGCGTCGCCAGCCTTTTGCCAGTCTTGCTGCACTGAAAAAATGTTTATCGGCAGCAGAAGCTTCCGGTGTATGACCGTCAATAAAATGAACGATACATGTTTTGCAGATACCCCTGCCACCACAGGCACTGGCGATCGTGATGCCATGGTGCTGAGCAGTAGCCAGCAAGCTTGCGCCTGATTGATGCCCGACTTCCCTGTTGCCGGGATCAAAAGTCACACGGATACTGTCACGCACTGATTTTTGCACGGCCAAACTCACGCAACCACTTCAAGTGTTGTGAGATAGTGACGGCATTTCTCACGAGACCGGCAGGTCTTGCAGTCATCTATCTTGGTCCATTTACGCATGCATTTGCCCAGCCCAATGACCACAGACAGGGAATGTGCCGGGTTCATTTGCCCCATTCCCGTCAGGGTGACACCGATTTTTTCCGCACCTGCCAATGCCAGAACCGTTGCTTGCTGATCCAGACCAAAACCCTCTTGATCGCCTGGCGATAATGGACCACTGGCAGTTAATCCCATAGCACTGGCCTGTTTTTCTGCCAAACACAGCAAGCTGTTCGTTGTCTCGAAAAGCACCGCATTTGCCAACTCTTCCAGCAGTATGGCTTTGACATTTTTTCCATTTATAAAACATTGCCGAATGGTTTTGGCCATGACGCTACCGATGGTGGTAACGCCGAATAGGAGATGTGAAGCCCGTGCCATTCGGTGTGCCAACAGGGGGGCTTTCAAACTGTCGCCGCTGTCCAGTGTGATGGTTCCTGTTCCTGCTTTTTCAAGCGCCACGATTTCGTAGCATAGGGAGGGTGCGATCAATCTGTCGCGTTCAATCTCGTTCAGGATGCCAGGTAGCAGAGCGTTTAAACGGGTATTTATCGAACGACTACCATTCACAGCAGCGAGTTTTCCAAGCGCATGGACATCGAGGTCCGCGCTAATATTACCAATGACGGGCATCGGTACTCACTGATATATTCTGAGTTGTCATCCGTAACGGCCATATTCCTGGGTAAATTCGAACATCGCTTTTACGTTTTCGGCCTTTGCTTCATCGGGTATCCCGACACTGGCCTCCATGATCAGGCCGCCATCCTTACCCACGACATCGATGATTTTTTTACACTGCGCCCTGACACCATCGGGGGTTCCGGCAATCAGCAGGGATGCGGGGACGCCGCCGCGAATGCATACCGTACCACCCAGAATTTCCTTGGCCTTGACCAGGTCCGTACTCTCAAACTGGTAAATACACTTTCCCCCGGGAATATCGGCGATGGTTTCCAGTCGTGCAGTACAATCTCCTTCCCAGAACGGCATCGGTGTCAGGCCGGCATCAATGAATTTCATCATGACAATGCGCAGCGAAGGCCAGTAAAAGGTCTCAAACTGTGCCGGTGACATGAATCCGCCGAGCCCCCAGTGCAGCGGTATGAACACGATTTTCAGCGCGTCCCCAGGCATTGATGCGGCCACTTTGAGGATTGGGCTGGCAATAAGACGGGTCACTACATCGATGGTTTCCAGCAGTTTGTCCCTGTTGCGGAACATATCGAGCATCGCGCCTTTTGAACCGCGCATATAGTCTGCTACCACGTCAAAAGGGGCGTGCGAGGTGCCTATAAACGGCGTCGGGAAACCGAGACTGTTCAATTCAGCGATATTCGCCTTGGTAGCGTCCAGCATTCGCTGAGCTTCTTCGGCGGCTTCGATTAGACGGTTCAACCCCTCCTTTACACCCGGTTGTGCCAATGCCGCCAGGTGGGCAACATTGCGCGTGTGGTACACGGTGGGATAGGGCGGGAATTTACCGAATACCTCGAAGCCACCGGCAATACGGGGGAGATACTTGTTCATCCAGAAACCGCTTGGATTGAGGCAAAACTCTGCATACTCAGCAGAGGTCATATATTCCCTATCCATGTACTGGTAGGAAACATCTTCATTCAGCCCCGCATGCCCCGGCCACTGAAGCTGCTTGTAGTCAATTAGTTCCATGACCTTGCCAACGGTAATGGCCAGCTGCATCGGCATCAGGGCGTCGGGTTTAAACTCCAGCGCCGCCTGCGTCTGGCCATGGGCAAATCCCGCGTAATCGTACATGGCCTGCCGGCATGTCATGCCCGCGTGACGTGCCGCCCAGAACATCTGGTAAAAAATCAGCGGGACACGGTCCGGAGTTTTCAGCGCAATCACATCGCGGATACGCTGCTCTCGCTCTGTAAAAAGATTCTGCATTGTCATGTCCTGGCCCATCATTGAGTTCATTTCAGACATCACGTCAATTACGCGGCTTTAATCCAGGCCCCGCACAACGAGACGGCGTCCATCGCATTAAGGCCAAAGGCGTCAGCCCCGGTGTACTCCCTGACGTATTCATCGACCTGGCCGCCACCAATCATGATCTTGATGTTGTCCCGCAGACCCGCTTTCTGAATTTCTTCGATTGTTTCCTTCATGGATTCAAAGGCGAGCGTCAGAAACCCTGAAAGGCCCACAACAGCCGGTTGTTGCTGCTTTATGGAATCAATAATGGTATCCGCCGGTACATCGATGCCCAGATCGACAACCTTGTAACCATTGATGTCGAGCATGAAAGTGACAATATTCTTGCCGATGTCATGCAGGTCACCATGTACGGTCGCAATGATAACAGTCCCCTTGCTGGACGCTTCACCACCCAATTGTGAATCCTTGATGAGGGGTTTGGCCTTGCTGCTAATCTGCGTCAGCATCTCACCGGCAAGCATCAATTCAGTAAGAAAGTATTCTCCAAGCTCAAAGCGTTTACCAACAATCTCCATTGCTTCCCGGCAATGGTTTAGAACGGAGATGGGATCGTAGCCAGAATCAAGCATTTCCTTGGCAAGATCCAAAGCTTCCTCTTCCTTCATATCAGCAATCAATTCAATCAGCTGTTCACTTTGCTTGTTCATTGATACTCCTAATACTATTTGCCGCCTTGTGTTTATAGCGGTGAATTCAACTTGTAAGTGCAACTCGACCAATTTGGTCAGTGGGCAAGCTGCGGCAGCATGGTGGCTTTCTCCCACCGACCAAAGTAAGAGGAGCACAGATGAACTACACGCAGCTTACCCAAGAGGAACGATACCAAATTTTTATCCTGAAGAAAGCCGAATATAGCCAGGCACAGATTGCTGAACTGCTGGAACGTGACAAGTCGACTGTTTCTCGTGAGTTGCATCGCAACCGCGCCTTGCGCGGCTATCGACCCTGGCTGGCCCATCCAGTCACTCAATGCCATTTTTGCCGACACACTGGAGGCGCTGGGATACGACACCTGACCGCAGCCTCTTGCGGTTTCCTAAACACTGGCATGAATTGACGGACTCAGTCCGTATACCCGAACTTTGCCAGCGTTTCCCTGTTGATCTGCATGAACCTGTCCAGGCACTCTCCTGAAAGCTCCGATCTCCAGTCGCTTTCGCGTCTTACATACCGCCCATCGTGTCCGGCAATGTTGTTCCTGTCAGGGATGCTCGTCTTCACTATGTCGCGTTGGATAAATTCGCTGAGGCGATTCAGGACGAGCGGAAGGTCGGCTTTCATGTCCTCGTAGCGCAGCAAGAGCGTATCCGGACGTTCCGTTGGATTCCAGGCGTTGACATGCGCTGGCCAGGTGCCAAAACGCGTCCGGCCCTCGATGATCGCCTCCAGGGGGATGCGTCTTTGGTAAAAATTCCACAGGCTGGCCGTTGCCGCCCTACCGTCCCGGATCACGTAGATTGCCCGCTTTGTGTTCGAAGGGTATCTGTGCGTCTTGATCAAGGGGATGGCGCCTTCGGGAAAGCGCATTTTTTTGTCAGGCCCATGCTCGATATGACCGACATAGCTTTCCAGAATTTTGTTGCCGCCGAGATCATCCGGATAAATGCTCGCCGAGCGCAGGGCGAAACACTGCCACAGGATCGTTCTCAAGAACGTGTTGCCACTCCTGGGATAAGAAGCGAGCCAAACCAGATCAGTGGTATTCATCGTTTTCCCAGGATAGAACTAGCCCCGTTTTCGACGCAGCTTTGACCAGTATTCCAGCCTCTTTCTGATTTCGCGCTCGAAGCCGCGCTCGGGCGGGTCGTAGAATTGCACTCGTAGCATTTCATCCGGGAAGTAGTCCTGGCCGGAGAAGCCCTCGGCCGTGTCGTGGTCGTATTCGTAACCGGCGCCGTAGCCTTGCTGCTTCATCAGCGTCGTCGGCGCGTTGAGGATGTGCCTGGGCGGCATGAGGGAACCGGTTTCCTGCGCCGAGCGGCGTGCCGCCTCATAAGCCGTGTAGACCGCGTTCGACTTGGGCGCCGTGGCCAGGCAGACCAGCGCCTGCGCCAGTGCCAGTTCACCTTCCGGGCTGCCCAGGCGTTCGTAGGCTTCCCAGGCCGCGATACAGGTGGGCAGTGCCTGCGGGTCGGCCAGTCCGATGTCCTCGACAGCCATGCGGGTCATGCGCCGGGCAATGAATTCCGGGTGTTCGCCGCCCGCCAGCATGCGGGCGAACCAGTACAGGGCCGCGTCGGCGTCCGATCCGCGTACTGCTTTGTGCAGAGCGGAGATCAGGTTGTAATGTGCGTCATCGGCCTTGTCGTAGAGCGGCGCGCGGCGCTGGACGAGCTTGAGCAAGGCTTCGGTATCCAGCGTTTCATCCATGGGAAGGATCTGTTCGGCGATGGACAGCACATAACGGCCGTCGCCATCGGCCATCGCCTTGAGTGTCGCGCGGGCCTGGCCGTCGACCGGCAGCTTGCGTCCCGCATCTTTCTCCGCGCGCTCGATCAGGGTTTCAAGGGCTTTATCGTCGAGGCGTTTGAGCACGAACACTTGCGTGCGTGACAGGAGTGCAGCGTTGAGTTCAAACGAGGGGTTTTCGGTCGTGGCGCCAATCAGCACGATCGTTCCGTCCTCGACCACCGGCAGGAAGGCGTCTTGCTGCGACTTGTTGAAACGGTGGATTTCATCGACGAACAGCAGTGTTCCCTGTCCGTTCCGCTTGCGAACCCTGGCGGCTTCGAACACCTTGCGCAAGTCCTGCACACCCGAAAAGACGGCTGACAGCTGTTCGAAATGCAGCGCTGTCTGGGATGAGAGGATCCGCGCGAGCGTGGTCTTGCCACAGCCCGGGGGCCCCCATAGAATCATCGATGCAAGATGACTGCTGTCGATCATCTTGCGGATGGGCGCCCCGGCGCCGACCAGATGGTCCTGGCCAACGATTTCGTCCAGGTTGCGCGGCCGCAGGCGATCGGGCAGCGGCTGGCCGGCCAGCGATTCCGCTTCACGCTCGAAGGCAAACAGATCGGCCATTGGCTGTGACACCCTAAGTACGCAATGAATGATACATAGCTTAATCGCGAAACAGGGGCGAATACATTTTTTTGAAGTTGTATCCGGCCCTTTTTCACCTTATGGCGCCCGGGTGGCGAAGATGGTCGATTAGCTGACACTAATCACTGGGCCGTTTACTCTGGCACTTTACTCTCGCGGCGGTGGTCGGAGTCACGGCGTGGGCGCCACCCGATGCCTGGCGCGGCCGGGCGCGGGCTTTTCAGACGTGTCCGGGAATACAGGACCTAACCCGATCCAGCGATGGAGAATTTCCGCAATGTGTGCCGGAAATTGGATCTGACCCCATTGGGGAAACCTGCCGCCAGATACTGGAAGCCGCAGGGGTGGACAAGCTCATCGACGAATACGGCAGCTATGACATATTCAACACGACCCATGTATTCGGCAAATGCCTGCCGGTAAGCGCTTGACTGAACCCGGCCTCAGAGGCACTCGCTCGGGACATCAAATGTCTCGCTGATCACCGGATTGGAGCCGTGCACTGTGCCCGTCGCGCCAACGCCAACGCCATAATCGGCAAACGCAGTCCAGACCAGGCACTGGTGTGCGGTGATGTCGCCAAGAGCCGCGGAGTTCGCGATGGCGGTCAGGATGCCATCGCGCATGTCCTCGAACTTGGGCGCCGCGGGGGTGTAGTTCATACCGTCGACGATGTAGGCAAGCGCCTCGTCGCGACTCAGGCCTGCCACATCGAAGTTCTTCCACATGAGCCAGCCGATCGCTCCGTAGATCTCGCCATCGAAGTGGACTTCGGTGGCAGAGAAGTCACCGTAGGTACGCGTATACCCATCATAAGCCTCGGTGCGGATTCCGTCGGGATTAGTCGTGCTGTATTCACCCACGACGTCGTCGTCATTCATGATCACCGCGAGCACGTCGCTCATGCCCTCGCCGATCGCGCCGGGCATGGCGCCACTCATCCGTCCGATCATCCGCCAGGTGAGGCCATGACCGTACTCGTGGTAGACGATGTCCGAGTCGAGCGAAGCGTCCTTCAGGACGTCGGCAAGCGCGTGCAAGGTAACCTCGACCGGCGCTGCAATATGGGCCTTGAACAGGTCGCCATCTTCCAGGCTCACCGAGAGCGCTGGAATCGTGATCGTCGCGTCTTCGCCAGCCATGCCAATGGGACCCTCATCCGCGACGTTGTTCGCGATCACGACGCCAACAGCACCGGCATCCTCCGCATTCTTTACCTTGATGACGAAGGTGCAGCCTCCACGATCGATCAAGGCGATCTTGCCGGTGAAAAAGCCGGCAGCAAACGCCTCGCAGCCGTCAGTAAACGTTCCCGCCGGGGTTCGAGGGGTGCCTGCACTGGCCACTCCGTCATTGGCCAATTTGAGGTCGCCGGTGATTCCGCTCGTACCAAGCTGTTCACCGAACTCCGCTGAGGCCGCTGCATAAGGGCCGTCGATATCCGCCGGGCTGTTGACCTGCACTTCGACCGGCGCCGTCCACAGGTACATCTGCATCCGTGGATTGCTGCCGTCACGCGGCGTGGCAAAGTTTGCATTGTCCAGCCCACCGCCGTCCTGCGCTTCGGCGTTGACCGAGTCGGAACCACCGCGTGGCGTTGAGACGAAGTTGTCCTCCTGGAAGTTCCCGGCGGCCTCATCGAAACCGGCCCGGTAAAGCTCGTCGTGCATCACGTTGTTCAGGTAGAAGAGGTTCTGCACGGACACATTCTGATTAGCCTCCGTGTCTGGATCTTCGCTGCCGTCCCAGACCGCGAGGTATTCACCATTCCCGGGAGCAGCACTGCCTGCCGTATCCGGCACATTATCGTCGTCCGTGTCGAGGTAGGCATGCGCGTTATTGCCGGCGATGTTGGCCGTCGTTCCTGCGCCCTGGAACAGCCAGCCCTCTGGCGATTCGTCCGTAATTCCGACAGTCCCGACGACAGACTGCGACGCTTCATCCGGATCCTCGATGAAGACGTTGTACGAGTCATTGTTGGTGCGCAACTCAGCCGACACGATGCCGCCCTTGCCGTCGACCAGTGTTTCATACAGGAGATTGCCCTTGCTCACCCAGGTCTCAACGAGGAATCCGGTTGTCATCGAACCGTCCTCCATCGGCATCGCCACCCGTGTGACACTCGGTTCCCGGTAGAAAACGTTTCCTTTGGCAAAAAAGGTGACCGTGTTGCCCTTTTTACCCGTTGGCGCGGTCGCGTCGATGCCACTGTGCACTGCGGCGAGCGCGGCGCGAAGCGCTGCTTGCTCGTTTATCGCGGCTTTTGCCACACCCTGCGACGGCGCGGGCGCCAGGTTCTCGATCAGATGGACGAGTTCTCCCCGGTCATTGACCGCGGCCTTGACATAAGTGTCGTAAACCCAGAGTCCTGCCACTTCCTGGCTCATCCGCAGGTGTGTGATCCCCGTATTTGCGGCGCGTGCTTCACTGGCGCTACGCAAGGAATTGACCGTTGCGGCCGAGTGACCACTGCTCCGCAGGTATTCGGAGACGATCGCTGCCGGCGCCGCCTGCGACGGCAGGGTGAGCGCCTGACCGTTGCTTCCGCGAGTAAGGTGGGCTTGTTGGTTGGCAGGGCTGATCGGTTTGTTTTGCGCCTGCGCGGACAGCGTGAGCGTGGCGATAATAAGGCAGAGGAATAGTCGTCGCGAATTCATAGAGCCTCCATGCGGAATCGCTGTAGAAAACGAATGGGGCCGTCTTGCTGCTGCGGACCCACAATAAAAAACTTGAATCGTTTTTCATCCTAGTCCCCGGCAAACCGTAAATCAAGATTTTAACAATAACAAAAGGGGCCGGGTTCAATTAATCCGCAAGATTAATCAAACCCGGCCCCATTGCAGATGGTGGGCACGACTGGGATCGAACCAGTGACCCCTGCGATGTCAACACAGTGCTCTACCGCTGAGCTACGCGCCCGAATTCATTTCCCCAAGGGCGCGCAATTTACCACATCGGGGCGCAATGGCCAAGACAAGTCTAGTTGCTATCTACAGACAAGCCGGCTGTGACCCTCACGCCGCCGTCATTCCAGACCGCTGTCCCTTTCACCGCCGTCATTCCAGACCGCCGTCCTTTTCACCGCCGTCATTCCAGACCGCCGAAAGCGGGCCTGGAATCCAGAACGGCGGCTGCCAACACCTCTGGATCCCAGGCGTTTGCTGCGCAAAGCCTGGGATGACGCCCTTACAAGGTTTCACAAACGCCTCGGATGGCGTCCTTACAAGGTTTCACAAACGCCTGGAATGACGCCTTTACAAGGTTTCGCAAATGTCAGGATGGCGACGGAAATTGTTTTGCGGGGTTTGCTACAATCCCGGCATGCCCGCACCGTTTGTTCACCTGCACCTTCATACCGAGTATTCCCTTGTAGACGGTACGGTGCGCATCAAGCAACTGCTGGCAAAAGCCCGTGAACTGGGCATGCCGGCGGTGGCCGTCACCGACCAGCAGAATCTGTTTGCGCTGGTCAAGTTTTATCGCGCTGCCGAGCAGGCAGGCATCAAGCCCATCATCGGCGCCGAGGTGATGATCAATACTCTCGAGGATCCCGGCCAGGTCTCCCGCCTGGTGTT
>DATDPS010000010.1:0-22711 GCA_035292625.1 Lysobacterales bacterium | reverse complement strand
ACCCGTGCAGTTAAACCTTTGCTCGTTATGAACGACAGGTCGCCGGCACGTGACGATCTTCACCTGAGCTGTGTGAGCAGGTCCAGTCGTAGCGACCCGCGCCATCGGCATAGGCACCGGTCAGGACCAGTGTCACGTCGGTCGTTGCACCGGTATTAGCGGTATCTACTTCAATAACGGGGGCATTGCAACTGGCGCCAGTGAATCGAACAGCGCTAACGTATTTGCTCGCCGCAAACGAGTAGCCAAGTGCGGCTTGGTCGGTGACGTCCACGAGGGGATTGGTCTGACACGTTTCGGCAACCGCCAGCTTTGCTGCGGCCCCAACGCTCAGTCCTTCGCCCACTTTCGCGCGAATGGAATAATCCTGGTAAGCGGGCAGAGCCAGTGCCAACAGAATGGCGATGATCGCGATAACGATCATCAGTTCAATCAAGGTAAAACCTTTGAATTTCCCTACGGATTTCATGTTCTTCACAACTCTACCCTCCTGGTAAAAAAATGGCGGTTCTTTCAGACACGCGGCTCACATCAAACCCGAACCGCCGGTTTAGTCCCTTAAACGTGGGATGCTTGCAGAAAATGCAAGAAAGATGCCATAAAATAATCTTTTTGCATTACAAGGAGATAAAAAATTTAGTTCTGTGGATGTCTGGAACTTATGGAAAATAAATGTCACAAACTGACAATTTGTGTCAGAAACTAACCTGCGATTGGTTTGGACATGGCGTGGCTATCCAGGGTTAATCGCATCTTCGCATTGACTGAAGGCACCAATGACCTTATCGAACGGGAGGCTCGGAACCTTGCTCATACCGCGATGTCGGTGATCTCGGCGTTCGGGTTGTAGCCAATATCATCGTCAACCGGCTCCAGGTAAAGCTCGATCGCCTCCCTGATGTTGGTAAGGGCTTCTTCCTTCGAATCTCCTTCGCTTACGCATCCTGGCAAGCTCGGCACATAGGCGGTATATCCACCTTCGTCACTTGGCTCAAGCACGACTCGTAGTTTCATTTCTATCTACCTTCGTCTGTCAGCATTTAGCTACCAAGCGCCGGCCCCTCTGGTTATTGCCCGCTTTGCTGATAGAGAGCGCACACTTTCCCGTTCTGCCACAGGCGTGGTATGGCCCTGTCCATCACTGGCGTCTGCTCCCAGCGCAGTTCAGCCACGCTGATTTCCTGCCGCGCGAAGGCCAGGAACGCAAAGGAAACTGCCAGCGCAAGCGTCAGCACCAGCAGTGCTTTTGCGCTCGAACCTTTATTGGCCGTCCACCCAGGCAGCAGGCCCAGCAAGCAGCCGCAGACCAGCACCCCGGTGACCTGGCTGGCGGGCATGCTCAGCACGCCATCCAGGCAGGCGAGGATCAGCGCTGCCAAAACGCCCGTGGCGAAATAGGCAGCCAACGGTGCGGACTGAACAAACGATGCATCCGGTGTGCGCAGAGTGACAGCCAATTTGAACAGCAGCACCACCGCGGTGAACATCAGCAGCAGTACCGCCGGCATGCCCCATTCGGCCATGAACTGCAAAGGAAAATTGTGCGGATGTGCGGCGCGGTAAATCGGGCCCTTGCAGGCGTAGTTCATCGGGCCGATGCCCAGCAGCGGATGGGCTTGGGCGTCGCGCAAGATTCCACGCCACATGGCAATACGTCCCGAAGAGGTCCGGATGCGCTCCCCCGTGAGGGGCTCCGTGAAACTCTCGCTACGCTCGCCCAGCGCCCGGATGGCTGCGGCCTGATCTGCCGAATGGTCCACGGATTTTTGCTGGGACTGACCCGGTTCGGCTTTGGATAAAGCAGAATGCGGGCTTGCCGGAACACCAGCAGGTTCATTGCTGACCAGCTGCTGGTGGCCAAAGACCACCAGGGCGTATATGAAGATTGCGCCGAACAGTCCCGCCAGCTGGTAACCGATTAATGTCTTCCGGATGGCGGGAAGAAAAGCCGCGGCAGCGAGGAGGGCGCCGGTTATGGCAACCATGGTGCCGCGTGCGCCGGTGGCGATCAGAACATACCACTCCAGCACCAGCGCAGCCACGCAGAAAAATTTCGCCAGGGGCCTGCCCGGAAATACCAGGGGCAAAGCAGCGATGACCGGCATGGACCAGGCCTGCACCTGGTTATAAAAACGCGGCCAGGAAAAATGCAGCAGGGCGATGCGCGGGTGGAACTCCATTCCAACGGACCAGGCAGCAAATACACCGGTCAGTTCCTGCACGCCAACGGCCAGGCCCACCAGGGCAATCAAGGCGATCGCCACCTGGTCGAACACAGTCCCGGCTGCCTGGCGGCAGGCCGCCACGGCCAGCACTGCCACCAGCCATAAGCTGAGCAGCGAGACTTCGGCCAGGGAGTAGAGCAATGACATGGTCGAGCTGGCGTTGTAGGCCGATGAGGCCACGCCAAGCGCCAGCAGCACCAGCAACACCGTCGCCACCCAGCGGGGGATGCGTTCCAGTTGTTCCCGGAAAGCGGCGCGCAGCGCTCGGTTGAACAACACCGTGGAGAAAATCAGCGGAAACAGGCCAAGCTCGAGAATGCGCTTGACGTCGAATTTCCACAGGGTTTCATGCAGTGTGACGGTCGAGGTAAGCAACAGGTAGCCGCCGAGCAGAACGGCGATACCCAGCGCCAGGCCGCGGGTTCCGGCGGAATTATTCAATCCCAAACTTCTTCAGCTTGTAGCGGAAGGAACGAAAGCTGATGCCAAGGATTTCCGCGGCGCGGGTCTTGTTATAGCGCGCCGCTTTCAGGGCATCTTCCAGCATTTTCTTCTCGATGTCTTCCATGTATGTGTCGAGCGAGGAGTCATCGGTTTTTTCCGCCGCAGTTGTCGGCGAAACAGCCGGGGTATGCGCCTGGGAACCCGGGGAATCCGGCACGCCCACGTGCTCCAGCATGAGGTCGGCGGGCTGGATCAGATCGCCTTCGCACATGGTCACGGCACGCTGCAGGATATTGATCAGTTCACGCACGTTGCCGGTGTAATTGTGGCGTTTGAGCGCATCCATCGCAGCTTCAGACAATATGGGCACGTCCGTGGCATCCCATTCCTCGGTGACCTCCTTGAGAAAGTGGCTGGCCAGCAGGGGGATGTCTTCGCGCCGTTCCCGCAAGCTGGGCATATGCAGTTCGATGACGTTCAGGCGGAAGTACAGGTCGCTGCGGAACTTGCCGCTTTCCACCAATGGTTTGAGCGCCTGGTGGGTGGCGCTTATGATGCGCACATCCACTTTGTCTTCCTCACGCGCACCGATGGGCATCACGGCTTTTTCCTGGATCACCCGCAGCAGCTTGACCTGCATGTGCAGGGGAAGGTCGGCCACTTCATCCAGCATCAGCGTGCCGCCGTCGGCTGCCTTGAACAATCCATCCTTGTCAGCCCCCGCGCCGGTAAAGCTGCCTTTCCTGTGGCCGAAAAACTCGCTTTCCATCAGTTCGGACGGAATGGCGCCACAATTGACCGGAACAAAAGGACCGTCACGGCGTGGCCCCAGTTCGTGGATCAGGCGGGCGGCCAGTTCCTTGCCTGAACCCGAGTCGCCGCTCAGCAACACCGGCGCCTGGCTGCGCGCCAGCTTGGCAATCATGGCCTGACATTGCCGGATGGCGGCCGACTTGCCGATGAGCCGGTCGAGCGCCACCGGCTGCGGTACCTCGTCCCGGTGTTCGCGTGAAGGAGCTTCAGCTTGCCCACCGCTGCGCAAGCGCAGCGCCGTGTTGACCAGCTTGCGCAACACCGCCAGGTCCACCGGTTTGGAGACGAAATCAAATGCACCGATCTTGAGAGCGTTAACTGCGTCCTCGACTTTGCCATGGGCGGTGATGACCGCGGTGGGCAATTCCGGGTGGCTTTCGGCAATTTCCCTCACCAGGTCCAGCCCGTTGCCATCGGGTAAGCGCATGTCGGTCAGGCAGAAACTGAACTCCGAGGACAACAGGGCGCGCCGCGCGGCGGCGAGGTCCTCGACCGCTGTGACGTTTAGCCCCATGCGGCTCAAGGTAAGGTTCAGCAATTCACGAATGTCTGGTTCGTCGTCGATGACCAGCACTTTTTGCATGTTCGCGTTCATCGCGCTTTGGGCCACCAGGGCATCGTTTGTTTCATCGAGTTAGATTGTTATTGGCCTCTTGCAAACACTTCACGGTCTTCTGGCCGGGGCCAGCCCCATGCGGATGTGGAACGCGGTGCCGATGCCCGGTTGGGAGTCTACCGTAAGTTCCGCCTGGTTTGCTTCACACAATTGCCGGGCGATGTACAGTCCGAGCCCAGACCCCTCCTTGCGCGTCGTATAAAACGGCTCGAAAATATCCGCTATGCGTGAATTTGGAATACCCGGTCCGTTATCCTGCACAGTGATCACACAATAGCCGGCGCTCTCGTCCTTGCGCATTTTGAGTTCTGCCCAGGGTTGGCGTTTTACGCTGGCGTGGTGGGCGGTGTTGTCCAGCAGCTTCCACAGACTCTGGTGTAACTGGCTGCGGTCAAACACGACATATGTTTTACCCGTTTCGATCAGCAGGTTGAATTCGAGATTCTTGGCGGTTTGCGTCGATTTGAACTCCTCCGCCAGGTTTTTCAGGAAGGCGTTGAGTTCCACGGGCTCAGGCCGCGAGTGTTCCTGGCGCGACAGCTGCAGGATATTTTCCACGATACCATTCATCCGCTTGGATTGGTCCAGGATGATGTTGGTCAGGCGCATGTCGCTGAGCGTGATGGTAGGGGACTCGTCCAGCAACTGCGCCGCGTGGGTGACGGCAGCCAACGGGTTGCGGATTTCATGGGCTATGCTGCCGGAAAGCTTGGCCAGGGAGTTCGCTGACAACTCCAGGGCACGCCTTGAAATCACGCTTTCATCATTAAGAAAGATCAATGCGCCATAGCCCTCTGTCCCGGGCATGGAGGCGAAGTCGGGCGCCACCTGCGCCTGGCTGGCCTCCAGCACCAGGGGTTTGGGCGCCGCGCCTGGATCGGTCTGCCACTGTTCCAGCTCCCGGTCCAGGCGCGGTGACAGGTCGCTCAGCAGCAATTCGCGCACTTTGGGATTGCCCAGCAGAAACCAGGCGTATTCGTTCATCAACTTGATGCGCCGGTTGGAGTCGACCGCAATGATGCCCGTATTCATATTGCGAATGATCAGTTCGTTGACCTCCTGCAGGTCGGCGATTTTTGTTTCCTGCTTTTCAGCGATCAGCCGGTAGTCACGGGCCCAGAAGGCCAGGCGATGGCTTAGCAGGCACGCGACCATCGCCGTGGCCCCATAAAGCCCGGCGCCCAGGATCTCGTTGAGTGTTGTTTTGAGCTGGGCCATGCCGTAAACCGCCTGCCCGATCATCGCCAGGCTTGCCACGGAAGCGATGAACAGGGCCAGCCGCAGCGGCAGCAACATGCCGGCCAGTGCGCTGCAGAATACCAGCAGGACACCGATTCCACCGCCCGGCCCGGATTGTGCAAGACACAATACTGCCAGGAACAGCACATCGGTCAGCAAGGTGTAGCGAGCCAGGCTGAAGGCGTGGAAACCGGTGTGTCGCGCCGTGAACATCTCAAAAACCGCGAACAGCACGTAGCCCAGTGTGACCAGGGTGGAAACCGAGCTGATGATGGAACCAAACGAATTTTCAGCCGGGAAGGTGAAGTTGCCCGCCAGCAGCAACAGCGCAATGACCAGGCGGTACACGCTGATATAGCGGAGCACGCGTAGCGTCAGCGACTCCGGCAAAGGGTAGGTGCCAACCTGGCTGATCAGTTCTTGGGCAGTTCCTGCTGCAGACATCCGTGGCTCCCTGCTGGCCTGGCGCCGCGCCGGGCATGTGCCACGGAAGTATAGCACTGGCGCGGCGCTTACCGCCCAGCCCGGCGCTCACCGCCCGGCTCCTGCGCTCACTCTCTCCGTCATTCCAGATTGACGCACACATGACCCCGTCATTCCAGATCGACGCACACATGATCCCGTCATTCCAGATCGACGCAGTCGCATCTGGAATCCAGTCCGCCGGATGGAAGCCGCCCTGGATTCCAGAACTTTGCTGCGCAAATTCTGCAATGACGGGTAGTCAGGAAGTAGCGCAATTCTTCAATGGCCGGAAAAGTGTCACGCGGATTCTTTGATTTAATGCACCGTTTCAGGAGAAAATGACAAACTTTGTCACGGCCGTTCCGGCCCTGCTTGCAGGAGCACACATGAATTTCCATGAATACCAGGCGAAAGAACTTTTCGCCGAGTACGGCATTCCGGTCCCGGCCGGCCTGGTGGCCTCCACTCCGGCCGAGGCTGTCGCAGCCGCGCGTGAATTGGGTGGGGACAAGTGGGTGGTGAAGGCGCAGGTGCATGCCGGCGGACGCGGCAAGGCGGGCGGCGTGAAGCTGGCGAGGTCGCTGGACGAGGTGCGCCAGGAAGCCAAGCGCATGCTCAACATGAAAATCACCACCTACCAGACCGGCGGCATGGCCTTGCCGGTCGACAAGGTGCTGGTTGCCGAGGCCAGTGATATCGCCAGCGAGATTTATCTCTCCGCCTTGACGGATCGTGTGAACCGCTGCATCACGTTCATGGGTTCCGCGGCTGGTGGCATGGACATCGAACGCGTGGCCGCTACCGAGCCGGAAAAAATCGTCACCATCAAGGTGGACAATACGGCAGGTCTGCAACCTTACCAGGCGCGGCAAATGGGGTTCGGCATGGGCCTCAATGCCAACCAGGTCAAACAGCTCGGCAAGATCATGTCCGGCCTGTATCGTTTGTTCCGTGACAAGGACCTCAGCCTGATCGAAGTCAATCCCCTGATCATCGATGGCAAGGGTAACCTGCAGGCCCTGGATGCCAAGATCAATGCCGACGACAATGCCTTGTTCCGGCACCCGGAGCTGGCCGCCATGCGCGACGAAGCGCAGGAGGACCCGACCGAGGTAGCCGCCAGTCGCCACGATCTGAACTACGTCACCCTGGATGGCAATATAGCCTGCATGGTCAATGGCGCGGGTCTGGCCATGGCCACCATGGACGTGATCAAGCTCAATGGCGGTCAGCCGGCCAACTTCCTGGACGTGGGTGGTGGCTCCAATGCTGAACGCGTGCGTGAAGCCTTCAAGCTGATCCTTTCCAGCGACCGGGTGGAAGCCATCCTGGTAAACATTTTCGGCGGCATCGTGCGCTGCGATGAAATCGCCGAGGGCATTATTGCCGCCGTGCGTGAAGTGGGCGTCAAGGTTCCAGTGGTAGTGCGCCTCGAAGGCACTAACGTGGACAAAGGCCGGCAGCTTCTGGCGGCCAGCGGTCTTGAAATCATTTCGGCCAGCGACCTGAACGATGCGGCGATCAAGGTGGTTGCTGCCGTGCACGGAGGGCAATGACATGAGTGTACTGGTCAACGGCAACACGCGCGTCATTTGCCAGGGGTTCACTGGCAACCAGGGCACTTTCCATTCGCGCCAGGCCCTGGAATATGGCACCCGGCTGGTGGGTGGGGTCACTCCCGGCAAGGGTGGAACCAGGCACCTCGACCTGCCGGTGTTTGACACCGTGGCCGATGCGGTGCGTGAAACCGGCGCCGAGGCCAGCGTGATCTATGTCCCGCCCCCGTTTGCCGCCGACGCCATTCTGGAGGCGGCGGATGCGGGCATTCGTGTCATCGTGGCCATTACCGAGGGCATCCCGGTGCAGGACATGATGATCGTGAAGGCCGTGCTGCAAACCCGGCCGGAAACGTACCTGATCGGCCCCAACTGTCCCGGCATCATTACGCCGGGGGAGTGCAAAATCGGCATCATGCCCGGACAGATTCACAGCAAGGGACGGGTCGGCGTGGTGTCGCGCTCCGGCACGCTGACTTATGAAGCGGTGTTCCAGACTACCCTGGCTGGTCTCGGCCAATCCACCTGCATCGGCATTGGCGGCGACCCGATCCAGGGCATGAACTTCATCGATGTGCTGCGCCTGTTCCAGGCCGACGATGAAACCGATGGCATTATCATGGTGGGTGAAATTGGCGGCTCAGCGGAAGAAGACGCCGCGGAGTTCATCACGCAACACGTGACCAAGCCCGTGGTGGCCTACATCGCCGGCGTGACAGCGCCTGCGGGTAAACGCATGGGCCATGCCGGGGCCATCATCGCCGGCGGCAAGGGCACCGCCGACGCCAAGTTCCAGGCGCTGGAAGCAGCCGGTGTGATGACCGTCCGCTCGCCTGCCGACCTGGGCCGGGCGATCTCCGGGCGGCTGGGCGCGTGAATTTGCAGCGCAAACTTCTGGAATCCAGATGGGCTTGTTAACGCTGTTCCCAAGTCGATGATTACCATTGCCCTGGCGCAGCATGATTTCCTGGTCGGCGATATCGCCGGCAACCTGGGCAAGGCGCAGAGCCTGGTTGAAGAGGCGCGCGGGGCTGGCGCGGACCTGGTGCTGTTCCCCGAGCTCGCGCTGGCCGGATACCCGCCCGAAGACCTGCTGCTCCGCCCCGGTTTCCTGCGTTCGTCCCGCGCAGCGGTTCAATCCCTGGCTGAAGCCACCCGTGGCATCGACGTAATCATCGGCCACCCCTGGCTTGAGGACGGGAAGCGCTTCAACTCGGTCAGCTGGATTCGCGACGGTAAAACCCTCGGCCGTTATGACAAACATTGCCTGCCCAACTATGCCGTGTTTGATGAGCAGCGTTATTTCACGGCCGGCACCGCACCGCTGGTCGTCGAACTCAAGGGCCTGCGTCTGGGCGTGATCATCTGCGAGGACTGCTGGGAACCGGCGCCGGCGCAGCAGGCGCTGCGGCATGGCGCGCAACTGTTGTTGGTGCCCAACGCTTCGCCCTACAGCGAGGCCAAACTGGCCGCACGGCAGAACATGTTGCGGCAGCGTTTGGCAGACTGTGGCCTGCCGGTGGTTTACTGCAACCTGTCGGGCGGCCAGGACGAACTGGTGTTTGATGGGCGCAGCATGTTGCTGGATCACGATGGCGGGCTTTCCACCCCGGGCCCCCTGTGCCAGGAGGCCCTGCTGCTGGCGGACTTCGATGCGGGCTCCGGGCGATTGATCGCGCGCCAGTGGCCAGCTCCTCCGGCGGATCAAATGGCCGAGATTTACCAGGTGTTGCTGTGCGGCCTTCGTGACTACGTGCGCAAGAACGGCTTCACCGACGTGGTGTTCGGCTTGTCGGGAGGTATCGATTCCGCCCTGGTCCTGGCACTGGCCGTCGATGCACTGGGCGCCGCGCGGGTGCACACGGTCATGATGCCCTCGCGGCATACGTCCGGCCTGAGTGTTGAACTGGCCCAGCAGCAAGCCGTTTTGCTGGGCGTCGACCACCGCTGCATCAGCATCGAACCAGCCTTCGAGTCCTTACTGACCCTGCTGTCCCCTTCGTTTGCGGGCACTGCCGCCGATGTCACCGAAGAGAATCTGCAGGCGCGAATCCGTGGCAACATCGTCATGGCGCTGTCCAACAAATTCGGCTGGCTGCCTTTGGCCACCAGCAACAAGAGTGAGCTGGCAGTGGGTTATTGCACCATCTACGGTGACATGTGCGGTGGCTATGGCCCTTTGCTGGATTGTTTCAAAACACGCGTGTACGAGCTGGCGCATTTTCGCAATGAGACGGGTAACCAGACGGAACCCTGCATTCCACTGCGGGTGATCAGCCGGCCGCCCTCAGCAGAACTGCGGCCCAAGCAGTCGGACCAGGACAGCCTGCCGCCCTACGAGGTGCTGGACCGGATCCTGCACCGCTATGTTGAGCTGGATTGGTCGATGGCGAAAATAACGGCCGACGGTTTTGACCCAACCGTGGTCCGGCGAGTCGCGCGCATGGTACTGCTGAGCGAATACAAACGCCGGCAGGCGCCACCGGGCACGCGCATCACCCACCGGGCCTTCGGGCGGGACCGGCGCTATCCGATTACTTCAGGTTGGAAAGAGGGATCCTAGTCAAAAGGCCACAGGCGATCCGTCCAGCTTTTCTTCTTTTTCTTGCCCATCACGTAGTAGTTGTCCGGATAATTGAGCTCCAGCACTGCCATGGTACTGTCGGCCAGTTCCGTCAGACTCAGCTCGGTGTAGGCCTGGTGCAGCGCCACCAGGGCTTCGGAGCTTTCCGGTGTATTGGGGTAGGTTTCCAGCGCAAAGCGTGCCCGGTTGGCCGCGGCGACGTAGGCCTTGCGACGCAAATAGTAGTTAGCCACACCCACTTCATATGCCGCCAGGTTGTTGCGCAGGAATACCATGCGCTGGCGGGCGTCCGCGTTGTAACGGCTGTCCGGGAAGCGGCGCAGCAGCTCGCTGAAATCGATGAACGCGTCCCGCGCCGCCGACTGGTCGCGGTCGCGCACGCGGCTCGGCATCAGTTTCTCGAGGAAACCAAGGTTTTCTTCAAAATTGACCAGGCCCTTGAGATAGTAGGCATAGTCGACATTGGGATGGGTCGGGTAGGTGCGGATAAAGCGGTTGAGGCCTGACAGGGCATTCTGCCTTTCGCCTGCCTTGTAATACGCATAGGACAAGTCGAGCATGGATTGTTCGGTATAACGCCCGAATGGGTAACGGGTCTGCAGGATCTTGTATGTGTTGATGGCCTGGTCCCAGGATTTGTTGTCCAGTGATCTTTTGGCCTCCGCGTATAATTCCGCGGCAGAGAGTTCTTGCTCGAATGCACGGTCCTTGCGGCAACCCGAAGTGGCCAGGAGAATGCCGACAAGCACGATTGCCAGCACACGCAGGCCGCGGGTATGGTCACGATAATGGGAACTGCGCTGCATCTTGAGAACCAGACGATCGGAGGAACCGCATGATAACTGAATCAGACAGCGGGTTACAGTGCAGGGAACTGCCCGTCCGGGCTGCACGGATCGGTTTCTGATGCCTCGACGGATCCGGCTGCAAGCGGTTGTGACCGCCGGGTTTCAAGGCTTGCGGCTGGACCAGGCGGCCAGCAGCCTGTTCAGCGATCATTCCCGTGCGCGCCTGCAGAAATGGATACGCAGCGGCGAATTGACGGTGGACGGCCGTTGCGTCAAGCCCACCTACAAGGTGGCCGAAAGCGAGATCCTGCAAATCGATGCGCAGGCCAATGCCGAGGACACCGTGTTGCCGCAGCCGATCCCTCTCGAGCTGATTTACAGCGATGCGGATTTGCTGGTCATCAACAAGCCGGTTGGCCTGGTGGTGCACCCGGCCGCGGGCAACCGGGACGGCACGCTGCAAAATGCCCTGCTGCATTTCGATCCAGGCCTGGGCGCAATTCCCAGGTCCGGGATCGTGCACCGCCTGGACAAGGACACCAGCGGGGTAATGGTGGTGGCTCGTTCCCTGCGCGCCCACACCAGCCTGGTGGAGCAGTTGCAATCGCGCAGCATGAGCCGGGTCTACGAAGCTATCGTCAGGGGTGAAGTGCGCCGGGGCGGCACTGTCGATGCGCCCATCGGCCGGCACCCGCGCGATCGCCAGCGCATGGCTGTGGTGGTTTCCGGCCGGCCGGCTGTCACCCATTATCGGATTCTGCACAGCTTTGCCGGTTTCACCCACCTCGAGGTGTCACTGGAAACCGGCCGCACGCACCAGATCAGAGTGCACCTGGCGCACCGCGGATTTCCCGTTGTCGGCGACAGCGCGTACGGGCACAAACCGGGGTCTGTCAAAGGGCTGGATGCCGGGGTGATCGAGGCAACGCGCAATTTTCCGCGCCAGGCGCTCCACGCCCGCAGTTTGCGCCTGCGCCATCCGGCGGATTTGCGCGAGATGGAATTCCATGCGCCGTTGCCGCAGGACATGCTCGGACTGCTGGATGTTTTGCGGCAAGGGGCACAACCTGGGCCGGTGCGGCGTGCTCTGACCTGACCGGGCCCATCTGGATTCCAGAAGTTTGCGCTGCAAATTCTGGAATGACGGTTGGAAAAACTGACCGACGCAGGCGCGTCTGGAATCCAGCACGGCCGAAACACACGAACTCGGGTTAAACTCATGGCGTTCACACGCCGCGGAATTGGCCATGGAAAAAAGTGTGATGCGCCCGAATTGGATCGTGCCGAATTGGCCCGCCCCCGCAAACGTGCGGGCGGTCAGCACCACGCGCGCGGGCGGATTCAGCCCGGGGCCGTGGCGCAGCCTGAACCTTGGCTTGAACTGCGGTGACGATCCTGCCCTGGTGCGGCGCAACCGCGCGGTACTGCGCCGCTATCTCCCAGCCGAGCCGTGCTGGCTGCGACAGGAACACGGCGTTGCGGTTTACCGGCATCCGGGGAGTAACGGCACTGAAACGGGGTCACCGGCCGGGTGGGGGCCGGCAGCGCCGACGGCGGCGCCTCTGGCCGATGCCCAGGTTGCCAGCCAGCCAGGCCAGGTATGCGTGGTGTTGACCGCGGACTGCCTGCCGGTGCTGCTGTGCAACCGCAATGGCCAACGGGTGGCGGCAGCCCACGCTGGCTGGCGCGGCCTGGCTGCCGGCGTGCTGGAACAAACCGTGGCTGCCATGGGCGAGGCACCGGACCAGTTGCTGGCCTGGCTGGGACCGGCCATCGGGCCGCACTCGTACGCCGTGGGTGACGAGGTGCGCGAGGCGTTCATGTGCCAGGATGAGGCGGCGCATGCGGCATTCATCCGGCAGGGTGGGGGCTGGTTACTGGACCTTTATGCGGTGGCACGGCAGCGCCTTTCGCGCCTGGGCGTCACCGCCATCAGCGGAGGTGATTGCTGCACTTTTGCCGATCCGGAACGGTTTTATTCCTTCCGGCGAGACGGCACCACCGGCCGCATGGCCAGCCTGGTGTGGCTGGACGCACATGCATGAGCTACTGCGCGCAAGCACGTTTACACCCTCGGGTTACCCCTACAGCCGCTCCCGGCCATCCTTGGCCTAGGCGGCACCGGTGCATCCATGCACAATGGCCGCTCCCGGCCATCCTTGGCCTAGGCGGCACCGGTGCATCCATGCACAATGGCCGCTCCCGGCCATTCTTGGCCTTCGCGGCACCGGTGCATCCATGCACAATGGCCGCTCCCGGCCGAATGGCGGCCGTACCAAATCTGTTTTGCTTTTCTGGGGCTCAGCGGGGCTGGGAAGCTTCGAGGACCTGCAACTTCTCCAGCTCACCCAGTTTCTGGTAGTAGGCACGCAGGGCGGAAATCAGTTCGGGGTCGCCGGGGTGCTGTGACAAGGACTGCTCCAGGATGCTCACGGCCTGCTGTTGTTGACCCTGCTCGTACAAGGCCACCGCGTAGACATAGGCATAACGCGCATTGCGCGGTTCCAGTTCCGCGGCTTTCCGGAACTGGCGTACTGCCTGATCCATCTGTTTCTGGCGCACCAGCAACAAGCCCATGGAGTGATAAGCCGCAGCCATGTCGGGGGCGGCTTCGATGGCCGACTGCAACAGGGGCGTGGCCGCGTCGTCCAGGCCAGCGGCGCGGTACAGATCCGCCAGGTTGATCATCGCCGGGACGAAGTCCGGCGCCAGCTTCAGCGCCTGGCGGTAGGCCCGTTCAGCTTCCTCAGCCTGGCCGGACATAGCCAGGAAGCTGCCCAGGTTCAGCAAGGATTCGGGCATGTCGGCGTTGAGGCGCAGGGCTTCGAGGTATTCGGCCCGCAACGCGAGAAGCCCGTCCCGGCCTTTGGCTGGCAACTGGTCCGGTGGCAAGTCGGCCAACATCAGGTCGGCCAACATCGGGGCAACCGCCATGCGCACCGATTTGGCCGGGTCGGTGATCAGCGGCGCCAGCAGGCTGTAGCGGTTGACTGCCGGCAGCCATTCCAGCGACTGCGTGGCCGCGGCCCGTATCAGGGGGTCATCAGCGCCAAGCTGGCTTTGTATCAGGGCCAGTGACTCGCGGGACGGAAAGCGGGTGGACTCGAGCACCGCGGTGGCGCGCAGAATACCCGGCCGGGAGGGATCATTGGCCAGTGCCATCAAGCCCGGCATTGCATCCCGGCGGCCCTGCCGCGCCGCCGCCAGCACGGTTGCGTGTGCCGCACGTAACTTTGCCTGCGGGTACCACTGCTGCATTGCGCGGACAGACCATGCAGCATCCTGCTCCTGGTGGCAGCGATTGCAGGCGTTGGGAATGCCGAGCTCCAGCGTGAGCTGTGGTTCCGGCACGCGGAAACTGTGATCGCGCCGATCATCCACACCCATGTAGGTGGTCGATGGCATGTGGCAATTGACGCAGGCCGCCCCGCTGCTGTCCGCGCCGCGGTCGTTCGTCGCGTGGTGATGATGGACCGGCGTGTCAAATACGGCCGGCTGGTGGCACTGCGCGCACAGTGCATTGCCCTGGGCCAGCACCGCACCGCTGTGCGGTTCATGACAATTGGTGCAGCTCACCCCGGCCTGGTACATCCTGCTCTGCAGGAAGGACCCGTAAACGTAGGCCTCGTCGCGCACCTGCCCGTCGGCAAAGTACATGTCCTCCTCCAGCAGGCGCAGCTGGAACAGGTCTGCATACGATTGGCCGGCGTGGTCTTCATTCAGTTCCGTGCGACGGGAATGGCAGGCCGCGCAAACTTCCAATTGCGCGTGGGCATTGCCCGGTTCCAGCCGGCGCCGGGTGGGTTTGTCACCATCCACCACGAAGGCGCTGGCGCCGCCCAGCGTGTTGCTGAATCCGGGGTCGGCTGCCGCCTTGCGTTCACCCGCAGCCCAGCTCACATGCGCGCCACCGGGCCCGTGACAGGCTTCACACGCCACGTTGATCTCAGCCCATTGGGTGGCATAGGTATTGTCCGTGGTGGAGTAATTTTTTCTCAGTTGGGTGGAATGGCAGGCCGCACAACGGCTGTTCCAGTTCTGGAAGCTGCCGGTCCAGTGCAGGATGTCATCGTGGCGGATGGTTTCATCCGGGTACAGGTGGTACCAGCGTTGTCCTCCCGCGTCTTGCGGGCGGCTGTCCCAGGCAATGCTCAGCGCCTGGTAACGCCCGTCGGGAAAGCCGATCAGATACTGCTGCAAGGGAAAGAAGCCAAAGATGTAATTGATTTCGAATTCCTGAAATTCGCCCGCGGCATTGTCGGTCTCGACCCAAAAGCGGCCGTCGCGTTTGTAGAAGCGATGGACGCGCCCGGCATACTCGAATTCGGCGTCATCGAAGTCACCCAGAACCGTTTCAGCGCTCGCCGGCAACATGGCCTGGTAGTGGTGGGAGCTGCGCCAGTTGTTCCACTCCTGTGCATGGCAGCCCTTACAGGTCTCGCTGCCAAGGTAGGCAGATTGTGTATCTGCACGTCCGGGGCTGATCACCAGAACGGCGGCGAACATCAGCAGGGTGATGCCGATATTTCCGTTCAGGTTCATGTGGACAATCGTTCCAGGTCCTGGCAGAGCTTCGTGGTTTCGGCTTCACTGCAGTGGTGGGAAAAAACAAAACGCGCGAGGTCATCCTGGCCCGGCCAATTGAGAAACTGGATGCCGAACTCCCGCAGCGCGGCAAAACCGCTGGCGGACCAGCGTACGAATACTTCGTTGGCTTCGACCGTGAATTCCAGGCTGGCCTGAGGATGGACCCTTACCGTGGCGGCAAAACGCGCTGCCTGCCGATTGGCGTGACGGGCCAGTTCAAGCCACAATCCGTCCTCGATATAGGCCAGCAATTGGGCCGAGACGAAACGCATCTTGCTCAGCAGGTGGCCGGAGCGTTTGCGCAAGCGCTCAGCGCGGTCACGCGATGCAGAATCGCCAAAAATCAGCAGGGCTTCTGCCCCCATGCAACCGTTCTTGCCAGCGCCAAAGGACAGCATCTGCACACCGGCTTGCCAACTGGCCGCTGCCGGCGAGCATCCCAGTGTGGCCACGGCATTGGCAAAACGCGCTCCATCCATGTGCCTGACCATGTCAGACCCGGCAGCCACGTCGCACAGGGCGGCGATTTCGCCAGGCAGGTAAACGGTGCCGGCTTCGGTACTCTGCGTCAGGCTCAACGTGGTGGCCTGGTAACTGTGGACACCGTGGCCTGCATTAATCCTGATCGCCTCTAACAGTTCTGCTGGAATCAATTTGCCATCAGCACCCGGCACCGGCATGAGGCGCAGGCCGTTGCCGAAAAATTCCGGTGCGCCCCCTTCGTCACGGACTATGTGCGCACCCTGGTGACAGTACACCGCGCCCCAGGGTGGGGTGACACAAGCGAGGGCAATGCTGTTGGCCGCGGTACCCGTGGTGAGCGGGACCACGGCGGTGCGCGTTTCAAACAGGTCCGAAAACGCCGCATCCAGCCGGGCGCTCCACTGGTCCTCGGCATACGACCCGGCAGTGCCCTGGTTGGCCTGGACCAGGGCTGCAAAAATGGCGGGTGCAACCGGCGCTTCGTTGTCGCTATTGAAATTGAGTTCCATGCAGGTTCATCGTCCCGGGTTGTTGGCAGCAAAGGCGGGATTATAGGTTGTCGCCGTGAACTTGTCCGCAGGGCGAGCAGCCGGTGGCACGCTGTAGTGTGTGGCAGCCGTGGCCCGGCGCTGGGATAATGCGCCCCGGATGGAAAATCGCTCCCCCATGCAGCACACCGCGAAACGACGCGCCGCCGCCCCGGTTCCAGGCTACGACCCGGCCCTGCCGATTACCGCCCATCGTGAAGAAATCCTCGGCGCCATCAAGCAACACCAGGTGCTGATCATCGCCGGAGAAACGGGTTCCGGTAAAACCACGCAGTTGCCCAAGTTTTGCCTGGAAGCGGGTTACGGCTTGCGCGGGCTGATCGGCTGCACCCAGCCGCGCAGGCTCGCGGCCAGCACGATGGCCCAGCGCGTGGCCGAAGAATTGAACTCCGAAGTGGGCAGTGCTGTTGGCTACCAGGTGCGGTTCCGTGAACGCACTAGCCCGCAGACATATATCAAATTCATGACCGACGGCATACTGCTGGCCGAAACCGTTCGTGACCCCGCTCTGTTCGCTTACGACGCCCTCATCATCGATGAAGCGCACGAGCGCAGCCTGAATATCGATTTCCTGCTGGGCTATCTCAAGACCCTGTTACCCCGCCGGCCGGACCTGAAACTGATCATTACTTCCGCCACCATCGACACGGAAAAGTTTTCACGGCATTTTGATGCTGCGCCTGTAATCGGGATTTCCGGCCGTGGCTACCCGGTGGATATCATTTATCAGCCCCTCGGCGGGGATGAACCCGAAACCGAATCGACCGGGCGCGACCTGTACCAGGGGATTGCTGACGCAGTGGGCAAGCTTGGTAGGATCGACCCGCGGGGCGACATCCTGGTGTTTCTTTCGGGCGAACGTGAAATTCGCGAAGCCAGTGAGTTTCTCGCACGTCAGCGCCTGGCCCATACAGAACTACTGCCGCTGTTCGCGCGCCTATCAGGGGCCGAGCAGCAAAGGGTTTTTCATCCTGGGCCACAGCGCCGCATCATTCTCAGCACCAACGTGGCCGAAACTTCGCTCACCGTTCCGTGCATCCGCTTTGTGATCGACAGTGGGCTGGCGCGGATCAGCCGTTATGCCCACCGCAGCCGCATCCAGCGATTGCCCATTGAACCCGTCTCCAGGGCCAGCGCCAACCAGCGCAGCGGCCGTTGTGGCCGCCTCGGTCCGGGCACCTGCGTGCGTTTGTACAGCGAAGCCGATTTTCTTGCCCGGCCAGAATTTACCGAACCGGAAATCCTGCGCACCTCGCTGGGCTCGGTGATCCTGCGCATGCTGGTCACGGGCCTGGGCTCGGTCGAGGACTTTCCTTTTATCGATCCGCCCGCGCCGCGCATGATCAACGACGCCTTCAGCCTGCTGTTCGAGCTGGCCGCCATTGACACCGAACGCAATCCCACCGCTTTGGGGCGCCAGCTGGATGGCTGGCCCCTGGATGTTCGGCTGGCGCGCATGCTGCTGGCCGGCGACCAGTTGGGCTGTCTGGAAGATCTGCTGGTCATCACCGCCGCACTGAGCATCCAGGATCCGCGCGAGCGCCCCCTCGACCGGCAACTGGCAGCCGATGAAGCGCATCGCCGGTTCACGGATGGGAACAGCGATTTCACGGCCATGCTCAGATTATGGGCGCATTTGCGCCAGCAGCGTCGCGTGGTGTCCGGCAACCAATTCCGCAAATTGTGCGGCCGCGAATTTCTCCATTGGCAGCGGGTATTGGAGTGGTTCGATCTGTACCAGCAGTTGCGCGACCAGGCGCGGGAGTCCGGCCTGCAACTGTCAGGCAAGCAGGGCGATTACGCGCAGGTGCACCAGGCACTGCTCAGCGGCCTGCTGAGTCACGTCGGACTCAAGCACCCCGAGGACAAAAGTTACCAGGGCGCGCGCTCGCGTTCCTTTCACATCTTCCCAGGCTCCGGTCTGTTCGGCCGCAGCCCGAAGTGGGTAATGGCGGCGGAAATCGTCGAGACCACACGCGCCTGGGGGCGGATCAACGCGGCCATCCAGCCCGAGTGGATCGAGCGGCAGGGGGCGCATCTGTTGCAACACTACTATTTTGACCCGCACTGGTCGCGCCGCAGCGGCGCGGTGCTGGCCTGGGAGCAGGTCAGCCTGTTCGGACTGGTTATCGTGGCGAAGAGGCGGGTGCAATACACGCGCATCGACCCGGCCGAAGCGCGGCGTATTTTCATTTTGGAAGCCCTGGTCAGGGGCGAGCTCGATACCCGTGCCGCCTTCATGGCGCACAACCGGGAAATCCGCGAAGAAGTTGAACTGATGGAGCACAAACGCCGCCGGCGCGATGTGCTGGCCGATGAGCACGCCCAGTTCGAGTTTTTCGACGCACGGGTGCCGGCGGACGTGAATGGCGCCCGGTCATTTGAAAAGTGGTTGGGGCAGCTGGGTGAGGAAGGCCGCAGGACCTTGTACCTCGGGCACGAGGTGCTGTTGCGCGAGGATGCAGCCACCGCGCCGGCGGACTGGTTTCCTGACGTGTTGCAGACCGGGGTCAATCGCTTCCCACTCAGTTACCACTTTGAACCCGGCCACGAAGCAGATGGCGTAACCCTCCGCGTGCCGCTGGAATTGCTCAACACGCTCGAGGCCGCACAGATGCAGTGGCTGGTCCCTGGCCTGCTGCGCGACAAGTTGCTGGCCTTGATCCGCGGCCTGCCAAAACCCCGCCGCCGTTTGCTGACGCCGCTGCCCGTGTTTGCCGACGCTTTGCACCAGGCCTTGCAAGCATTGCAGCAGTCCGGCCCAGCCGCAGCCCTGCCCGAGGCCTGCGCACGGGAGTTGAGCCGTATGACGGGTAGCATATTTCCCCCGGGTGAGCTGAATGAGAGCGCAGTGCCAGCCCACCTCAGGTTGCGCATCCAGGTGGTGGATGGACGGGGGCAGGAGATTGCCGTGGGCCGGGACCTGGCGCAACTGCAAAGTCGATTTGGCGCGGCCGCGCAACGCCGTTTCATGGACCAGCAGGGAGCGGGCTTCAATCGCGACGGGCTGACCCGGTGGACTTTCGGCGATCTGCCGGTCAGCGTGGTCACGGCACAGGGAGTGGCGGCATGGCCGGCGCTGGTGGATCAACGGACCGCGGTGGGGTTGCGGCTCTTTGACACTGCGCAGGAAGCGGCGCTGGCCCACAGCGGTGGTGTTTTGCGGCTGCTCGCCATCGGCCTGTCGGACAAGCTCGCCTTCCTGCGGAAACATTCCGGGCTGTCGCGCCAGAGCCAGATGGCCTGGATGGCGTTGGGCTCGGCTGAAGCGCTGATCGAAGACCTGGCCTGGAGCAGCCTGCACGCCGCGGCCGTCGCTGCCGCGACCACCCGCGGCGAGAAAGCATTTGACGAGCTGCTGGCTCAGGTGCGCAAGCACCTGGGCGCCGAATGCCGCAAGCAGGCCGACCTGCTCAACGAGGTGTTGCCCGCGCACAGCAAAATCAAGGCAGCCTTGGAACATGGTCTCGCCTCCCGTTACCCCGAGGCCGCCGCGGATCTGCGCGCGCAACTGGATGACCTGGTTTACGCCGGATTCCTCGCTCAGCTCGCGCCCGGTCGCCTGGATCACTATCCAAGGTATTTGGCGGCCATGGAAGAGCGCCTGCGCATCCTGCCGGAGAATCCCCTGCGCGACCGGCAACGCATGGACAGCGTAATGCCCTGGTGGACCCGTTACCTGGACAGGCTTGAAAGCGCGGGGGTTTACGATGAGGTCCTGGACCAGTACCGCTGGCTGATCGAAGAGTACCGCGTGTCCTTGTTTGCCCAGCGCCTGGGTACGGAAGGGAAAGTGTCCGGGAAACGATTGGCCGCCGCATGGCAGAATGTGCTGCATGAACCCTGAGATTCAGCCCAAGGCCGGCGCTGCCCCGCTGCCACCGTTCCAGTCTTTGCAGGGCTGGGTGGAAACCTATGCCGGTTCAGTGGGCCCTGCAGCCGATACCTGTGTTCGCCTGATGCACGATCTGCAGCAACCCGGGGTGCTTTCATCCCAGGGGCAGGAACAATTGCTGGAATTGCTGACCGTGTTGCAAGCGCTGGCTCCCGACCCGGTAACGGTCTGCTGCGCCATGCTGCTTGCGGCGGAGCAATCTGGCGGGGACGTGGACAAAATCCGTTCGGCGGTACCTCAGGCGGCGGCCAGCCAGCTGGAGGAGTTGCACAAGCTGAAACACTTCGCCGCCGGCCAGGTATTCACTGCCACCGGGCGCAGCGCCGAAGGTTTGCGCCGCTTGCTGCTGGCCCTGGTCAAAGACGTCCGCGTGGTATTGATCGACCTGGCCTGGCAGCTGGTGCAGTTGCGCCACGCCAGAGACAACACGGAACAGGCATTGGCGCTGGCGCAGGAAACCGCCCTGATCCATGCCCCGCTGGCCAATCGCCTGGGTGTTTGGCAGCTCAAGTGGCAGCTGGAGGACCTGGCCTTTCGCTTCCGTGAACCCGAGCAATATCAGAAAATCGCCCACCTGGTCGCGGAACGGCGCGCCGAACGCGAGAATTTCATCAACGGCTTCATGCAGAAGCTTGCCGAGGCGCTGGAAGAAGCGGGCATAAACGCCACTGTCAAAGGCCGCCCGAAACACATCTACAGCATCTGGAACAAGATGCAACGCAAGGGTGTGGATTTTCACCAGCTGTTCGATGTACGGGCGGTGCGCGTGCTGGTGAACAACCTGCCCGATTGCTATAGCGCGCTGGGACTGGTGCACACACTGTGGCAGCCGATACCAGGCGAGTTTGACGACTACATCACTACCCCCAAGGGCAACAACTACCAGTCTCTGCACACCGCCGTATCCGATGCCGAGGGACGGGCGGTGGAAGTGCAGATCCGCACCCGTAACATGCATGAACACGCCGAGCTGGGCGTGGCGGCGCACTGGCGGTACAAGGAAGGCGGCCCCCACGACCCCGCGTTCGAGAAAAAAATCGCCGTGATGCGGTCGTTGCTCGAAGCGGGCGACGATGAACTGGATGACGTCAGCCTGCTCGACAGCTTCCGCTCAGTGACCAGCGAAGAGCGGGTTTACGTGCTCACGCCACGCGGCCAGGTGGTCGACCTGGCGGCAGGATCGACCGTGCTGGATTTCGCTTATCAGGTGCATACCGAGGTGGGTCATCGCTGCCGCGGCGCGAAGGTCAATGGTCGCATTGTGACCCTGACCCACGTGGTGCACACCGGCGATCGGGTGGAGATCCTGACGGCCAAACACCCCGGTCCGAGCCGCGACTGGCTGAATCCCCGGCTGGGGTACATCCATGGCGCGCGTGCGCGCAGCAAGGTGCGGCAATGGTTCAAGCAGGAAAGCCACGATGACAACCTGCGCGCGGGCAAGGAGGCCATTGAGGGTGAAGCGAAGCGCATGGGGCTGGCCATTACCGAAGCCGGGTCCGAGCTGGCGCCCGTCATCAAGCGCTTCGGCCTGGGCACCGCCGATGACTTGTACGTCGCGGTGGGCAGTGGTGACCTGCATGTCGGCCAGGTGGTCAGTGCCCTGTCGCGCTTGCGCTCCGAACAGGCGCCGCCGCAGGCGGAGGATCTGCTCAGCAAGACTCCGGTGCGGCAACGCAGCCAGGCGGGCACCCGGCCGGACGATGTCACTATTGAAGGTGTTGGCAACCTGATGACTACGATTGCCCGGTGTTGCCAGCCAGTCCCTGGTGATCCGGTGACGGGTTACATCACGCGCGGCCGCGGCGTCACCATCCACCGCGACGATTGCCGCCAGGTCCTGCGCTGGCGACGCGAGAACAATCCCCGTTTGCTGCAGGTCAGCTGGGGCGCGAAACCACAGGCTGCCTACACGGTGCGGATCGCGGTGCGGGCCTTCAACCGCCGTGACCTGATCCGGGATATATCCAGCACCCTCGCGGCTTCCGACACCCTGGTGACGGATATCAGCAGCCGGCTGGACGAGTCGAGCGACGAGGTGTCGATCCGGCTCAAGGTGCGGGTGCGCGATTACGAACAACTCAGCGAACTGCTGAGCCGCCTGGGTAGTGTTCCAAACGTGCTGCAAGCCAGCCGCCTGCGGGAGGTCTGATCCATTGGCCTAAGGGTTTTGCAGTGATTGCAGAATGGCAGCGAGGTTTTCGCGCGCCCGCTCGATGGAAAAATGGCGGCGCACATTTTCCAGCCCGCCCCCGGATAAACGGTTCCACAAGGTTTCGTCGCGGTAGAGGCGAACCACGGCCGCGGCAAAATCTTCCGCGGACTCGGCGACCAGCACTTCCTCACCATCCCTGGCAAAAAGACCTTCGATCGCCATCGGCGTTGCCACCACCGGCTGTCCGTGGCTCATGCTCAGGTTGACTTTGCCCTTTACGCCGGCGCCATAACGCAAGGGCGCAACCGCCAGG
>DATDPS010000009.1:0-11363 GCA_035292625.1 Lysobacterales bacterium | reverse complement strand
CAATCGCCCAGGGCAGGGGACCAAGCAAGTACCTCGTGGCGCTGGGTTATGCCGGCTGGGGCGGCGGTCAACTGGAAGGCGAAATGCGCCAGAACGCCTGGCTGGCGGTAGAAGCCGACAGCAACATCGTCTTCGACATGCCGCTGCCCAATCGATTCGACGGGGCGCTGGGCCGGCTGGGCATCAAGGTAGACCGGCTGCACCTGGAAGGCGGGCATGCCTGACCCTGCGCTTTCGCGCGGGTACGTACTCAGTTTTGATTTTGGCTTCCGGCGCATCGGTGTCGCCGTCGGACAGTCCGCCACGCGCACCGCCAGCGTTCTCGAGACCGTCATCCACCGTGACCAGCCGGATTGGGCTGCCATCGACCGCCTGGTACGGGAGTGGAAACCCGAGCTGTTCGTGGTCGGCTTGCCGTTGAATTCCGCAGGCGAGGAGACCGACATGACGCGGGCCGCCCGCAGCTTCGGGCAGGCCTTGCTCAAGCGCTACGAGGGTGAATGCGTCTACGTCGATGAGCGCCTCAGTTCCCGCGCAGCGCAGGACCGTTTCTCGGAAATGCGGGCCGGCGGCGCCCTGAAACGCAAGCACGCCAGCAAGCTCGATTCCATGGCGGCGCAAATCATCCTGGAAAACTGGTTACAATCTCTTCCCGCCAGGCAGGAATGAGTGGCGCCCAGCGGCCATAACGCATTCAAATGAGCGGACCACTTCAGCACTTCACGCACATCGACGACTGCAGCACGGAGCAGTTGCGGGAACTATTGCAGCTGGCCCTGAAGGTGGCGGCCGATCCCGGCCATTACCACGGGAGCTTGAGCGATCAATTACTGATCAACCTGTTTTACGAGCCCAGCACCCGCACCCGGGTTTCTTTTGAAACGGCTGCCAAGCGGCTGGGAATGCACGTGGTCAACGTCGGGGCCAGCGGCAGTTCCATCGAAAAAGGCGAAACCCTGCACGACACCTTTTACACCCTGCAGGCGATGCAGCCGGACTTCGTGGTGATCCGTCACCCGCAGGAAGGCACGGCCACTGACCTGGCTTCCCGCGCGGAGCCGGGCACTCACGTGATCAACGCCGGCGACGGTACCGCCGCGCACCCCACCCAGGCCCTGCTGGACGCCATCACCCTGCAGCAGCACTTCGGCGACCTGTCGCGGCTGACCATCGTCATGGCCGGGGACATTCGCCATTCGCGTGTGGCCCGCTCCAGCCTGGCCTTGCTGCGGCGGCTTGGGGTCAGGGAAATCCGCCTCGCCGCGCCGGCGGATTTCCTGCCCGGCGAGCAAACCATCGCCCACGACAGGGTATTCAATGACTTTGACGCCGCGCTCAAGGGCGCCAACGTCATCATGATGCTGCGCATCCAGAAAGAACGCATCAGCGGGCTCAACATCCCCGCCGCCGCCGACTACCACCGCGACTGGGGTCTGACGCAACAGCGCCTGGCGCTGGCCGCCCCCGATTGCCGGGTGCTGCACCCCGGGCCGATCAACCGCGAAGTCGAAATCGCCTCGGAAGTTGCCGACGGGCCGCAATCTCTGATCCGCCAGCAGGTGCGCAACGGGCTGCATACGCGCATGGCCTTGTTACTGGCCTTGGCGGGCGAGCGCAGCGGGCACCAGTAGCCCGCACAACGGAAATTTTTCCCCCGCCCAAACGCTATAATCCTCAACTCCCGCATCATCACAAACCGACAGCCATGCCCAACATCTGCGTCTACTGCGGCTCCAACCCGGGTAAATCACCGGATTACGTGCTGGCGGCACGCGAGCTCGGGCGTGAGTTCGTTGCACACGGCCTGGGCCTGGTTTATGGCGGTGCCAGTGTCGGGGTGATGGGCGCGGTGGCTGACGCGGTGCTGGCGGCAGGAGGACGGGCCATTGGCGTCATTCCGCACAGCCTGGCCACCCGGGAAATCGCCCACCAGGGCCTGGATGAACTGATCGTGGTCGGTTCGATGCATGAGCGCAAGGCGAAGATGGCCGAGCTCTCCTCCGGTTTCATCGCCCTGCCCGGCGGCTGGGGGACGATCGAGGAAATTTTCGAGGCGCTGACCTGGGCCCAGCTGGGTTTCCACGACAAGCCCTGTGGCTTGCTCAACGTTGCCGGGTACTTCGACCATCTGGGCGCTTTCCTGGACCACGCCATGCAGGAACGCTTCGTGCGTGAGGAATACCGGCCGATGATGATGATCGAGAGCCGGCCGGCGGTGCTGCTCGACCGCTTCGCCGCATACCAGGCACCAAAAGTCAGGAAGTGGATCGGGCCGGAAGAAACGTGATCCGCATACTCCATATCGATCACGTGGTGCTGCGCACCGCCCGCCTGGCAGCCATGACCGACTTTTACTGCGATGTGCTGGGCTGTGCGGTCGAGCGCAGGCTGCCGGCACAGACCGGTCTTACTCAGTTGCGCGCCGGCGCGGCCCTGATCGACCTGGTCGATGTCGACAGCGAGCTCGGGCGGCCCGGGGGTGCAGCGCCGGCTGCCAGCGGCCGCAACCTGGATCACCTGTGCCTGGAGATCGAGGCCCTGGAAGTGAACGAACTGGTGGCCTGGCTGGAGCGCCATGGGGTCAAGGCCGGCGCCATCGAAAGTCGCTATGGGGCAAGCGGTTTTGGGCCTTCAATGTATATCAAGGACCCGGATGGCAATACCGTGGAACTGCGTTTGAGCGGCGTGGTCAGCCGGCCTTAATCGGCGCCAAACCTAGTCTCGAATCGCCAGGTGCGCACGATGTGCAGGATATCGACCTGCTCCGTAATGTTATCGGGCAGGGGGGCGTAGGGCCCTGCCAGCTGCACGATGTGTTGCGCCGCATCGTCGATTTCCCTGATTCCCGAGCTGCGCATCACTTCGACACTTTCGATCGACCCGTTCTTGTGTATGCCAACCGACAGGACCAGGTCGCCATGCAGTTTTTTCTGGCGCAGTTCGGTCGGGTAATTGAGATTCCCCACCCGCTCCACCTTGGCCACCCAGGCGCTCATGTAACTGGCAAACTCGTATTCCCGGGTATTCGCGGAGATTTGCTTGCGCCGCGGTAGTTTTGACTGCCATAGGCTTTCACGACCGAGTTCGGGCTGCAAGCTGGCCATGTCCATGCTTTGCCGCATCAGCCGCGCAGCATCGGGCGACTCGAGTTCGGGTTGCTCCAGCTCGTTTGCCTCCAGCGGCTGGCCCCGATCCGATTCAACCGTGATCACTTCGCGCAAGGGCAGCACGTGGACTGGCGCTTGTTCCGTGCTCTGCACCGCATCCTGCCCTTGCTCCGGCACCGGGAATTGACCGCTGACCGGTTGCACAGGCCGTGTCTTTTCGGTCGATTCCCCACCACCCTGCTGGTTGGCCTGGGCAAGGAAATCCGCCTCTTCCGGCGCGGTTTCCGATCGCCACCTGACCAGCACGATGTCCAGCGTGTCCGCCAGGCGCGGTACCGGGTTCAGGTTTACGCCAAAACTGACACCCAGCACCAGCGCTGCATGCAGGCCGATGGCCAGCACCAGGCAGACCATGAAGCGGTCCTGCATCCAGGCCGGGGCGCTGCTCCCGCCCATCAACCTGCCCTGTGCTCCATCGCATCGAACAGGTCAGCGGCGATATTGAGACCAAACTGCGCATCCAGTTCACGGATGCAGGTCGGACTGGTCACGTTGATTTCGGTCAGGTATTCGCCGATCACGTCCAGGCCGGCAAACAGGATGCCACGCTGCCGCAGTTCAGGTCCGACCTGGGCGCAAATCCAGCGGTCACGTTCGCTCAGTGGCACGCCCTTGCCGGTGCCGCCCTTGGCCAGATTGCCGCGAAAATCCCCGGGGTTCGGAATCCGCGCCAGGGCAAAAGGTGCAGGCTTTCCGTCCACCACCAGGATGCGCTTGTCACCTTGCGTTATTTCAGGAATGTACTTTTGCACCATGACGAACCCGCTGTCGCCCCCGGTCATCGTTTCCAGGATCACGTTGAGGTTTGGATCCCCGGGACGAAGCTGGAAGATCGACTCTCCGCCCATGGCATCCAGCCGCTTGATCACCGACAGGCCGTGCTGCCCGACGAAGGCACGGATATCGCCCGAGCTTTGCGTAATCGATGTGGGCACGCAACACTGGGGAAACTGGGTGATAAAGCACTTCTCGTTGGCATCGCGCAGGGCTTGCGGCCGGTTGACCACCAGCACCCCGGCGCGCTCGGCCAGGTCCAGGATGTAAGTGGTGTAGACATAGGACATTTCGAAGGGAGGATCCTTGCGCATCAGGAGGAAATCCAGCGTCGACAAGTCACGTTCTTCGGTCTCGCCCAGGCTGAACCAGTCTTCGGACTGGTCCCGGACTTCAAGCCTGCGCATGTGGGCCAGCGCCCGGCCATCACGCACGCTGAGATCCCGCGGTTCCATGTACCAGATGGCATGGCCGCGACGCTGCGCTTCCAGCAACATGGCGAAGGTGGAATCCTTGTAGGTCCTGATCTTCGAGATGGGATCCATCACCACCCCGGTCTGCCGGGCCTTTTTTGCTTTTGCCGCCAATCGCGCCATGACCGCTTCCTTGAAGGTACCTCCGCTCCATTATCAGGCTCAATCCCTGCGCATGCCAGCGCTCGCGGTCCCGGGCCGGCGTATTACTCCCTGCATTTGTCAATGAGCCATTGATCAGGTTCTTGTTATAAGCTGTTGTAACTGCTGGGTTCTGAGGTCGAAAGTGCTGGCATTAGATTTCCCCCGGGAGTAAGCTTGAATGGGGGAGTGTTCAATAAGGAGCCGGGAAGGCTCGCGGCAGCAGAGAAATCTAGGGATGGATTTATGAATCAGGAACACGTCAACGGCAACACCGCCAGGTTAAACGGGGCTTCCCGCGCCTCGGGCCTGCGTATTCTGGTAGTTGATGACAGCGCGACCATCCGTCGTTCCGCGGAAAGCATGTTGACGGCCGAGGGTCACGAAGTCGTCACCGCTGAAAACGGCTTCGATGCCTTGTCCAAGGTTGCGCGCCACAACCCGGATCTCATTTTTGTCGACATCATGATGCCGCGCCTGGATGGGTACCAGACCTGCGCCATCATCAAGAACAATTCACGCTACCGGGCCACGCCGGTGGTGATGCTGACCAGCAAGGACGGGCTGTTTGACCAGGCACGGGGTCGTGTCGTGGGCTCCGACCTGTACCTTACCAAGCCTTTTACCAAGGAAGAATTGCTGGCAGCGGTGGCGCAACACGCGGCCACCTGAAACCGGCTACGTCCAGGTCCATGAACAGGGAAAGTGAAAGGACAGATGACAGCAAAAAGCGACAAGGCGGCCTTTCGCAAGTTGCAGGAGTACCAGCGACGAAGCGAAGTTTTTCAACCCGGTAAGGGGGCCAGTGGCAACCACTCCCAGGAGTGGAGTGGCGTAACGTTCCGCCTGAGCGGCAATCGGCTGGCTTGCAATATCGAACGGGTGCAGGAAATCCTGCCATTGACCCCATCCACGCCGGTGCCCGGCTCCAAGCCCTGGATCCTGGGTCTGGCCAACGTGCGCGGCAACCTGATGACCATCGTTGACCTGGCCTGGTTCCTGTACGGCAACCGGACCCAGGTCACACCCCGCAGTCGCTTGCTGGCCACTGGCCCACAAAAATCCCCCGTCGGCCTGCTGATCGATGAAATATATGGTCAGCGGCATTTCCTCAACAGTGACGCCACGGAAGCGGACTTGCCTGCCGACTCGCCACTGCGTGGCCTGGTGAAAAGACAACATCTGCTGGGCAGTGAACCCTGGCAGGAACTGGAACTGGAACAGCTGTTCAAGTCAACGGAGTTTCTGAATGGCGCTGCAAGCTAAATTTTTGCGTAGCCGCGGCCAGGCGACCCAAAAGGGTTATTTCCTCAAAGTTGCGAAAGAGCAAAGGCACATGACCATCGAAGCAAGCAGGCAGGCACCGCAACGTTCAGCATGGTTGTTCATCATGATTGGCTCGCTGGTGTTCCTGCTGGCTTTCGTTGCCGTGACGTTTTATCTAATCACCCTTGACAGCCGTCACCAGCAGCAATGGATCGGACACACCACCAGGATCCAGGTGCTGTCACAGCAGATGGCAAAATCGGCATCCGAAGCCGCCGAAGGAACACTTATCGCCTTCTTCGCGCTGAGTGATTCCCGGGACTATGTTGCCCATGCCATGCAAAGCCTCAGCAGCGGCGACCCGGTCGAGTCCCTGCCGCCTCTGCCGGGGTCCATCAAGAAGCCGCTGGGCGCACTCGACGATACCTGGCAGCGGATCAACTCGAACACCCAAACCATCGTTGACCGGGAAGGACTGGTGCTCGAGCTGGCCAAGGCCAGCGCCTCGTTCATCGACGCCTTGCCCAGTATGCAGGAGTTGACGGATGAAGCGGTGCGCATCCTGACCCAGAACAATGCCCCCGGCCAGCAAATTTTCGTGGCCGGGCGCCAGCTGGTGCTATCGGACCGGATCCTGCGGCACCTCAATGAAATCCTGCGCAGTGGAAACGGCGCCACCAACGCCGTTGACAGTTTCCGCAAGGAGGTGGAGCATTTCGAGCAAATGCTCAACGCACTCCTCAGGGGCAGCGCGGCGCTGGGGGTGACGCAAGTTCGCAATACCGACGCTCTGAATTCCCTGGCGCAAGTGCAGAAACTGTTCCAGGCGAACAAGCCGCAAATTGACTTCATCCTCGCTTCGTCACCGGATCTGCTGCAAGTGCGCGGCGCGGCCGATGAACTGTTCCTTGACAGCAAGGACATGTTCGACCAGGCCCGGGTGCTGGCCGAGGCCATACAACTTCGTTCCTCCAGCCGAATCTGGCCCTCGCTGTGGTCCGGTTCCCTGGCGCTGATGCTGATGCTGGCCATCGTCACCTGGCTGGTGCGCTCGATCCTGGCCGCCGAACGCAAACGGGCGCTGGATGCGGGCACCCAGAATCAGCGCAACCAGCAGGCCATCATGCGTTTGCTGGATGAGATGGAATCTCTCGCTGACGGCGACCTGACGGTTCGGGCCACGGTGACGGACGACATGACGGGTGCCATTGCCGATTCCGTGAACTTTGCCGTGGAGCAATTGCGGGAGCTGGTCACCGGCATCAATGTAACGGCCGCGACGGTTGCCGAGTCGGCGCACGACACCATGAACACGACCAGCAAGCTGGCCGAGGCGTCTGGCAGGCAAGCCGAGCAGGTTCGCGCCGTGACTGAAACGATCAACACGATGGCCCAGTCTTTCGACAAAATGGCTGAACGTTCCCGCGAATCCAGCGAAGTCGCTGAACTCTCGGTGGCCATCGCCAATAACGGCGCGCAAATGGTGCAGCAATCCATCCGCGGCATGGACACCATCCGTGACCAGATCCAGAAAACGTCCAAGCGCATTAAACGGTTGGGTGAATCTTCACAGGAAATCGGCGACATCGTCGAGTTGATCAACGGCATCGCCGAGCAAACCAATATCCTGGCGCTGAACGCCGCCATCCAGTCTGCTTCGGCCGGCGGCGCCGGGCGGGGATTTGCCGTGGTGGCCGACGAGGTGCAGCGGCTGGCGGAACGCGCGACCAATGCCACGCGCCGGATCGAGATGCTGGTGCAGAACATCCAGACCGATACGGCCGAAGCCGTGGTGTCGATGGAGTCCACCACCTCGGAGGTCGTCAGCGGGGCGAAGAAAGCCGAGGACGCGGGCGAAGCGCTGGGACGCATCGAGTCCGTTTCCATCAACCTGTCGCGGCTGATCGCGGAAATTTCCCAGGAGGCGCAGGCCCAGTCGCAGATGGCCACCAAAGTGGCGGGGGAAATGAACTCGATCCGGGATATTTCCATCCAGACATCGGAAGGAACCAACCAGACAGCGCATTCCATGGGCACCCTGGCCAACCTCGTGCGCCAGCTGCGGGAATCGGTGGCGGACTTCAAGTTGCCACGACAGGAGGGAGCGTGACCGGACCCGGTCCTGCCGCGCGGGAGAGTAAGCCAGCATGATGTTGGAAGGAACCAATGCAAGCGCCGCCATTCGCTGGGTGCGCCAGGACCTGGACCTGGCACTGCAGGCCGTGCGCGATAATCTGGAAGCATTTGCCGCCAACACTGCCGAACGCGGACCGCTGAGGACAGTCCAGGAGCAACTGGAATTACTTAATCTCACCTTCAAGACCATGGAGCAGCGTGGCGCCAGCATCCTGACCGATGAAATGATCGCAGTCGGCGGCCACATGCTGAACCAGTGCGGCACCAGCGCGGATGAACCACTGGCCGCGCTCACCGATGCGGTCATCGTGCTGCCGTCATACCTCGATCGCCTGCAAGCCGGTCATGACGATCTGCCCATTTTACTTTTACCGACTTTGAATGAACTGCGGGCAACATACGATGAGTCCCTGTTGTCCGAAGGCACGCTGTTCGCGCCCCCGCTGGATGTCATGATCCCGGAACTGGCCGGCTCTGAATCCGGCGTCGTCAGCAGGCAGGACTTCGACACCTTTGCGCGCCGGATTCGCAATCAATATCAGGCCACGCTGGTGGCCTGGCTAAAGGAACAGTCCAAAGTCGAATTGCTCGTTCCATTGCAAGGTGTGTGCAACACCCTCCACATGCGGCTGGGCCGCTACTCCTTGCGCCGCCTGTGGTGGATCGCCGAGATGACCATCGCAGGCTTTCACGCCGGTGCGGTGGACAATGATCTGCCCCTGCGCCGCCTGTTCGCCCGGCTCGACATGACACTCAAGGCGATGGCTGAAGGCGGCCAGGAGGGGCCGGCTGAAGAAGCCATCACTGCGCTGTCGCGGGCTTTGCTGTTCCATGCCGCCCAGGCAAGACCGGGCAGCAAACCTGCCGATAATTTGCGCCAGCGCTTCAGGCTCGAAGAATTGATACCGGATCGCGAAGCCCTGTTGCGGGCGCGCGGCGCCGTAACCGGGCGCGACGCCGAGCTGTTCCGTTCCATCGGCAATGCCATTCGCGAAGAAATGAGCCTGGTCAAGGACACGCTCGACATGGAGTTGCGCACGGGCCGGGTTGAAAAGGAACAAAGGGAGTCCAGTCTCACCGCTTTGCGCCAGCTGGCCGATACCCTGAACATGCTCAACCTGCCCGTTCCTGCACGGGCCGTCGAGGAGCTGCTCCCCGGCCTGGAACAAACCGGCGCGGCGGAGAACAACGAGCTGGATTCGCCCCTGCTGAAGTTGGCGCGCAAACTGATCGAGGTTGAATCCCTGCTTGACGCGCACATCAGCCTGCTGGGTGAGCCGGTGGAAGAGTCCGCCTGGCAAGGCTACATCGGACTGTCTGCGCACGAGCAGCGTTCGATCCTCAGTTGCCTGCTGGATCAATGCATCATCAGCTTGCAGGAAACGCAGGAGAGTATCCGCAAACAACTCAACGGCGAGCCCCACGCGGACTTCGCTGAACTGCTGACCAGCATCAGCGGCGCTTTGCAACTGGCCGGACAGGGCGAAGTGGCGGAACTCACGAACAAACTCTGCCGCGCCCTGCATGCCGGCCTGCACGCCAAGGCCTCAGGCGCATCCGACGAGAATGCCCGCCTGATTCCCCTCGCGGATGCCGTGGCCGCCTTGGAACTGTACCTTGCCGGCTGCCGCGATGAGCAGACCAACAGCCTGCGCTACCTCGAAATCATGCATGAACGACTGGATGGGCTGCCCGAAGCGACGGCCAGCGGGGTTGCCGTGGAAGGAACCAGCATTCGCCTGCCGCCGCGGCTACAGGCGAAACCCGCGCCAGGTGAGGTCCCGCCGATATCCACCCACGCGCCGGAGGTGCCGGGCGATGTGCTTCCGGCGATTGCCGCCATCGACCAGGATTTGCTGGCTGTCTTCCTGGAGGAATTCGATGGTGTTGCCAGGCAGCTTTCCACCCAGTTGCCAAAATGGCTGGAAGATGCGGGCAACACGCAGCACCTGGCGGAAATCAAGCGCGGTTTCCACACGTTCAAAGGCAGCGGCCGCATGGTGGGCGCAGTTGAAATCGGCGATTTTGCCTGGCGCATGGAGGAAGTGCTCAATCGCGTGGCGGAAGCGCGCCTCGCCGCGGATGTCAACGTTACCGGGCTGCTGCGCCTGGCGCTGGCAGCCTTGCCTGAGCTGAGGGCGCGATTACTGCAACAGCCGGGTGAACTCAAAGCGGCGGATATTGCCAGTTTCAACCTCTTCGGCCAACGACTCGCACGCGACGAAAATCCACGCCTGGACACGCTGCTTCGCACACTCCCCGAAGCCTTTGTCGCCCGCGCCCTGGGACAGGCCACGGACGGCGGCACGGCGCCGCAACAGGCGGACCTGCCTGCCCCCATCGTGGAACCTGCAGCCCTCACGGCCGGGCCAGCGCAGGCTGCAAGCCCGGCCAGGGAAGACAACGAACTGGCACGTTTGATGGCCGCCGAGATCAGCCAGTACATTGCTGACATCGAGCGCTTCGTGTCAGGCTCGAACTTCGCGGCCGATGCTCAACTGGTACGCAGCGCACACACTCTGGCGGGCACGCTGGCCTTGTCGCCCCTGGGCCAGGAGGCCGAAGTCGCCCGCGGGCTGGAACGGTATTTCGAAGCTTTGCTTACCCATGATGAAATTCCCGGGCAGGAAGGCAAGCAAGCCGTGTTGCTCTGCCAGCACCGTTTCCGTCAACGGTTGTACATCCTGGAAAACGGCGAAGCCACGAGCTATCCGCTGCAGGACGAACAACTGCTGGCCGTCCTGTTTGCGCTGACGGCCGCAGCAGGTTCCCGCAGCACGGCACAGGAAGCCGGCGAGGCCGTGGCTGCGGACCCCGCCTCTGCAACAGAAGCCCAGTCCGCAGATGCCCTCCCCAAGACCATCAGCCAGCCAGCCAGCGCGGACCCCCATACAACAGAACGGCTGCGACTCGAAGACGGCGGCATCCTGTCCATCTTCCTGGAGGAGGCCGCCGAGGTACTGGAGCGCTGCGATACCTTGCTCAACACCTGGCGAGACAGGCTCGCGGACCAGAAATTGGTGCAAAACCTGCAGCGTGAAATTCATACCTTCAAAGGCGGCGCGCGCATGGCCGACCTGGAGCCGCTGGGTGATTTGAGCCATGCGATGGAAACCTTGCTGGAGCGGATTGCGGCCAATCGCCTGCAGGCCACGGTAGCCGCCGTGCAGGCGCTGGAAGAAGGCTGTGACCGCCTGACCCTGTGGGTGGAACAATTGCACGCGGGGAGCATGCCCGAACCAGGCGACGCGCTGTCACGATTTGATAACCGGGTCAGGGCGCTTTCAGTTCTGCCGGCGGGCAAGCCAGCACCAATGGAGCTGCAGGCCCGGAAAGAACCCACGGCACCCAAGGCGCCAGCGCCTGAAACGCCGGCAGAGCCGTCAGTCCCCGCCCTGCCGGTTGA
>DATDPS010000008.1:0-7237 GCA_035292625.1 Lysobacterales bacterium | reverse complement strand
ACCGCGGCAACCGTGAAGCGGCCATTCAGGCCCGGCTCTCCGATGTCCAGGCGGCAGGCCTCGAGGCTGTCATCCTGGGCCCGTCCAATCCCTTCCTGAGTATCGATCCCATCCTGGCGCTACCCGGCATGGCGCAGCGGCTGCGCGCTTTTGGCGCGCCGGTCGTCGCCGTTTCACCCATCGTGGGCGGCAGGGCAATCAAAGGCCCCACGGCCAAGATCATGCAAGAGCTCGGCATGGCCGTGGATGTGGTCTCGGTGGCCAGTCACTACCGGGGGCTGATCGACGGGCTGGTGATCGACCACGCGGACCGCGATGCCAGGGGCGCCATCGAAGCGATGGGCATCGAAGTCATGGTGCAAGCGACTGTCATGGTCACGCTGCAGGACCGGGTGCGCCTGGCACAGGCTTGCATGGACTTTGCGGCGCACTGCCGAGGAAGAGCGGGGTCAGAGTAAAGTGCCCCAGTTCCGCAACAGGTGTTCGCTGCTGCGCGCGACCAATGCATGAATGGTGAAGGTCGGGTTGACGCCGGCGCTGCTGGGAAATAGTCCGGGGCCGGCGATGACCAGGTTCGGAACATCGTGGGCCTGGCCATATTCATTGCACACCGAATGTGCCGCCTTCTGTCCCATGATGGTGCCGCCCATGATGTGCATCGACGCCTGCGGCCCCACCCAGACCGTGCCGGCGCCTGCCGCGCGAAATACCTCCTGGCCTTCTCGCAACACGGCTTGCCAGAGCCGCTTGCTGTCGGGGTGGGTGGTGTGGGTGACTTGCGCCAGCGGTATGCCGAAGCGGTCGCTGCGATCGCTAAGCTCGATGCGGTTATCGGCCACCGGCAAATCCTCGATGACGGCGGTCATGGTGGCGAAATGATGCGCCGCGTTGCGCATGAAAGCATGCAGGTCAGCGCCGGTCAGGTCAGGCCGCGTGGTGGCGATGCCGAGCAGGTCGGTGGGTTTAACCGCCTGCGCGATCATCCACTGGTAACTGCCGAACCCGCCCTCGCCTGCGTGGCGCGTCTTGGCGTAGCCGTCCTGGTTCAGGTACTGGCCACCGGTTGCGCCCATGTGGCAGTGGGTTGGCTCATCGAGTAAACCGTAGAGCAGGGCTCCGGGGTGGCCCATCACGTAGCGGCCGAGCAGGCCGCTGGAGTTGGCCAGTCCTTTGGGGTGTTTGGCGTTGGCTGATGCCAGCAACACGCGTGGGTTTTGCACGGCAAAGGCTGCCAGCACGACCAGGTCGGCCATGACCTGCACGGCATTGCCCAGGGCGTCATGGTACTCCACTCCGGTGGCGCGCTGGCCGGTAGCGTCGGTCAGCACACGGCTGACGGTGGCCTGCGTGCGCAGTTCCGCGCCCATTGCGCGGGCCGCGAGCAGGTCGGTGCTCAATGGATTCGCCAGCGCGCCGATCGGGCAACCGGCTTCGCACCAGCCGTCCCAGATGCACGGCGGCCGGCCGTTGTAGACCCGGGTGTTGACGGCCAGTGGCAGGGGGGCGACATCCATACCCCGCTGGCGGAAGCCGTGGGCGATCATTTCCCCCTGCGCGAACACCGGCACCGGGGGCATCGGGTAGGGCGCGCCCGGTGGCCGCCATTTCTCGCGCGCGGCGTCTCCGGAAATCCCGTATTCCTGCTGGACCTGGTCGTAATACGGCCGCAGCGTTTCGTAGCCGAAGGGCCAGTCCAGTCCGCGATCGAAGCGGCTGCGAAGCTCAAAATCCTCTGCGTGGAAACGCGGCCAGACCGCGTAATGGTGCAGCGCGCTGCCGCCGACCCCGTAACCGGCGTTGAACACGTGAGCCACCGGGTTATCGCCTTGCTCGATGACGGGATCGCCGCTCCAGTGCAGGCGGCGCGACCAGATCGAAGAGCTGACCAGGCTTGAATTATCCCTGTCCGGCCCGGCTTCGAGGATGATGACCTGTTTTCCGGCCCTGGCGAGCCGTACTGCCATCGAACACCCGGCCGCGCCCGAGCCGACGATGACGGCATCGACTTTTTCGCCTGCCATCATGCTTCGCCCCAGCGGCTGGGCGGTACGATGTGCGCCATGTAAGGCAGGCCGAGGCTTTCCACCCCTTGCCTGGTGCCGTAAACGACATCCAGCGCATCGCTGCGCAGCACGAAATGGAACAGCGGAGCGGGCGGGCCATCCCAGCCTTCCGGGTTGGCTTGTGCGATCCGGCCAGCCAGGTCGCCACGGTGTTCCGGCTCGAGATCCGGGAATATCCGGCCATGCAGTTTCATGGCGCAGGCGTCAAGGGCCGCAAACCCGGCGGTGTAAAACGCCTGGAAGGGTGGTTCGACACCCAGGTACTTGATCATCAACATCTGCTCTTCGGCAGGCGCGGCGAGTTGGTGGTCGATGAAATGGGCGATGCCGGCGGCAGCGCTGCCGGGCAGCAGTAGCTCCGCCAGGGCTTCCAGGGTATGGACTTGCGCGGGGCCAAGCACCCGCAGCGGCAGTCGCTGTGCGCGGGCCTCGGCGGGTGTCATCTGCAACAGCGTTCCACCGGCCCAGAACCCCAACACCAGGGTGCCCGTTTCGCGCAGGAAAACGCGCCTTGATCGCCGCTCGTTCATGCCGGCTGTCCTGTGCTGTGTCTCCTGCCGTGACAGGTGTTCATGAGCTAATCATGGATAAAACACTCGGAGCTTCCCTAATCTGCTGCATACCTTTAACCTGATGATCATCCACCTGTCAATGGAATTGAGGCCATGAAGAAAACCGTTTTCGACAAGCACTGGCACCTGGCCCGGGACGAATACGAGGTCGGCCTGACCGAACTCGAGTTCGCCATCCTGCGGGTCTCCGCCGCTTCCGAGCGCTGGCGCTCCGACTGCATGGCGTGCTGCCTGGATGCTTCCTTTTCCGGCGCCGACACGGCCGTACTGCACGTGATACGCATGCATGACCGGCCGAAAAGCATTTCCGAGATCGGCCGCCTGCTCAACCGGGATGACCTGTCCAACCTGCAATACGGCGTGCGCAAGCTGGTCAACGCCGGGGTGATCGAAAAAACCGGCAGCAACGACAGCAAGAAGGGGGTCACCTACGTCGTGACCAGACTGGGCTGTGAAATCACCGACCGCTTCGCCGAGTTCCGCAAGGAGTTGCTGATCTCGCTCACCCAATCCATGTCGACCGACATCAGCCTGGCCGATGTCGCGCGCGTGCTGAACCTGCTGTCAGGCATCTACGACCAGGCTTCCTGCATCGCGGCAACGCACCGGGTGACGTCCTGACCCTCGCCGGATCCATGGTCACAGCCATTCAGGTCTGCCCGCGTGGTCTGAGCAGAGTCAGGCGCAAGCCCGGGTAGATCAGCGTCACGAGCAACAGGGAGGTCAGCACTTCGACGGGCTGGTAAGGCCGCAACAGCCAATGGGCGCCGTACACGGCGGCGAGAATGGCGATCACCCCGGCCCAGTTCACCGCCGCGGTTTCACCGCCCGGTTTCAGCCGGTGCCGGACAAAGTAGTAATCGAGGATGATGGTGCCGGCGAGGGCGCTGAGCAGCACGCCCAGCAGCTTGATCCACTCCTCGACGAAGTGCAGGATTTCACCGTACAGCATCAGCAGTGCGATCACGTTGGCCAGCACCACGAAAGTCAGCCGGCCCGGGCGCCAGTTCAACAGAGCGTCGCTGAGGTTGGCGATGCACAGGGACGAACTGTAGGTGTTGAGCACCTGGGCCTTGGCCTGGGCCAGCAGCATCAGCGTGAAGCCCACCACACCGCCAAACACAATGAAGGTCGCGGCAATACTGTCCGGGCTGCGCAGCACCTGGCGCTGCGCAAGCTCGATCGGCATCCCGGCCACCTCGCTGAAGTAAGTGATCATCGCCGGCGCGGCGGCTTTCATCAGCAGGCCGCCAATCAGCATCATCACCATTGATTGCATGAAGATTGCGATCGTTGCAGCCGCCGCGACGTGGCCGGTCGACTTTCCATAGCGGCCAAAATCAGCAGTGTTGAGCGCCAGCGCACAGGCCGGCCCGACCAGCAGGTTCAAGGCGAAGACGAACTTGTCCGCCGGGGAATCGATGCCCATGCCGGCGAGTGTCACGGCATCCAGCTGGCTGGCGAACAGCAGTCCTTCTGCCGGGGTGGCGCCAGCCCCACCCAGTACCACCACCATCATCCAGGCCAGCACGATGAGGAAACCGATGATCATCAGTGAAGAGGTCCGGGTTACGAGCTTGAAGCCAAAAGCCGTGAGCAGGATCCAGGCCAGCGTCATCAGGCCGTAGAGCAGGATGCGCGTGGACCAGTCATCTTTCCAGTCGAGGAAAAACAGGAATCCCCGGTACAGCAGGCCATTTTCGACGGCCAGGAAGCCGACGATGAGAAAGCCGAATATGATCGAAGCCAGCGCTGAGCCGCGCCGGCCCAGGCCGTACTGGCGCGTGATCAGGGTATTGGAGAGCCCGGTCTCGACGGTGATCCCTGCCAGGGCCCAGCCCAGTGTGCTGCCGATGCCAAACGAAACCAGCCCGGCCAGCAGGGCAATTTTGACTCCGGCCACGAAACACACCACCGCGCCAAAGAACATGATCACAAGGGTCGTGATCAGGCCGACCGTGTTCCAGGCGATTTTCAGCCAGTTTTCGCGTTCACCGTCCGGCACGCGCTCGAGCGCGTGATCTTCGATCAAACTGCCTAGATCAGATGGGGCCATGGGACTCCCGTTTGCGCTGCTGAAGAAGCCGGTCCATCAGGAGTCTATGGGAAGCGTCAAGGGGAAAGCAAACAGGCATTTGCAGTCCCCGGTCGATGTGGTATTTTAACTGTGTTATTACGTGTTAATTTATGCTAATTCTACACACGTACCGATCCACCCTAATCGGAAACCGCCCATGTATCCCGCCCCATTCAATTATCATCGCGCACATACGGTGAAACAGGCTATCGAGCTGTTGCTCCAGGTTGGCGATGGCGCCCGGGTCCTCGCCGGGGGCCAATCCCTGCTGCCCATGCTGAAGCTGCGCTTCGACGAACCAACCGACTTGGTCGACGTTGGCCGCATCCCGGGGCTGGACGGAATTGAAACCGGCGCAAGCGGTGTGCGCATCGGCGCCCTGGCCACGCACCGGAAGATCGGAGCTTCGGCTCTTGCCCAGGCCATACCGATCATCGCGGATTGCGCCAATGGCATTGCCGACAACCAGGTGCGCAGCCGCGGAACCATTGGCGGTTCGGTGGCCTCCGGCGACCCGAGTTGTGACTGGCCGGTGCTGCTGCATACGCTGGATACCCAAATCCATTGCCAGGGTTCGGATGGCGAGCGCACGCTGGACATCAATGGTTTCGTCGAAGACCTCTACCAGACCGTGCTGCAACCGGGTGAACTGGTGACCAGCGTCTCCTTTGCCATGCCAGCGCAAGGCAGCGGCGGCGCTTACTGCGCCTTCAAGCGTTGCGCCCCGGCCTTTCCTTCGGTTTCAGCCGGTGTGCAACTGCGCCTGGGCGGAGGCGAGGTCCAGTCGATTCGTATTGCGCTGGGTTCTTCGGGCCGGACACCCATCCGTGCACACGAGGCCGAGGCCGAACTGAACGGCGGCGCCATCACGCCCGAACGGCTTGGCCGGGCCGCCGAAGCCGCCGTTGCAGCCGCCAGCCCATTCGACGACCAGCGCGGCAGTGCAGCTTACAAGCGCCAGCTGATCGCGACGCTGGTGCCTCGCGCCGTCGCCATCGCAGTGCGGCGCGCCAATGGCGAAACCGTCAAGAACAGCCACGAGTATTATTGATATGAGCGGGAAAATAGGCATCACGGTCACGGTCAACGGCAAAACGTACGAGCGCGAGGTGGAACCGCGCCTGCTGCTGGTGCAGTTGATCCGCGAGGAACTGAACCTTACCGGCACGCACATCGGCTGTGACACCAGCTACTGCGGCGCCTGCACCATCCTGATGAACGGCGAGCCGGTGAAGTCCTGCACCGTGCTCGCAGTGCAGGCCGACGGTTGCGAGCTGCGCACGGTCGAAGGCCTGGAGCAAAACGGCGTGTTGCATCCCTTGCAGCTTGCATTCTCCGAGCACCATGGCCTGCAGTGCGGTTTCTGCACGCCGGGCATGCTGATGTCCGCGGTCCACCTGCTGGAAACGAATCCGCAACCCAGTCAATTGGAAATCCGCAAGGGCATACAGGGCAACCTGTGTCGCTGCACCGGCTACAAGAACATCATCGATGCAATTTCAGCAGCGGCACAAAAACCGCAGGCAGGCGGCTGATGGCCTACGAATTTACCGGCGACTTCACCGTTGCAACCCCGCGCGACGAGGTGTTTGCGGTGCTCTCGCAAACTGATCGTTTCGTGCCGATGTTGCCGACCTATGTTTCACACCAGATCCAGGACGACGGTGCGGCCGTGGTCAAGGTCAAGGTCGGTGTCGGCAAAGTGCGCGGCACCGGCGAGGTCGTGCTGACACTGGAGGAGTGCGTGGTGCCGAGCCGGGCCACGTATTCCGGCAAAGGCAAGGTCATGGGCGGTGTGTTCAACCTGAAGGCGGGATTCGAACTCGAGGAAGCCAGCTCGGAGACCACGCGGGTGAAGTGGCAGGGTGAAATGGCCATGTTCGGCAAGCTGGTATCGCTCGCGGGCGGCCTGGTCAAGCCGATCGCCGAGCGTGATATCAACCACCTGATCCAGGCTCTGCAGGTAGAGCTTGGCGGCGCGGTGGTCGCGCCAGTGGTTGTAGAGGCCCGCCCGGGACTGTTCGCGCGCTTCGTGGCCTGGCTGAAACGCCTGTTCAGAGGCAATGGCGCTGGCAATGGCGCCAAACCGGATTCTACAACGGGCCCCGGCGATTCCGGCACGCCAGAAAACAGAGGATAAGGAACATGGTTTGGGTAGGAAAATCATTGCGGCGCAAAGAGGACGATCGGCTGATTCGCGGCAACGGCTTTTTTTGCGACGACGAACACCACGCGGGAATGCTGCATCTGTACATCCTGCGCTCACCTTACGCGCATGCGCGAATCCGCCGCCTGGATGCCTCTGCCGCCGAAGCGCTGCCCGGAGTGGTGTGCGTTTTAACCGGCGAGGACATCAAGGCGCAGTGCGACCCCTACATGCAACTGGGGCCGGCGCCTTGCGACAAGATCGTCGATCTGCCGCTGGCCATAGATAAGGTCATGTACCAGGGGCACCCCGTTGCGGCCATCGCGGCCACCTCGCCGGCGATCGCCATGGACGCCGGGGCGCTGATCGAGGTGGACTA
>DATDPS010000007.1:0-9736 GCA_035292625.1 Lysobacterales bacterium | reverse complement strand
TGCGTGGATTGTCGCTGGTAACAACCACCCGGTCGGCCAGGCTCTCTGCCACAGCTGCCATCATCGGGCGCTTGCCGCGATCCCGGTCCCCGCCGCAACCAAACACACAGGTCAGGCGGCCATGCAGGTGCGCGCGCAATGCCGTCAGCGCCTGTTTGAGCGCATCGGGCGTGTGGGCAAAATCGACCACCACCAACGGCTGGTCGTGTTCGCCGCCCAGGCAGTGCATGCGTCCTGGTACCGGGCGCATCAGTTCCAGCTGGTGCATGACCTGACTCCAGGGCATGCCCAGCAGAGCCAGGGTTCCCGCCGCAGCCATCAGGTTGGAAACGTTGAACCGGCCCAGCAGAGCGGCGTGCAATTTGCCTTGCCCCCAGGGGCTGGTGATGTTGAGCGCCATGCCTGATGCATCCATTTCAAGCACGCCGGCCCTTAATTCGGACGAACCATTGGTGCCGTAGCTCAAAACCTCGGCCCGGCCTTTCAGCTCCGCAATCAGGCTGCGGCCGAATTCATCGTCGGCGTTGATCACTGCGAAACGTGGTTGGCAGTCGGTGAACAGGCGGCGTTTGGCGGCCGCATACTGCGCCATGCTGGCGTGGTAATCCAGGTGATCGCGGCTGAGGTTGGTAAACACGCCGGCATCGAAGGCCACGTCCGCACAGCGGCCCTGCTCCAGTGCGTGGGAAGACACTTCCATGGCGACACTATCAACGCCCTCGTCGATGCACTCCGAGAGCATGCGCTGCACGGAAACCGCATCCGGCGTAGTGAGTTCCGCCTTGCGCAAGCGCGGCAAGGCGCCATAACCAATGGTGCCGATGAGGCCGGCTTTACCGCTGGTCCGTTGCCAGGCCTGGGCGATGAAATGAGCAGTCGACGTCTTGCCATTGGTGCCGGTCACGCCAGCAATGGTCAGCTGGTCCGAGGGTGCATGGAAAAACCGTGCGGCCATGCGCGACAGCAAGCGACCGAGACCCTCGACGCGGACCGCAGGAATTTCCAGCCGCGGAATATTTGCCAGGCCGTCATGGATAATGAGCCGGGCGCCCCGCGCCTGCGCCTCGGCGGCGAACGACAGGCCGTGGGTATGGGTGCCGGCGACAGCGAGAAATGCATCGCCGGGTCGCACGCTGCGCGAATCGAGTGTAAGGCCGCTGATGGTCACGGCTGGCGGCGTGTCACACCAGCCTTCCAGCAGGGTCGCCAGGCTCATCGGGCAGCTCATTGCACGCCCCCATCCATGTCCGCCGGATCGGTTACCGCATCGACCTGAACCAGCGCACCGGTGTAATCGTCCGGCGGAATGTCCAGCAGCCGCAGGGCGCCGCTGACTATGGTGGAAAACAGGGGTGCCGCGACCAGCCCGCCGTAATACTCCCCGGCACTTGGGTCGTCGATGGTGACGATGGCCGCCAGGCGCGGCTGGCTGGACGGCGCGAAACCCGCAAAAGTGGCGATGTAGCGAGAGGCATAGCCGGCTGCGCTGGCTTTGCGCGAGGTGCCCGTTTTTCCGGAGACACGGTAGTTGTTTACGCGCGCTTTTTTGCCGGTGCCTTGCGGGCCGGTCACGGTCTCCATCATCGTTGCCACGGCCCGCGCCACTGCGGGGTCGATGACGGATACGGCAGGGTTGTTGGCGCCACGAACCAGGCTGGGCTTGCGCATGCGGCCTTCATCCGCCACCGCGGCAAATGCGCTCACCAGCTGCATTGCCGTCACCGACAGTCCATAACCATATGAAAGCGTGGCCTGCTCCACCCGCCTCCAGCGGCTATAGTTGCGCAACACACCCGCGGACTCGCCAGGAAAGCCCACCCCGGTGACTTCACCAAATCCAAAGCGGCTGTAAACGCTCCACATATGTTCCGGCTCCATCATCAAGGCCAGCTTGGTTGCACCTACGTTTGAAGACTTGGTGATGATGCGGGTAACGTCTATGGGTCCATAATTTTGATGGTCGCTGATGGTGTGACCGGAAACGTTGATGGTGCCAGGCGTCGTGTCGATGGGCGTATCCGGCTCGACCAGGCCGGCTTCCAGGGCCGCAGCCACGGAAAAGGTTTTCATTACCGAACCGGGTTCAAACACGTCGGTGACCGCACGGTTACGCAGGCCATCGCCATCGAAATTGGGCTGATTCGGGTTAAACGCGGGGTGGTTGACCATGGCCAACACTTCGCCGGAGGCGATGTCGAGCAGGATCGCAGTGCCGCCGCGCGCACCATGCTTCAGTACTGTGCGCTTGAGTTCCCGGTAGGCAAGGAATTGCAGGCGACGGTCGATTGTGAGCGTCAGGTCATGGCCGTGCTCTGCTTCACGCAATAATTCAGCATGCTCGACCGTGCGCCCCAGGCGGTCACGGATTACGCGTTTGAGGCCTGATTTTCCTTGCAGCCAGTCATTGTAGGTCAACTCGAGGCCCTCCTGGCCCACATCATCGATGTTGGTGAAGCCGATGATATGCGCCGCGACCTCACCGGCCGGGTAAAAACGCCGGTACTCTTTTTGCAGGTAAACACCCGTCAATTCCAGCGCCTCGATCTCGGCCGCCACATCGGGATGCAAGCGCCGCCGCAGCCAGACAAATTCGCGGCTGGAGCGCTGCGTGAGGCGACGTTCTATTTCCTCCGCATCCGCTTCGAGCACCGCTGCCAGGGGGGCGATATCTTCCGGGCTTTGCAACAACTCCTTCGGGTTTACCCAAACGGAATCGACCTGGGTGCTTACCGCCAGGGGTTCGCCCGACCGGTCGAGGATATTGCCGCGACGGGTCGGCACTTCCACGTCGCGCATGAAGCGGGCTTCGCCCTGGCCCTGCAGGAACTCCGTTTCCATGACCTGCAAATTCACCGCACGGGCGATCAACGCAATCAAACACAGCATGAACAACAGCAGGAACGCATACAGGCGGGTTACCGGGGCGGTGTTGTGAGTTTCGCCACTCATGGTTTGATCACCAGGATCTTTGGATTCTCAGCCGCGCCCATGCCGAGATGGTCGCGGGCTTTTGACTCCACCTGGCCCGCGTCCGCCAGCCAGGCCTGTTCCAGTTGCAGCCGGCTCCACTCGGCAACCAGGTCATCACGCCGATTTTCGAGTTCGCCGAACTGGACCGCCGTGCGCCGGCTTTCATGGCGGGTGTAGACGACACCCAGCGCAGTGCCGATCAAGGCGCCGAGCATGATGACAACCATCAGTAACCGTGCATTCAAGCGATTTTCTCCGCAATCCGCATGACAGCGCTGCGCGCGCGGGGATTGACGGAGAGTTCAGCAGCAGAGGGTTTAACGGCTTTTCCGATCAATCGCAACGAAGGCCTCGACCCCGGGTGTTCCGGAATATTCCTGCGGACTCTGCCTGGTCGTGCGGCTTCTTTCATTGTCCGCTTGACCAGGCGGTCCTCAAGGGAATGGAAACTGATCACCACCAGCCTCCCTCCCGGGCGCAACCTTCTTATTGCGGCTTCCAGCCCTAGGGCCAGATCGGCCAATTCGTTATTTATAAATATCCGGATTGCCTGAAAGCACCGTGTAGCCGGATGCTTTTTCTGTTCACGACGGCCGATCGTATGTTCGATCAGCTGGGCCAAAGCCCGGGTTGTTTCTAACCGTCGTTGCTGCCGGGCCATGACGATGCTCCTGGCAATCCTGCGCGCTTGGCGCTCCTCTCCGAACTCCCAAAACACTCGGGCCAATTCCCGTTCCGGCGCTTCTGCCAGCCATTCAGCTGCCGTGACGCCCTGTAATGGGTTCATCCGCATATCCAGCGGCCCGTCTCCCATGAAGGAGAACCCCCGTTCCGGATTGTCCAGCTGGGGGGAAGACACACCGAGGTCCAACAGTATTCCGTCCAGACCTTCGGCCAGGTCCCATTCCTGGACAAAGCGTTCCATATCCGCATAGTTTCCCCGGAACACGGTGAAGCGCGGATCACCACCCAACGCTTCTTTACCGGCAGCAACTGCTGCCGGATCCTTGTCCAGGGCAACCAGGCTTCCCTGCTCGGACAAGCGGCTCAAGATCGCCCTGCTATGTCCGCCCCTGCCAAAAGTGCCGTCGAGGTACTTCCCGTCTCCGCGGATGTCGAGCCCTGCCAACACTTCGTCCAGTAAAACCGGCTGGTGTTGGAATTTGCTCATCTACCCCGATCAACACCCCTGTGGTGTTCGGTTCCGCTGATGCGATTATGCCTAGAGCACCAGTCGGGCCATTTCTTCCGTTGCAGCCTCGCCCAGGCTGCGTTCTTCCTCGGCGCGTTTCTGATTGAGGATCGCTTCATTCCAGATCTCGAAGCGGTTGCCCATCCCCATCATCACCACGCGCTTTTCCAGTCCCGCTACCTGCCGCAACGTCAGCGGCAACTGGATTCTTCCACTGCTATCCGGTTCGACTGCCGTTGCGCTGCCCACCAGCTTGCGCTGCAGGCTGCGGTGACCCGGGTTGAAAGTGCTCAGGCCGGTCACTTCGTCCCGCACCCGCTCCCACTCGTTTTCCGGGTATAGCCATAGCGCGCCGGAATCAAAGGCACTGTAGGTGAGCACCAGGCGGCCACCGCACTGCGCCTGGATCGAATCCCGGTAGCGGGCCGGGATGGCGAGACGTCCCTTGGCGTCCAGATTGATTGCGGTTTCACCGAAGTACACTTTTTTCCCACTGCTCCCACACTATTTGCCACTATTTCCCACTAATATGCACGATAGTGACTTCACTGTCTAATGTCAAGCGGGGCAAATGCTTAGCGTCCGTGAGATGCTCATTACGCCAGTGGGGAGTGGAGGCGCTGAGCCGGAATTGTGACCAGTAGCGGGCGTTAACGACTCTTTCTGGCAGGCTTTCGCAGGCGCAGCTCTGCAGCCACCTTGCCGAGTAACCGTCACGCTGCTTGGCTTACCGTCCAGACCCTATGCCTCACCCTGCCTGCTTCGCGGCCCCGGTGCGGGAGGCCGAAAGAGCGAGGACGATGGATGCTGTGCTCGAGTCCCGCTGAACCGGTCACTGCGTGACTTCCCGCAAAAACCGGCTTCCCCGGGGGTCGGCCTCACTCACATTCGTGTATCGGGCGGCCTCGAATGGACGTCCTGTCCGTTCGACCCCCGGTCCAGCCGGTTTTTGTGGCGGTTCGCGGATTGGACTCAAGCACAGCCTCCTCCATCCGCGATGTTTCCGCAGCCGGTCGGCGTCGTTTACGGGACTGGCTCCCATTAAGCAAGCCGCCGAGCGCAGCGACTGTCCAGGGGACAAATGGACAGGACGTCCATTTGAGGCCGCCCACGGCGGGATGCCGTGTGAGGCCGGCCGCTGAAGACAGTCGCTGTGTGAGGGCAACCCTGCGGCAGCAGGGTCGGTGCAGCAGGGTGCCGGGGCCGTGGACGATGCCGAACGGGGGTTGCGGGTAGTCACGTAATGACCGGTTCAGCGGGACTCGAGCACAGTGTCCGCCGTCCACTTGGACGCAAGTAACCAGAAATGCGAGTCGGATAAGAAAAAGAAGAAGGAGCCGGCCGATAAGCCGGGTTCTGTCGTGGGCAATCATTCATCTGGGACTGCCGTCACCGGCAGCCTCAAGCGACCTACCCGAAAGCGCCGCGGGCAACGGCATTGCCTTCCTATTTGGTCTTGCTCCAGGTGGGGTTTGCCTAGCCGCAGCGTGTTACCACCTGCGCGGTGCGCTCTTACCGCACCATTTCACCCTTACCTGGCCGGTCTTGCGACACGGCCGGGCGGTATCCTTTCTGTTGCACTTTCCGTAGGCTCACGCCCCCCAGGAATTACCTGGCACCTTGCCCTGTGGAGCCCGGACTTTCCTCCCCGCCGAAAAGACGGAGCGATTGCCTGGCCAGCTCCCGCGTATATTGTCTCGCACTACCCCGCTGAATGCACGAAAGGCCTGACCATTGGCGCCGATTGGGGTCAGAGTACATTTTCTTTGATGAGGTTTTTCAACTCACGGCCTTCCGTGAAAATGTACTCTGACCCCACTTCACGGAGTAATTACTCTGGCGCTTTACTCTGACCCCTTGTCGGGCAGCAGCCGGTAGAGTGCCCGGCGATCGACATCACACAGCCTGGCTGCTACCCGTGCCGCCTGGCTGCCGGACAGGAATTCCTGCAAGGCCAGGGCCATTTCCATCGCTGTGGCCATGGATACATCCATATCCTGGGCGGCACCATCCACCACGATCACGAACTCGCCTTTCTGCTGATCCGTGTTGGCAAGCACCGCGGCGTGGAGGCTGCCCAGCCCTCCGCGCAGTGTGGTTTCATACCGCTTGGTCAACTCCCGGCAAACAGCCGCGGGCCGGTTCTGGCCGAATACCTCCGCCATGGCACCCAGGCTCGCCAACACGCGGTGGCTGGACTCGAAGAACACCAGCGTGCGCTGTTCCTGCCGCAAGCGCTCCAGGCTGGCCTTGCGTGCCGCGGTCTTCGCCGGCAAAAATCCTTCAAAGACGAAACGATCCGTTGGCAAGCCTGCGATCGAAAGTGCCGCTGTCAATGCGCTGGCGCCCGGAATACTCAACACCTGGATACCGGCCGCGATTGCCAGGTTCAGCAGGCGATAACCCGGATCCGACAGCAGTGGAGTACCGGCATCGGAAACCAGCGCCAGGGAGGAGCCGCTGCACAGCTGCTGGACCAATTGGGGCGCAAGCGCCAGTTCATTGTGTTCGTGCAAGGCAATGAGCGGAGTGCTGATACCGTAATGATCGAACAACACGCGAGTGCGGCGCGTATCTTCGGCCGCGACCAGGTCGACTTCCGACAGCACGCGAACGGCGCGGTGGCTCATGTCTTCTAGGTTGCCAATCGGCGTGGCGACGACGAAGAGGCTGGCGGCCGGTTTGCTTTCCCCGATGCCCATGCCGAGCATTATGGATCATCGGGAAGCCGGCTGGGTTATCATTTCAATCCAATGCCGACAAGCCAACGAATCCTGCCCATGCCTGCTCCCACTGTCGTCACTATGCGCAACCGCCAAGTCCCCAGTCCCCCCCGTTGCCGCCAGGTATCGGCTGAAAATTACTTTGCCGGCATTTGGCCGCGGTTCCCGCTCCAGCGTGGGTCCGGGGTGGCGCTGTTGATCGCCGGCCTGGCCTTGTTGATGTCCTGCGCCGGCCCGTCGTCCGTGCCGCAGAAAGACAGCGCCGCACCGCGGCTCGACCCGGAATTGGCTTTTACTGCGGGCGAGTATGCTGAAGCAGCACGGTTGTGGCAGCAGCAAGCCCTGTCCCAGACCGGATCGGCTGCAGGGGCAAGCCGGGTCCGATCAGCGGATGCCTGGCTGTTGGCTGACCGCTCTGAGAAGGCGCAGAAAGTTCTGGCGCAGATCGACAAGGCGGAACTGACCATGGCCGACCAGGCAGTCCTGAACCTCGTCCTGGCCGATCTGGCGTTGCGAGCGGACCGTCCCGATGAAGCCGAAGACCTGTTGCGGGAAGCGGCTGCCGACTTGCCTGTATCCGCCCGGGTCCGCTACGAACAACTGCTGAGAAATACCACCTTGATGCTGGCCCGCCCCGGCTCGCGGGATATTTCCGGATTGCTGGCGCAGATGGAATCCAGCACGAGTTACCAGGCGGAAATGGATTTGCGCCTGTTGCAATCGCTGCAGGAGATACCCTCCGGGGAATTGGCCTTGCGTGCCGCAAACTCGCGCGGGAGCCAGTCCGTGGCCGGCTGGCTCGAGCTGGCCCTGGTGATCCGCCAGAACCTGGTCGATGCCGCTACCCTGGAACAGGACGTCACGGCGTGGAAAGGCCGCTACCCACAGCACTACTTGACCGAAACCGATGCGCTGGAGCTGTGGCTGCTGTACCGGCAGCAATTCATACCACCGCAAAAAATAGCCGTCCTGTTGCCCGGCGCAGGCCGCTTGCAAGCGGCATCGGAAGCGCTGCGTGACGGCATCATGAGTGGATTTTTGGATAGCCCCGGTGGCGCAGAAATATTTTTCCTGTCTACCGGGGAGGAAGGAGAACTGGCCACCTCCGCGTACCTGGAGGCCCGCGACTTGGGCGCCAGCTGGATCATCGGTCCGCTGCAAAAGCCGGAGATCGAGACTTTACTCAGCCTCCCTGACCTGGCCACCCCGCTGCTGGCGCTGAATGATTTGCCGGCAGATTACATGCCGCCACCGGCTTTGAGCGGCCAGATATACGGGATTTCGCTATCACCGGACGAAGAGGCCCTGGCATTGACGCGCGAAATCGGCCGGTCCGGTTTTCAGCGGGCGATCATCCTGGCGCCCGCCAGTGAATGGGGTGAGCGCATGGCGCAAAACTTCCAGGAAAATTTCCTACAGGAAAAAGGGCAAATCGTGGCATCCAGCCGCTACCAGGAGGAAGACAATGACCATTCCTCCGTCCTCGAACAATTACTGAAAATCGATGACAGCAAAGCACGCAAGCAACAACTGGAAAACGCCCTGCAAATGAGCCTGAGATTTGAGCCCGTGCGGCGGAATGATGTAGACGTGATTTTCCTGGTGGCCAATCCCAACCAGGGCCGGTTGTTACGGCCGCAACTGCGTTTTCATAATGCAGGCGACATTCCGGTTTATGCACCCAGCCGCATCTACGCTGGCAAACCAGATTCCATCCATGACCAGGATCTCAATGGCGTGCGTTTTCCGACCACCCCAGTGCAACTGAACATGAATTCAGCCCCCTCCCCGCTGGCCTTGTCCAGCCTGCGCGGCGGGTCTTTCACCGCCCTCTTTGCGCTCGGGCAGGATGCCTGGGATTTACTACCATGGCTGGAGTTGATGCGGCAGGACCCTGATTTTGTCTTCGCCGGAGCTTCCGGCAGCTACCACTCGGGAACGGCCGGCAATCTGCAGCGTGACCCCGCCTTTGCGGAATTCAGGGACGGGGTTCCCGTGCCACTGCATCGACCCGCAGGGGCCACGGCGCAGCCTTGAACCGGATGGTAGGAACGCACTGGGAGCGAATGGCGGAGTCGTTTCTGCATCAGAAAGGCCTTCGAACCCTGTCGCGGAATTTCAACTGCCGGCTGGGCGAAGTCGACCTGATCATGGAAGACGGCCAGTACCTCGTATTCACCGAGATCCGCTACCGCCAGAATCCGGGCTTCGGCAGCGGCGCCGAGAGCGTGGGCAAAACCAAGCAAGGCCGCATCATTCGTGCCGCACAACGATTCCTGCAACTGCACCAACACCGCGCGCAACAACCTTGCCGCTTCGACGTGCTGTCCCTGGGGCAGGAGCAGGGCGAACTCCGGGTAAACTGGATCCGCAACGCATTTACTGCCTGAAGTGATCGAAGCCCTGTCGCGACGGAGTAAACCTGGTACCGTCCGGCCTCTTGCAACGCAAACCCGCAGCCGCGGTCATCCGGCCGACGATGGTCAACTCCGTGCCGCCCGTTGCAGCCAGGGCCGGCAGTTCCCGCTCCAGCGCCGGCGGCAAAGTAAAACACAACTCGTAGTCGTCACCACCGCCCAATTGTAAGTCCCAGAGTTTTTCACGCTCCAGCGTGTGCATGGCCGGCACGCGGGGCAGGCAGTCCAGAATTACTTCCGCGCCCAGTTGCGAGGCAGACGCGATGTGGCCGAGATCCGCAGCCAGGCCATCGGAAATATCGATGCAGGCGGTTGCCTTACGGCGCAGGGCCCGGCCGAGTGTCAAACGCGGCTCGGGACGCGTGAAAGCCAGCCATGCCGCATGATCCACCGGCAGTTTCAGCTGCAGGCAGTGCAAGGCCACGGCGGCCAAG
>DATDPS010000006.1:0-14141 GCA_035292625.1 Lysobacterales bacterium | reverse complement strand
GGTTAGCGTAAAGTCGATATTGCCCTGCACCCGCATGGCTGACTCCAGTTCTGAAATTTGAAATTGCGCCGACGCTCACCTGGGCCCAACTTGATTTAGTCCCCGTTTTTGGGGTGTGCACGGTAGAATCCGCCGCTGGTTCCGGCGAGTCAAGGATTTTTCCTACACTGTAACAAGCACTTGGCGGATGGCGCCGCATCTCCAGGATGGGCATGCTGCCGTGCAATAGTGCAAGTGCGGGGGTGTAATGGATTACGTCGGCGGAAACGAGGGTGTAACGAACAGCCAGACGGGTGAGCGGAGTCCTCGTTTGCTAAATGAAGACCGGCGCGTAATGCAGTTCAAGCATTACAGCTTGTGCACGGAACAAGCCTGTATCAGTTGGATACGGCGGTTCGCCCCGGCAAGTGGCAAGCGACACCCTCGGCAAACAGGCGCGTCGGAGGTGAAGCGGTTCCTATCCGGTCTCGCCGTCGCTCGAAACGTTCCCGCGGAGCGCGTGTGAAAATGGATTTGAGTTTTGGTTGGTCAGCCTGAGTTCCATATTTCTCGAGACAGAAAAAGGCGCCACGCCTTCATGCAAGCAGGGCAAGCATCCTCGGCACACCAATGCGATGGATCATTTGCTTTAAGTTGTATCCCGTAACTGCTATTGCCATCTCAGTTTGAACTGCCGCCATGCCCCGACACACAAATCGTCTCAAGGCCATGGCCTGCTTGAGCACGGCAAAGGGTCGTTCAACGATGGCCATTCGCCGGGTCATGAGCGCTGGGTCGGCCTTCAAGCGAGCTTCAGATCGTTCAAATGCATCTTCGTGAAAGTTGCGGGTAACAGATCGAATATCCGCTTTGGCGCACTTGGGTTGCAATGAGCATTGCCGACATCCTGCGCGTTTGTATATGTGTAACTTGCGGTGCTTGTCATCGGCTGAATGGTGCAACACCTGTCCAGCCGGACAACGGTATTCATTACGTTCCGGGTCATAGTCAAAATCAGCTTTTTGGTAGAACGCCTTGTCGGTGCCGGGTATCACCCGACGGGGCACCGCGACGGTGACGTCTTGTGCTTCCAGGTCAGCTTGCTGTTGGCCATTGGAGTAACCGGCATCGGCTATTACCGCCAAATGATCTAGCTGAAGTGCTGCTTTGGCTTGCTCTGCCATGGGCTGCAGCAGCCGATTATCCCCGGTGTCCTGTGACACTTCATGGTGCACAATCAGTCCGCTGTCGGCATCGACTGCCGTTTGCACGTTATAACCCAGCACCATGCCGTCACGTCCGGACCGCATGATCCGGGCATCGGGTTCCGTATCACAATGTTGATTACGGTCACCCGCATCCATCGCCTGCTCGTACCGATCCAGGCGCTCCAGGCGTTTTAACGCTGCCTGCACCCGCTCCTGCGCTAACCCCAGTTCTGTATCCTCTCGATCAGCCTGATCCAAACGCGCCAGATAACTCGCCACTTGTTGTTCGATCAGGGCCCGATCACGGTTGAGTTGCTTGCGGTTAAGTGCCTGGTCTTTGCTCGCTGCAGCCTTGAACTTGCTGCCATCAATAGCCACCAGACGGCCGCTCAGTAAACCGGCCTGCCGACAAAACTGGATAAACGCTCGACAGCATTGCCGAATGGCCGCGCCGTTGTCCTTGCGGAAATCGGCAATGGTCTTGAAGTCCGGCGCCAGCCGTCCCAACAACCACATAACTTCCAGATTACGGTGGCACTCGCGTTCCAAGCGGCGGCTGGTGTTCACCTGGTTGATGTAACCGTACACATACAGCTTCAATAAATCGGCTGGGTCATAGGGCTTGCGGCCCGTGTCCTTGGTCACGGCCTTGCTGAAACCCAGTGACGCCAGATCCAACTTGTTGACCAGAGCATCAATGACCCGCACCGGATGATCGGCAGCTACAAAATCCTCCAGCGAAGGCGGTAGCAGGTGGGTCTGATGGCGGTTCTCTCCTTGAATATGGCGCATCGCTGCCTCCTCAATGGGTATGGCAAATTATCCCATCTGCAATGGCGCTTTTACAGGCGTTTTCACACGCGCTCCGCGGGAATGTGATTATGTTAAAAAGGGAGCTGCTCCATCGGGGCTGTGTGCCCACGTTTGATCGATCGTACTTCTTGACGTGCGGGGCGCGTAGCCGAGCCGTCAACTCCGTGTGGACCCATTTAGTTGCTGTTGCGCAAGTAGTAGTTGAGAGTGATTGTTCATTCCCAAAAAAGGAACTATCATTCCCATTATGGGAATGAAAAGCACAAGTCTGGGCGAGGTCCTCTTTACGAAAACCCAACGACGGGTGTTGGGGCTGCTGTTTGGGAATCCGGATCGAAGTTATTACGCCAATGAGATTGTACGGTTTGCGGGCGTGGGCATCGGCGCGGTGCAGCGAGAATTGGAGCGCCTGGAGTCTTCGCAATTGCTCACGACCACCAGGATTGGCAACCAAAAACATTACCAGGCAAACCGCAGTGCGCCGATCTTTGAAGAACTGAGCGGAATTGTTCTGAAGACTTTTGGCGTGGCTGACCATTTACGGAAAGCGCTCTCGCCGCTGAAGAAACGTATTCGGGCCGCTTTCATCTATGGCTCGGTTGCGCGGGACACTGACAAAGCACAGAGCGATATCGACGTGATGATCATCAGCGATGATCTTTCCTATGTCGAAGTATTGAAGGTATTCTCGAAGACACAAACAAACGTGCAGCGTCCAATTAATCCTGTTGTATTCAGCTTAGGAGAATGGCGGCGTAAGAGTTCGGAAGATGGCGGATTTGTAAACCGGGTGGTGGATCAACCCAAAATTTTTCTGATCGGATCAGACGATGACCTCGTCTAAACGTTGATCACATCTTGGTAGGGCAAGGCGGTGTGTTTGCCATTGAAACCAAGGGCAGGCCAAAGCTGCTGGGTACCGCTGGGAAAGACAAAGCAAACCCGAAAGTGCTGTTTTCGAATGGGGTATTCCAGTTTCCGAAGGGATATGAGAAGGATTGGGTCGAGCAAGCGAAACGGCAGGCCGCCTGGCGAAACCGAACTTGCCGGAGGAAACAACTTGCTGAACGTAATTCGACCAGACCTTAACGGGTATATTGGCCGTGGCCCTTAATTGCGGTCTGCTTGGAGATTCTTCACACATAAGCAGGTGTGCCGACGCCATCAATTACCTGGTCCGCAAAACGAGCAGCCGATTGCTGCTCATTATTGGGCTGAGAGTCGGGCAGGTAGTCACCATGTCCGGCTTTACGCGCTTTCGGGATTCGTGCGTCAAACAGGTTATCAGGCACGAGCGTCTTGCTTTTTTGGTGTTTGCGCGCTCCGTGATAGCCCAGGGCCAGGCCGCTCGCGTCATCAGCAAACAAGAACGCTTGCAGCAGATCCCCCGCCGGGTAGGTAAAGCGCAATACGTAATCCTTTTTTGAAGAAAGTGAGGCCAGGCGGCCAATCTTGTTACCGGTCTGTAAATAAACCGCGGGATCAGAGAGGCAATCGTCGTCAACGGCGGCGGCCATCAGGCAAACTTGTGGCACCGTCCGATTAGTCCCATTCAGGCGGCTGATGGTTTCCAGGACTACGCGGCTTCCGAGGCTATGGGCAATGAAATTGATTCCGACTTCTGGTGCATGGTCGTTTATCCAGTCAGTCAGCTCGATAGCAGTGTCGTCCGCGTCCTTGCCCTCAAAAGAGTAACTTAGCGGTCCGGTCCAGTGATCCCCGGGCCACAGCACTGCGACCCGGCCGCCGATGCGGCTTGAGGTGAGCATGTCGGCGAGCTGAAGCAAGGCGGCCTCTCCTTCCGGGCGATTGACATTGAACCCATGCACCAGAAAGGTCAGCTGGGGCTCCAGGGCAATGTCATCGAGCGTACCCAATCCTGCTCCGACCAGCAGCTGGCCAGGTACTACCGCGCCACCAGTCTTCTGCATGCGAAAGGACAGCAGGTAATTCATTTACCAGCTTTCATGGCGTTGCTGGCTGCCTGGATGGCACTGGTCAGGTCCTTGACAATGGGGGCCACTGGCACCGCCGCAACTCCAATCAATAGCGCCATCTTCAAATCCACTCCTTGGACAAATCCGACCCACAAGGCTATACCTATAGAGATGACGGAGGCGTGGATTCGAACGCAACCAACGTACCTCTCGTTGGCCAATGCCAAAGCTGCATCGATGCGTGCGTCGAGAGCCAGTTCGTACCTGCCCAGAAGTCCGCGTTGCTCATCCGTCAATTCCTGCCCCGATTGCACCAACTCGGCTACGTGTGCCAATCGATCGGGGTCGACAACGCCGAGGTAATCCGCAAGCGACTTGGCGGTACTTGGCGTTAAGCCAACCCGTGCACCCTGGCGGATCGTCTTGCGAAGCTCACTTCCGCCCCTGCCCGCGCGATACTGTGCCTTCAAGAACATCAAGTAGCCGGGACCATAGGCTAACCGCAAGGCACCCAGAACGGGGGCGCCCAGTTGTTTTTCAATCTGCCCGAAACCCAGGATCCCAATCCAGGCCCACTTGAATGCTTCCACGATGCCAAAAGACGCTGTTCCAAGCGCCCCCACCGCCACTACCAGGGTGCCCAAGTTTTCCATGCGAACTCCTCAGTTCCCAAGTTAATTAGAGTCTAGCTTAAGACTCCAAATTATCAAGGTGAGCACGAAGTGTGCGGGATACTGAATTGAAAAAGTATCCGGGGCGGACATTTTGGGGCGAGTAGAAATTCTTGGCTGGCGCGTCGAAATTAAATTCCAATTTAGCTGCAGACGTCAGGCTGGCCAATTCCTCGGAGCACCACTTTCGATACGACCTGCTTGTGTATGCTCCTGGAAGCGGCTTGGTGCTGGAAATCGAACCACAACTCGCCCGGTGGAGAACAACCTAATCCGGGTCGGGCTCGCGCCTGACATTCAGGACAAACCCTGAGGGATGGGCGTATAGCCAAGCGAGATATCTTTCATCATCTGCCAGGTTCGAGATGCTTTGGTTCGCTTGCTCGTGGATTTGCAGCATTCGCTGGTGGAATTTGATCTCGAGATCGCTTGGTGCATTCATGGCAATATGAATATAGTGCCTGGTCTTATTCGGTGAGGTTCGGGTTTTTCACAGACCACACCCCTCTCCAGACACAGACAAAGGAGCTATAACCAGCATTCGGAAATGGTTTGAAATTTACGAGGTGAAGCCATGAATATTATGAAAGTCGACGGTTATAAGGCGAAAATTGAATACGATCCGGAGCTTGACCAGTTTCGCGGGGAAATTCTTGAGCTCAATGGAAGTGCTGATTTTTATGGCAAATCTCCCACAGTGCTGCGGAAGGAATTCAGGAATTCTCTGAAGGTGTTTCTGGAAGTTTGTAAAGAGAAACAAATCAGCCCAACCAGGGAATTCTCAGGCAAATCCAAACCTTCAGATCCTGGAACTGGCCGCTGAGCCGGTCGGGGAATTTTCCTACTCGCTGACCAGACAAATTCCGATTTCTATCGCCACCCTGGAAATTTAAAATCGACCGAGAACTGTCTCGACAACAGTTTTGGGGCGAAACCAAATTGAATTTCGAGTGGGATGCGAAGAAAGCCGCGTCGAATCTGCGCAAACACGGGGTCACTTTTCTTGAGGCAGTGGAAGTCTTCAATGATGATTTGGCCTCCACGGTTCGAGATCCCGATAATTCGGCCTCTGAGTTCCGCTATCTGACGTTTGGTGTCAGTTCAGCGTCTCGATATCTGGTTGTATCGTATACTGAACAGGGTAATGCGATCCGAATCATCTCGGCCCGAACGATTACGCCTCGCGAACGAAAAGCCTATGAAGCGTGACAAGGACCAACTGCGTAAAGAATATTCCGAGGAACTGATCAAGTCGGGAGTGCGGGGAAAACACGCCAAGCGCTTTCGAGAAGGTACCAACCTGGTGTTGATCGAGCCCGATCTGCACAAGATTTTCCCCGACTCCGATGCCGTGAACAGGGCACTTCGAGATTATCTCGCGCAAGGCCACTGACGTCACCTGGAACGGCACACTCAATCGCGACCAGATCACCGAGGGTGCAACCATCATGGGTTTTATTGTGCCGACGGTGATCCACCTGATAATGGAGAAGCCCAATCAGCTCCGGGGCGATCCGTGTTATCTGGTATTCGAGTAAACAGTTTGTGGTGCAAAACCTAACTGTCGGGTGTTAGTCGGCCATTTTGTTCTGAACTTCCATTCTTAAGCCGTCACTGCTGCGAAAGGAAGAACTTAGTGTTCCGCGCAACAGCGCCGATATAGCTTCGCCTTGGGCGCGAGGAGCTTTTACCATGGCACCGGTGGTTGACTCGGGTGTCACCACGAACACGTTTTTCAGGGTAGTCTCTGCCCAGTTGACCCGGTCAAGGAGAGTGCGATACGCGGTGGTAGCGGAGACAAACGCAACCACATTTTCAATACTTCTTGCCCGAATGTAATTCAGCAGGACGTTCTCTAACAAGCTTTTTGGCCAATTCGAGTATTTGAATACCTGGTCATATTGGCCTATAGGCTCATCCGCCAGAATTAAGCCATAGCCGCCACTAATCACGATAATATGTCGACCGTTCTTGAGTGCAGATTCCAGAGCCGCTTTAGCCATTTGATAAAGCGTGCCGTCATATCTCATCCACGCCGGCAGTAATGTGCTTTCATCCAATTGAGACTTCTCGGCCAGCTTATTCCTGGCCACCTTGAGTTCCAACTTTAAGGACTCCGGCAAAAAATCCAAAATTGATGGTCCATCTAATTTGGCTCCAGCCCTATCAACTTTTTTACCTGAACAGGGAATCAATATGAGCGTTCTGCTCATATCAAGTGAATTGAAAGCATCCAGCGCATTGGAACCGATAGGCTGTTTTCTAATGCTCGTTTTCTCACTTGTGCGATTCGAGGAACCTTTTGAGTGGTGGTGAACCGGTGTTTTTTCGGCCACGCTCTTGGAGCTTTGATGGACCGGTTTGGCAAGGTAATTAACCAGTTTTCCGCGTGGGCCCCTGATTCTTCTAATCTGCCCCGTCGCTTCAAGCCTCTTGCAAATTTGGTGTACCTGCTGGCGTGGATGAATATTGGCATGGCTGGATAGCTCATCATCATCCAGGCCAGGGCTTTTCAAAAGCAAAGCAATTATCTTATCTGCGTTGGTCATTTCTTGAATTCACCCCTTGTTTATCAATGCTTCGAGGATATCCAGAAACTTTGGGTCATAGCCTTCTTCAACGTGGTTCTGGTTCCACAATCCTGACATCCGTACTCTTTTCCGGTTTGAGAGACTGCCCAGCCATCTATTCGAAGGTGGATCTATTTCTGCTTTACCAAAATTGCTCAACAAGGCAATTGAATTTCTTTCTATCACCCCGCGTAAGCTATCAGGCCCCGGTTCATCCTCAATCTTGAGGTAGAGGAATGGCAGGTTGCCGATATGCTGGGTTACCGTCTTTTCAATGTCCTGCTCCTCCTTTCTGATTTCTCGGGGTGCCGTATTTCCTTTCCCCCAGGTCTCACTTTCCAGTCTATCTCTTGTAATCAATGCTTCGCCGACGAGTAACCGGAATACGGACCCCCGGTGGTTGCCACCGCCAGAGCCACTTTGACCACGATGCTGGGAAAGGCGAGTCCATAATGAAGTCTTTGAGCCCATTTTCAGGGCATGAGTACCCACACGAACAGCTCTAAGCCCGGCGCCAGAATCAGACCTTCGTTCCCCTTCTTCAAAGAAGAAATAGACGCCTTTCAATGGCCAGTCCATGCGGCCGTCGCATTCCTTTAGGGCTTTTGCACCGGTGAGCGTTTTGAGAGCCCCCAATAGGCCATAGAAACATTCCAAATCTTGGAGCCGTTGTTTGCCTGATGCTGAATTCACTTTCTGGCCTGTTCTGATAAATCAGATCTGCTGTTATCGGTAGAGCTACACCCAGGCATCTCGTGCTGTTCAGGTATTTGGAGCTTTACCATGAGCTTGTCCATCAGCATCTACAGCACATCAGATTTGTAGCCTGGCGCTGCCAGTTTTTTCTTTGCCGCCTGTAGCCCTCCTTGGTCAGTCACCATGTTGAGAAACCTCGTGGCGTTGTAGCCACACTCCGTTTTCGCTTGCTCGTGGATTTGTAGCATTCGCTGGTGGAATTTGATCTCGAGATCGCTTGGTGCATTCATGGCCAAGTGAATATAGCGCCTATTTGGCGGGAACGCCGTCGCTATCCTCGAATCTACTTTAATGTGCGTTCCCGCAGGAACACCTATCTATGGCTGATCGACCTGGCCGAGTGTGGGGCGCCCATGTCGGTGCTGGGCATCCGGCTGATGTAGAAGCAGTGTTTTAGACCTTCCCGACAACCAGTTCACGCACCCGTCCGACCATGTAATTATTCGGGTCCTCAGATAACCTGGTATCGATGTCCTCACGCAGTTTCTGCAAATAAAGATCACGATCCTCCGCATCTTCGATGCTGTTCAAAAAGTGCAGGTGGGAATAATAACCCCGCCCGGTCTCCATCCAGGTGATGTCCATCTCGCCATCAGCAGGCCCTTGCTCCATCTCTTCGGCATATCTGTCCAGCAAAGCCTTTTCTTCGGGTGACAAGCCCTCGCGATAGTTTTCTGCACGCATGTCTTTCAAGAAAAATGTATTTGTTGTCATGCCATTTCATCCTTTCGGTATTGATTGACCAAGGTCAATGCTGGCCCGCTAATTCCGGTTATGCCTGCCAAATCTGTCAAATTTCATTCGTTGTTGCGGTGAAATCGCCAGGAGTCGGTAGGGCGAGTGGAGATTTCGCTGCGCCGCCCGAGGCTGGGTGGCCAGGCTCCGAGGTCCTGGAGAAGGCGCGGTTTCCAAAAAGAAGCTTAAATTGAAGTGGGCTTCCTGGCATCAGAGGACAACAGACCGGCACATCGGCTACTCCGGCGACTACTCCGGCTTATCCACGGTGTAGTGGATGTGCGCTATAAGCCACTGGTCGTCGCCCAGGAACCAGACGTCGGTTTCATGCGCGTGGTCTTTGGTGACGCTGCCATCGGGCATGCGCGTCTCCACGTCAACCTGGTAGGTTGCGACGGCGGTGGTGTTGCCCGGTCCCATCTGCACATGAAGGTCTGAGAGTATGTTCTTCTCAACGCCGCCACCTTTTTCGATGAGCTGGTACCAATCCTTCTTATAGTCCGCCAGCCTGGTACGCCCCGCGCCGAACCACAAAGTGGCGTCCTCGGCATAGAAGGCGAAATAGGCATCGAGTTCATTCCGTTCGTAGGCGCCGTTAAAGGCCACAACGTGCTTGAGGACTTCCTCTTCCACTGTCTGTTCAGCGCTCATGGCCGGTGCGCTGAGAAACAGCACAATGCCGAGTGATAGCAGGAGTGTTTTGATTGAGTGCATCATGGCAAGAGTTTGGCGGATTCCCATGGTCGCCGTCAAATCAATAGTCGAACCGGATTCACCTCCGATGCGTATAGAATGACGGCGGAGTTACTGATTGCGCTACCCGGCTTACCGAAGGCGGCCTGGTTTGAAGATATGAACTACCCTATTCCAACTGCCCCCTGGAGCGCATGGCCTCTTTCACGATAAGCATGAAGCACACAGTGGTTTCACTGGCGGTCATCGGCCTGGTGATCGCGGCTCTGAAGTGGTTGCCTGCCTCCTTCATCTGGATCTATACCGGACTTGCGCTATTCTTTTTTCTGCTCTACCGGCGCAATACGCTTTCTGCCCGGGTCATCTGGTTCAATGCCGGTGGCATTTTCCTGGTGCTCCTGCTTTTCGAACTCACCCTGGAGGGGCGGGAATACTGGCTGCGGCGGGACCATCCCAGCGGTGTCGGGCACCAGGTGTACGTAAGCAAACCGCATCCGGTGTTGGGCTACGTGTTGTTGCCGGGTTCGGCGCGCCGGCTTTGGAAAAGCTATGGCGGGCGCAACGATCACGATGTGACCTACACGATTAATGACCAGGGGTTTCGAATTGCACCACCTGCAACTCGCGCCAGCGACAGGTCCGTCTTGTTCTTCGGTTGTTCGTTCACCTACGGCGAAGGCGTCGAGGACGATGAAACCATGCCCTACCGTGTCGGTGACCGGCTGGATGGCCGCTACGCTGTCCATAATTTCGCCGTTCACGGCTATGGCCCCCAGCACATGCTGGCGCTCATCGAGACGGGCGTTGTCGCGGAGACCGTGGTGGCAAAGCCAGAAGTTGCCGTCTACCAGGCTTTGTATCCGGAGCACGTGCATCGCGTCGCCGGGCTAAGGAATTGGGTGCGAACCGGGCCACGCTATGTGATCGGCGCCGATGGCCGTGCGGTTCACAGCGGACGGTTTGTGGACCATGACTACAGTATCCCGGCGTTTCCCTTGTGGAGATTGGTCGAAAAGTCTGCGCTGGGCAGGTTCGCAGCGGGGTATACGCGCCCGACCGGGCCGGACGAAGACGCTTTGTTCGTGGCCGTCCTGGTCCGGTCAGCGGAGCTGCTCAGGGAACGTTACCCCGGGCTCGCTTTTCACCTGCTGATGTGGGGTCATCCGCCGCCCGCAGTCATCGACGGGCTCGAAAGCGCGGGTGTCGAGCTGCACTACGCGGAGGCAATACTCGAGGCAGCGGGAATTCCCGACAACGCGGTTTACATCGACCACGATGGGCACCCGACCGCCCAGGCGCATGCTGCACTGGGGGAATACTTACTTGGGGTCAGGTCTGGTTTCCTGCATTAGTTGGCCCCTTGCGATGCGTCTGGCGGGCGGGATTGCGCGAAGTTCCGTTCAAATTGACCCGAATCAAACGCCGCCCGGCGGTAATCGGCCATGCTTGGCACAGGCGGCGCGAGTCTTGCCGCATCGATCACTTCAACGGAGCAAACTTATGTATGACGATGTCGTTCGATTCTCTGAAGCTCGGCCCAATCCCAGCCGGGCGGCCGACGACCAGACGGTGGTCCTGCCGTTACCAATGATCGGCCCGGTGACTGGCTCGTCCGCCTCGGCCTTCGAGGGCGGCCGCGCGCCGGCCTTGCCCGATTATCTGGTCCGGCATTACTGGTGGGCCTACATCTGGCGACCGGCGGTCTGGTTCTTCGATCACCAGCCGATCATCAACAGCATCGTGTTCGGCCAGTATCGCAAGCTGACCGACGGCACCTTGCGTCTGATCGGTGGCAGGAAAGCGGGCGATACCCTGCTGATCGCCGCGGCCTATGGCAATCTGATTCCACGCCTGGCCAGCTCGCTGGCCGGACAGCCGCTGACGGTGATCGATGTCGCTCCGATCCAGCTCGAACGCGCCCGCGTCAAGCTCGAAAAGATCGGCCTGGCTGATCGGGTCCGGTTGCGGCGCATGAACGCAGAGCGGCTGGCCTTCGCCGACAACAGCCACGACACCTCGCTGTTCTTCCTGCTGCTGCACGAGCTGCCGGACGAGGCCCGCCGTCGCGCGGTTTCCGAGGCGTTGCGGGTAACCCGGTCCGGCGGACACCTGGTGCTGGCCGAATACGGCGAGTTGACCCGCACCCACTGGCTGCACCGGCTGGCACCGCTCCGCTGGATCTTCGGCACCGCCGAGCCGTTCCTGCCCAGCCTGTGGCGCCAGGATCTCGACGCCTTGCTGGCTGAACAGGCGGCCGCGCTGGGCAAGCGTGTCATCCGCGAGGAGCGGGTCTCGATCTTCGGTGGGTTCTACCGGACGCTGCGCTATCGCATCGAGCAAGCCTGACTCTGCACGACGTCCAGTCCCCACTTCCCTACTGGGGCGCCCGTCTGTGGTCAGCGGTAATGGTTCCCGCCGCGGCCACTTCCTGTTCGTGGCCAGTTTCCAGCCAGGGCTCGATCAGTGCCGCTGCGTACCACTCCTGCATCGCCGGGTGGTTCAGCAGGAGTTCCGTGTAAGCCCGTGCGCTGTCACCCAGGGGCAAGTCATAGGTTTGCAGCCGGAAGGTGACCGGGGCGTAAAACGCATCGACAGCGCTGAAATCCGGGCCGGTCAGCCAGGGCCCGCCAAACCTTGTTTTGCCTTCAGTCCAGATTTCATCGATTCTTGCGACATCAGCCCGCAGCAGTTTGCCGATCTCATTGAGATTCACGCGCAAGCCACAGTTCATGGAGCAGTGGCCACGCAGTTCGGTGAACCCGGAATGCATTTCGCAGGCAACGCTGCGCGCCCAGGCGCGCGCATCCGCATCCTTGGGCCATACACCCGCGTGGCGTTCGGCCAGGTACTCCATGATGGCCAGCGAATCCCACACCACCCGGGTTCCATCGTGCAGGCACGGAACACGCCCGCTGGGCGAAAACTCACGGTATTTGCCCGAGCTCGAATTCTCCCCAAAAGGTATCAGCCTCTCTTCAAACGGGATCGACAAAGCGCGCATGAGTAACCATGGCCGCAACGACCAGGACGAATAGTTTTTGTTGGCGATGTAAAGTGTGTACATGTCAGGCTCCGGAGGGTTTGACCAACAAGGCATTACGGGGCAGGTTTCTTCAAGGCCCCGGTAAGCGCGGTGTAAAGCGCGGTCTGCAGCGCCCAGTCGGCGTCACGGCTGGCATGTGGCCGGGCACTGTGCAGCGCTATGACCAGGTTCTCCCGCGGGTGGATGAAGATGCCCTGGCCGAAGATGCCGGAGGCCTGGTAGGAGCCCTCGCCCTTCAACCACCACAGGTAGCCATAACCCGGGTATGCTGGCGACGGGGTGGTCGATTCGGCCATCCAGCCGGCCGGCAGCACCGGCGAGCCGTCCACCAGCCGCCCCTGGTTCAGCGCGAACAGGCCGAGGCGGCCGTAATCGCGCAGCGTGGCATTGAAGCAGCAGCCGCCGAATTCGCCGCCGCCTGGCTCGGAGAGCTGCCAGAAGGCGTCGGATTCCATGCCGAAGGGACGCCAGATTTTTTCCGACAGATAGGTGGCCAGGTTATTGCCGACGGCCGCGCGCAGCAGTGTGCCGACCAGGTTGGTCTCCGCCGTGTTGTAGTTGAAGAGTTGGCCTGGCGTGCTGTTGCGAGGCTTGGCGCGCAGGTAGTCGTACAGAGCGAGGGTTTCCCAACTGGCCTGGTTGACGTCGGATGCCGGGTCGTCGTAAGTCTCGTCCCAGGCAACGCCGGAAGCCATGTGCAGGACATCGCGGATGCTGGCCTGGTCGTAGGCGGAGCCTTTCAGCCGCGGCAGGTAGTCAGTCACTTTTTCATCAACGCTGGTGATGAAACCGTCCTGGATCGCCGCGCCGACCAGCAGGGAGGTCACCGACTTGGCCACCGAGTAAGAGATCCAGCGTGAATTGCGGTCGTTGCCCAGCCCGTAACGCTCATAGACGATGGCGCCGTCCTTGATCACCAGCAGCCCGGCCACGCTTTGCTGCTCGATGTAGTCCGCCACCGTCATGTTGCCGCCGTCGTGGGGGATGGCCACCGCGTCGAGGTTGAGAGGGCGTTCCGGCAGCGCCAGCGGCTGGTCGCTGGCGGACACCAGGCGCACGGGAGCCAGCTGGTCCATGTTGCGGTATCCCGCCACCTGTTGCTCGGGCGTCCAGAACAGGATCTTGTCCGGCGGCCCGAAATACGCCGCGTCGTCGGCCGGGTCGATGGTGGGGGCTGCCCGGGCGGGCAGAGTGAGCGACAGCAGCGCAAGGCTGGTGGTGAAGATAAGCGGTCGGTTCATGGCCGAATGATACCTGAAACCGGCTTTTGCGGGTCTAGCGGAACCTCAGGTTATGCCGTCCCAACTCGGCCACCGAACGGACGCCCATCAGCTTCATGTCGCGCTCGATTTCCTCGCGCAGCATGCCGAGCGCGCGCTCGACGCCGGCCTGGCCGGCAGCTGCCAGCGCATAGAGGTAGGCGCGCCCGCCCGAGCAGGCCTTGGCGCCGACTGACAGCGCCTTGAGCACATGCGTGCCGCGACGTATGCCGCCGTCGCAGATGACGTCGATCCGGTCGCCCACAGCATCGACGATCTCGGCCAACTGGTCGAAGGGGGAGCGTGCGCCGTCGAGCTGGCGGCCGCCGTGGTTGGACACCATGATGGCCGTGGCGCCGATGTCCGCCGCACGCCGCGCGTCCGCTACCGACATCACGCCCTTGAGCGCGAAGGGGCCGCCCCAGTCCCGGGCGATCTCCTCTGCCATCTTCCAGTCCATGGATTGGTCCAGCAGGG
>DATDPS010000005.1:0-4273 GCA_035292625.1 Lysobacterales bacterium | reverse complement strand
GCGAGCCTACCAGAAAGCCCATTCCGGGAAGTTTCCCGGGCAGATAGGGGAGAGCAAGGGATTTCGTGGAATCGACGGAAAAATGGCAGGTGAGCGGATATTTGAGCAGGACTGGATGGAGAGTGGAGCGGCGGACGCTTATGCAAAGGGAGTTCCTCTTGATAAGGTAATTAAAGACTTCTATTTACCCTATCGAAACAGGCTCAGCCCGCTAGGGGGGTTCCAAGGTAGAGCAGGTTTGATATTTGGCAAGAGTTACCAGTCCGGCGGCTTCGTCGACTATGTACTGGAAGGGTACTCGGGGGTGCATGACACGTTGAACCAGCCGTATTTCTATGCGGCGAATGGAACCAATCGCTCGCTTTCCGGTTTTTGGCAAAAGGGCCTGGGTTACATGCTCAATCCGGCCAACGTGCTACTGGCCAGTCCTTTTGTGCTGCCTGCACTGATACCGGACTACATGCGGCATTTCTATTTCCAGGAGCGGGACCAATGAGAAGTCTAACCATCGTTGCCGTTATTGCTCTTGGCTGCGCGTCCTGCGCGGCGCCGCAACCGCTTGCCTTCCCGCCGCTTCCGGGCGCGCCGGACGACTGGCATGCCTTCAGCACAGCATCCATTCCTGGGTCAGAATGCCCACTGATTGAAGGCGTGTATCTGGAGCCTCCTTCAGTTCATAGACAAGGAGCAAAAAGAAAGTATTTAACAAAAAATGATCATTGGTTATTTATTGGACCGATCCCATTTTTCCGTGCCACTGAAGAGCACCTGGCTGCTGGAGAACTGGATGTTCCGAAACATGGCTTTGTAGTCCGTCAACCGGACGCATCGACTTTCGATTTTTTTCTCTACAACTACCAAGCCACGGCTATATCAAAGTCCCATTTTCGCGCGGATGAAGGAGATTTCGAATGTCACCGTGGATATATCGAATTTCCCACATTAGTGAGTTACGCAACAACCGAGGGTGGTTCAACGAACTTCCAGGTCCGGAACGTGCTATTCGTGGACGAAACCGGTGCCCTGGTCATTCAATCAACCCGCGGCCCCTATCGCGGAAGTCAATCGCAGATGGCGCGGGAAGTCTCGTATGAATTTTTCCGCTACCCACGCAGCGATGAACAGGACAAGTAACCTTCGTCATTCCAGACTCACACAGTGACGAACAGGACAAGTAACCTTCGTCATTCCAGACTCACGCAGTGACGTCTGGAATCCAGCCGGATGGGCCTGTGGCGCAAGCAGTACCTGCTCTCGCTGGAGCAATCGGAGTCGTTTACGCTTTCCTGATTTTCAGGGACTGCTGGATTCCAGACACGACTACGTCGGTCTGGAATGACGGTGGTTGTAGCGGAGCCGTCTGGAATGACGGTGAGTAGTAGCGGAGCCGTCTGGAATGACGGTGAGTAGTAGCAGAGCCGTCTGGAATGACGGAGTAATATTTAAAGAATGATGCGCACAGACCAAAGCGACCAACCGGCCGGTGAAAATTCAGGATTTGCTTATGGTTCATTTCTCTTCGACGGCGCCAACCTGGCGTTCAGGCTTTTCAGTTCTTCGCGGGATTCAAAATGCTGGGGCTGCAGTTCAAGCGCTTTTTCAAGATGGTCTCTGGCCTCGATCAATTTCGTGCGGTCGTTCGGGTATAGCTGGAGCAACTGCAAGGCACTGAAATATTCCCCCAGGAAGCTCTGATTTTGCGCCGCAATTCCAAGCTCAAACTGCTTCTCCGCATCGCTCCTGCGGCCAAGGTGAAGATACAGCATCGCCAGGTTCAAGCGAGCGAAGGCTTTTGGCCTTTTATCCGTGGCATTGGTAACCGCCAGGTAGGCCTGCTCGGCATCAGAGTATCGGCCAGTGCGGCCATAGGCCGTACCGCAATGGATGCCAACCGGCCATCCTTTGCGCAGGCCATCAGCATGCGTGTCGCAAATTTCGATGGCGCGGTCGAGGTTATTTTCCCGCAGGTGAGCGGCAACAAGAGTACTGAGCATCAGGCGTTTATCATCCAGTTTGCTGTAGTCGCTTTCATACAGCGTGACATCGTCTATCCAATCCGCATTTCTCGCCCAGGTCAGTGGCATGAGTACCAGCGTGACGACCGCAACCGCCGTCACTGCGTAACGCAGTTTGAGGCGACGAATCAGCGCAATCAGGCCAATGGCGATGATGATTGTCAAGCCAACTGAAGGCAGGTAGAGAACCCGGTCCGCCAGGCCCGGTGTCAGACTTACTTTGCCAAACATTTTGCTCGAAGGCAGAATCGCAAGATAGAAAAAGACCATGCCGGCGAGCAGTCCGGGGCGCTTTCTGATGCATGCGAGCAGGCCAGCCCCGAGCAGGGCCAGTTGGGCTGTCAATGCGATCCAGCCGGGAGCATCCGGTTTATTGTAAAAAATTTGCAGCGGATGGGGCCAGAGCATGATCTTCCATGATTCAAACCAGAGGCTGGCCGCCGGCAGCAGCCGGTCTGGCTGCGGCAGCAGCAAGCGCGCGGCGGAGATGAGTGCGGTTTTCAGGGTGGGAGGTTTCGCTGCTTCGGTTGATAAACCTGACTGCCCGGCCTGCGCCGGCTGCTCCGCCACTGCCGTTTCAGCCATTTCGCTGGGCGGTTCCTGCTGCTCCGCCACTGCCGTTTCAGCCATTTCGCCGGGTGGTTGCGGCTGCGCCGCCACTACCGTTTCAGCCATTTCGCTGGCCGGTTGCGGTTGCTCCACCACTACCGTTTCAGCTATGTCACTGGCAGGTTCCGGCTGCTCCGCCACACCCGCGCCAGTCAGCTCGCTGACCGGCTCTGCCGGCTCCACTGCGCTTGCGGCCTCGATTGCTGCTTGTGGCCCCACCGCGTTTTCGCGCATGGTCAGGTAGATTCCGAGTGGAATCAACAGCACCAGCACGGGCAGGCATTTGCGCATGCGCCGCAACCAGGGATCTGAACTGGAAAGCCAAAGCAGGGTTACGGCAAGGGCCGGCAATGCAGCGCCGCTTTCCCGGCAAAAAAGCACGAACAGGTAGGCGATGCTCAGGCCAAACCAGGCTTTTATGGGGTGATCCGGCAAGGTTCGCAGGAACCACCAAAGGCCTCCCACTACCCCGATGGATACAAGAATTTCCGAGCCGTTAAAAATCGAGTTCACAACTTCGGCGTGGATTGGATGCACGCCAAAAAAAACGCCCGCCAACAAGGCACTTGAATCCGATAGCGAAGGACTGTTTCCAAAGCCGAGCAACAGGCGGCGTACGAACCCATAGACCAACACGGTTGCCAGCACATGCAAAAAGATGTTGAACAAATGGTAGCCCGCGAACCAATCACCGAACACCCAGGACTCAAGGGCAATCATCACCAGCAGCAAGGGCCGATACAATTCAGAATTCGCCCCGCTCGCACTCCACAGGTCTTCCGTGAAGAAACGCGCCATTTCTGCCAGCCCAATCCCTGTAAAGCGATCGCTGTCGGCAAATATCCGATCATCAAATGTGAGACTGTTCGGCCAGGCGTTGACGTAGGCGATCAGGGTGAGGGCGATCAGCACACAAAGTACCAGTCGCCGGCCGAGGAAAGGCGATTCATCCAGGTGGCCACCGCGCATAGGCCCTGGCACAGCTTTGGCCGGGTTCCCGGATGATAAATTTCCTGATTTGGGCAGTTGGGCTGATGAATGCTTCGCCCGGGGCTTTTTACGCTGCGGCATCGGTGCAGTCTACGAAGGTCGTGGTGGCACTTCAAGCCGGGTGGGGCACTTATGGATGCGGCGTGATGGCGATGATTGTAATCTCAACCTTCTTTGGGCCGTAGCACCAAAAGATGCGGTAGGCGTTGGATGTGCGGTTCTGAACGTATGCCTCGAAGACCTTTGTGTCAGGATCGTAGGGGTTTTCGATCGAGTTGTATTCGTGTGTCTTGAGGCCCGGGTGGCGAGGGTTTGCCTGGAGGAGTTCAACGCACTTTACGACTTGCTTGAAAAGCCCTTCCTGCTTCGAGGCCTTTGCCTTCCTGGACTTCTGTCGATTCTCGAGCGACTTCAGGGCGGCCTCTTGAAGCTGGTGGAAAGTGTCCGCCGACTCATCCAGCCAGACAAGCGTGAAGGGCATCAGTCTTCAAGCTGCTTGGCAAGTTTCGCAGCAGCTTTCAAATCCGGCGGGTTCTTCGTGACGCTGCCCTTGCGGGCTTGCTCAAGCCCACGCCGCACCGATGTCAAGGCTTTCGGGTTCTTGTAGAGCCACACTTCACGCTCCGGAATCACGCGAGCGAGTCGAACTATGACCTCGT
>DATDPS010000004.1:0-16450 GCA_035292625.1 Lysobacterales bacterium | reverse complement strand
ATTTTCTGGTGGGTGCTGACGGGCTCGAACCGCCGACCCTCGCCTTGTAAGGGCGATGCTCTTCCAACTGAGCTAAGCACCCTTGCAGAAAGCGCGCTAGTTTACGGCATCCTTCAGGGCTTTACCAGCCTTGAAAGCCGGGTTCTTGGACGCTTTGATCTTGATGGCTTCACCGGTGCGGGGGTTGCGTCCGGTGCGTGCTGCGCGCTTCCTTACGGAAAAAGTTCCGAAGCCGACAAGGGATACTGTCTGGCCTTTTTTCAGTGCTTTGGTGACGCTTTTTACATACGCATCAATAGCACGACCGGCATCCGCTTTACTCAGGCTGGCAGAGTCGGCAACTGCGTCTATAAGTTCAGATTTATTCATTCTAGCACTCCGTGATTGTTCAGTAGGCATTGTGAGTTTTGGGCTTGAACAGACCGCCGACATCCAGACCCTGTAGGCTGATTCTGTGCGATGCAATGATAGCGGAAAGTCCCGGAAAGCCTTGTCTATCAAGGCCTGCAAGCCGTGGGTCGAATACTAATACGCTGCGGAACACAGCGCAACACAATTCCGCACCGATGAAGAAGTGTTTAGTGAAATAACCCTGCCAAGCTGCTCATTGTGTACGAAAAGAAAATTCAGCTCACAGTTCGTGGCCCATAAAATCCAGACGCTGGTGCAGGCACATTTCCCCGTTCCAGTGGCCGGTCAATGCGTCAGGACAGCGCTTTCACCTTCCTTGCGTGCCGGATTTTCCCCTTCGAGTTTGACCGGTAAAGGTTGCGGCATCTCGGTCAGGGCGAGCTCCAGCACCTGGTCGATGGTTGACACTGGCCGGATATCCAGCTTCTTCAAAATCGCCTTGGGGATATCCACCAGATCTTTTTCATTTTCTTCCGGTATCAGCACCATCTTCATACCGCCGCGATGAGCCGCCAGCAGCTTCTCCTTCAAGCCACCAATCTGCAACACCTTGCCCCGCAAGGTGATCTCACCTGTCATTGCAACGTCGGCTCGCACCGGTATCCGGCTCAGGGCGGAAACGAGCGCAGTGCACATGGCGATTCCCGCCGAAGGGCCATCCTTTGGCGTTGCGCCCTCCGGCACATGCACATGTGCGTCGAATTGCTGGTAAAAGCCGGGGTCAATGCCCAACCGGGCAGCGCGGCTGCGCACTACCGTCATGGCAGCCTGGATCGATTCCTGCATGACTTCACCGAGTTGGCCTGTCTGGATCAGGCGACCCTTGCCGGGCATCAGGGTGGCTTCGATGCGCAGCAATTCGCCCCCCACCTCAGTCCAGGCGAGGCCGGTGACCTGCCCGATTTCATTGCTCTCTTCCACCACGCCATAATGGAAGCGGCGCACACCCAGGAATGACTGCAGTTTGCGCGGGGTGGCAATCACTTTCTCCCGGCCTTTTTCCAGCGCCAGCTTTTTCACCGCCTTACGGCAGATCTTGGCGATTTCACGTTCGAGATTGCGCACGCCGGATTCCCGGGTGTAATAGCGAATAATGTCGAGCAACACGCTCTCGCCAATATCCAGCTCACTTGCCTTGAGGCCGTGCTGCTCCATCTGCTTGGGCAACAGGTAGCGCACGGCAATGTTCAGTTTCTCGTCTTCCGTGTAACCCGGGATGCGAATCACCTCCATGCGGTCGAGCAAAGGTGAGGGAATATTCAGCGAATTCGCAGTGGCGACGAACATCACCTCGGACAGGTCGAAATCAACCTCCAGGTAGTGGTCATTGAAAGTATGGTTCTGCTCCGGATCAAGCACTTCAAGCAGGGCCGATGAAGGGTCGCCACGGAAGTCCATCGACATTTTGTCCAGCTCATCGAGCATGAACAGGGGATTGCGCGTGCCGATCTTGGCCATGTTCTGCAACACGCGGCCGGGCATCGAACCGATGTAGGTGCGACGGTGACCGCGAATTTCGGCCTCATCCCGCACGCCGCCCAGCGACATGCGTACGAACTTGCGCCCTGTAGCCCGTGCTATGGAACGGCCGAGGCTGGTCTTACCCACGCCAGGCGGCCCCACCAGGCACAGGATCGGGCCCTTCATCTGGCGCACGCGTTGCTGTACCGCCAGGTATTCGAGGATGCGTTCCTTGACCTTTTCCAGGCCGTAGTGATCGTTTTCCAGGATATCTTCGGCCACCTTCAGGTTTTTGCGCACCCGGCTGCGCTTTTTCCACGGCACGTTCAGCATCCAGTCGATGTAGTTACGCACCACGGTGGCTTCCGCCGACATGGGTGACATCATCTTCAGCTTGTTGAGCTCGGAGGTGGCCTTCTTTTCCGCTTCTGCTGACATGCCGGATGCTGCAATACGGCGAGCCATATCTTCGAGGTCGTTGGGCGCGTCGTCCATGTCGCCCAGTTCTTTCTGAATGGCCTTCATCTGCTCGTTCAGGTAGTACTCACGCTGGCTTTTTTCCATCTGGGTCTTGACCCGGCCGCGAATGCGCTTTTCCAGCTGCAGTACGTCGATTTCACCTTCGATCAGCGCCATCAGGTGCTCCATGCGCCGGCGGGCGTTGCCCATCTCCAGCAGCACCTGCTTTTCTTCCAGGCGAATGGCCAGGTGGGCGGCAACCGTATCCGCCAGGCGGCTTGGATCCTCGATGCCAGCCAGGGTTGTGAGCAATTCGGGCGGGATCTTGCGATTCAGCTTGATGTACTGCTCGAACAGGGACACCAGCGAACGCATGGTGACCTCGAGCTCTTTTTCGGTGGCTTCATCTTCCAGTGGCACCAATTCCCACTGCGCTTCAAAATAGCCGCTTTCGGAAAGATAACGCGTGATGTGGACGCGTTCCCCACCCTCCACCAGCACCTTGGTTGTGCCATCAGGCAACTTGAGCAGTTGCAGCACGGTTGCCAGCGTACCCACTTCAAACAGATCGGACTCTGCCGGGTCATCGACATCGGCACTGCGTTGTGTAACCAGCACGATGCGCTTGTCCACGTCCATGGCTTTGTCCAAAGCCAGAATGGACCGCTCACGGCCAACAAACAGCGGAATAACCATGAAGGGATAAACCACCACGTCGCGCAAGGACAGCACCGGCGTCGGTTGCTGGGCTACCGGTGAAATGGGCGTGCTTGCAGGTTTTTTCGGCATCAGGTTCCTCTCCGGGACCCATCAGCGCGACGCACCAGGCGGACGCAGTGGATACCTCTGTCTAGTTTAATACGAAACGCGGCCCACAGCCGCGTTGCGATTACTTAACCCGTATATTGATGCTGGAGAAGTTAATTCAAGAGTGCAGGCCGCCAAACAACCGTCATTCCAGACCGCCGAAGGCTACCATGCGACCGTCATTCCAGACCGCCGAAGGCGCGTCTGGAATCCAGCCAGCAGTATTGCTAGTCGCCGCCGCTGGCGACCTGCGGGGGGTTCTCGTAAAGGATGTATGGCTCGGCGTCGCCGTCGATGACCGATTCATCGACCACCACTTTGGACACGTTCTCCAGCGACGGCAAATCGTACATGCTGTTGAGCAGCACGCCTTCGAGAATGGTTCTCAGGCCACGCGCGCCGGTCTTGCGTGCCATGGCCCTGCGAGCAATGGCTTGCAACGCATCGTCACGGATTTCCAGATCCGCGCCTTCCATGTCGAACAACTGCTTGTACTGCTTGACCAGGGCGTTCTTGGGCTCGATCAGGATGCGAATCAGCGCGTCAATGTCCAGTTCGCCGAGCGTGGCAACGATTGGAAGGCGACCGACAAATTCGGGAATCAGGCCATATTTGACCAGGTCTTCCGGTTCCACATCCAATAATAGCTCGCCAATATTCTCAATCTTGTCACGATTCTTCACCTGCGCCGAAAAGCCGATGCCGGCGGCTGAAGAGCGCGCCTGGATGACCTTTTCCAGGCCGGCAAACGCGCCACCGCAGATAAACAGGATCTGGCTGGTGTCCACCTGCAGGAATTCCTGCTGCGGGTGCTTGCGTCCACCCTGGGGCGGTACCGAGGCGATGGTGCCTTCGATCAGCTTGAGCAAGGCCTGCTGAACGCCTTCACCAGACACATCGCGGGTGATCGACGGGTTCTCAGCCTTGCGTGAAACCTTGTCGATCTCGTCGATGTAGACGATACCGGTTTGCGCCTTTTCGACGTCGTAATCGCACTTCTGCAACAGTTTCTGGATGATGTTCTCGACGTCCTCACCCACGTAACCGGCTTCGGTCAGGGTGGTAGCGTCGGCGATCGTGAACGGCACGTTCAACATGCGCGCCAGGGTTTCGGCCAGCAGGGTTTTGCCCGAACCGGTTGGGCCAATCAGCAGGATATTGCTCTTGCTGAGCTCGACGTCGCAGTCGCGTTGCCGGGTTTCCAGACGTTTGTAATGGTTGTAAACGGCTACTGAAAGGACTTTCTTGGCATGTTCCTGGCCGATGACGAACTCATCCAGGAAAGCATGAATCTTGTGCGGATTGGGCAGCTTGTCGGAATCGCGAACGTTGCTGTCCTCGAGTTCTTCACGAATGATGTCGTTGCACAATTCAACGCATTCATCACAGATGTACACGCTGGGGCCGGCAATCAGCTTGCGCACTTCGTGCTGGCTCTTGCCGCAGAAAGAGCAGTACAGGATTTTACCGTCAGTGCCCTTGCGCTCGTGGGTGCTCATCGTCTCGACTTAATGCTCTCTCATGATTTTGGGTTATATCGTAAGGAAAATATTACCTTTTTTACTGTTTCAAGTCGACAACCCGGTTAGAAAGTATCTTATCCACCAAACCGAAGCTCAAGGCCTGCTTCGGGTCCATGAAGTTGTCGCGCTCGGTATCCCGGGCAATTGTCTCGACTTTCTGACCGGTATGAAGGGCAAAAATTTCATTCAGTTCGGCGCGGGTCTTGAGAATCTCCCGGGCGTGGATGTCGATGTCGGTGGCCTGGCCCTGGTAGCCGCCCAGGGGTTGGTGGATCATCACGCGCGAATGCGGCAGGCAGAAGCGCTTGCCCTTTGCCCCCGCACACAGGAGCACCGCGCCCATACTGGCTGCCTGGCCAACACACATGGTGCTGACTTCACAGCGGATGAATTGCATGGTGTCGTAGATGGCCATGCCCGCACTGACAACACCGCCGGGGCTGTTGATGTACAGGTTGATGTCCTTATCCGGGTTTTCCGATTCCAGGAACAGGAGCTGGGCCACGATCAGGTTGGCCATATGGTCCTCGATCGGGCCAACGATGAAAACCACCCGCTCCTTGAGCAGGCGCGAGTAAATATCGTAGGCGCGCTCGCCCCGGGAGGTCTGTTCCACCACCATCGGCACGAGATTGAGCGCTTTCGTATCCATTTGACTTATCCTTCCTTGCGTGAGGGAACTGCTGCAGCGCCGGGCGGCCAACCCATTATCCTACCGATTCTTGCCCGTTGCATCGGATATTACATCCTGGAATTTCATTTCCTTGCTGGACACCTTTGCGTTTTCAAGCACCCAGTCTACCACTTGCTCCTCCAGCACGGAGTTTTCCACCTGTCCCAGCAATTGCTGGTTACCGTAATACAGCTGCACGACTTCGGCCGGTTCTTCATAGGTCTGGGCGATGGTTTCTATAGCCTGGCGCACCCGCGCGCGGTCGATACGAATCTGGTTTTGCCGGGCGATTTCGCCCATCAACAAGCCACCGCGAACCCGCTCCGTCGCTTTAGCCATGAAAGCGGTCGCCTCCTCCGGTGCTGCTTCGCGCCCCGCTTGTGCTGCTCCGCGGGCAGCCAGGCTGGCGGCTTCCTGGCGCACGATGCTGTCGGGAACCGCCAGGTCCGGTGAGGCTTGCAGCAAGGCTTCGATAATGCTGACTTTCATCAGGGAGCCGATGGCCTGGCGCAGTTCGCGTTCCAGGTTGGCCTTGACCTCGCTGCGCAGGGAGTCGACCGAGCCATTCGCAACGCCGAAGCTGCGCACAAACTCCTCGTCGATTTCCGGCAGGGCAGATGCCGACACGGTGCTGACCTTCAAACCCGTTTGTGCCGTTTTACCCGCCAGCGCCGGTTCGCGGAATTGTTCCGGAAACTCGAGTTCCACCGAAATCTCTTCACCGGCTTTCAGGCCCGTAAGTGCAGCCTCCAGGCCAGCGAAACCCGAAGCGCCCATCAAGATCGCCAGACGCTGGTGGCCTTGCTGGGGCACCCGGCCTTCGGCGGTTTCGGCGGCATATTCAAACTGAACCTGGTCCCCGCCCTGTGCCGCGCGGTCGACCTGGTTCCACGCCCGGCGCTGCTCGCGCAGCGTGTTTAGCATTGCGTCGACGTCATTGATCGTGACTTCAGCAGAAGGCTTCTGGATGGAGAGCGCGGACACATCGAGGTGCCCGAACTCGGGAAAGACCTCGACCACAGCAGTGAACTGCAAGTCACCTTTGCTGATCCCTTCCGGTCGTGTGGGGATTTGCGGGGTCGAAGCCGGGCGCAATTTCTCATCCCGAATGGCTTGTTGCAGGCTGGCTTGCATGGCTTCGTTGGCAACTTCCAGACGCACCTGCTTACCATAGCGCTGCCGGATGACACTCATGGGCACGCGTCCCGGACGAAAACCCTTGATCTTGACCTGCTTGCTGAGCTCCTGCAGACGGGAGTCAACTTTCTGCTGGATCTCGGCTTCGGGAATCTGCACGGTTACACGGCGCTCGAGGCCGCCGGCGTTTTCTACGGATACTTGCATCTGTCTGCTCGGCCTGGTGAAAGTTTTTGGGTGCGGTGACGTCAAACCCAGTGGTGCGAAAGGGGAGACTCGAACTCCCACGGGTTGCCCCACTGGATCCTAAATCCAGCGCGTCTACCAATTCCGCCACATTCGCAACGTTATCTTCCGCCTGGCCGCGTTAAAATTTCCGGCCAGGGCAACCATCCGCGGGGATACCGCAACGCGGAAGTCTGGAAAATTGGTGGGCCATCTAGGACTCGAACCTAGAACCAATAGATTAAGAGTCTACTGCTCTACCACTTGAGCTAATGGCCCGTTGTTCACGCGGAAGCTACTTCTTCCGGTACTAAAACTGGGGTGGACGATGGGGCTCGAACCCACGACCGCCGGAATCACAATCCGATGCTCTACCAACTGAGCTACGCCCACCATCAAAAAATCCGTTTCTCCGCTCCGCCATTTTAACGGAATAATCATCCGACCGTCATTCCAGACCAGCGCAAAACTTACCCTACCGTCATTCCATTCTGACGCCGACTTGCCCTGCCGTCATTCCATTCTGACGCCGATTTACCCTATCGTCATTCCAGACCACCGAAGGTGCGTCTGGAATCCAGCGCACCCGCTCCACCCGGCGCACGGCCGTGCAGCATACTGCGTAACTGGCGCGCCCGGCAGGATTCGAACCTGCTACCCCCGGCTTAGAAGGCCGGTGCTCTATCCGGATGAGCTACGGGCGCAGTAGACAATTCAGCTCAGCGGTTGCGAAAATTGGTCGGGGTGGAGAGATTCGAACTCCCGACCCACTGCTCCCAAAGCAGTTGCGCTACCAGGCTGCGCCACACCCCGACGATTCCTGAACTTGACAATTGTAAAAACTTCACCGTGCCGCAGCAAACCAGCAGTTTTCACCATCTACGCGGTCCTGCAGAAAAAACAAAAAGTGCCTGCACGGTGTCATTTGGTTTACCTGCAAAGCTGGTACACATTCTGCAAAACTGGCGCGCCCGGAGAGATTCGAACTCCCGACCTTCTGGTTCGTAGCCAGACACTCTATCCAACTGAGCTACGGGCGCACGCGTTGCTAGCCCCGCACCGGTAGCGATCCGGTTTGCAAGGGCTGCGAATTATCCTTTTGGGGCTGCAAATTGTCAACCGACACAGGGATTTATGCGCTGAAAATCGGCTTCATCCAGAGCCTGGGGCAGACTCGTCGCACGATGCAGCCAATTCCGTCAGAGTGATCAAACCGCTGCGCTCGAGACCGGAAAGTATCCACCGAAACTGCCGCACCAGGTCTTCCATCGCCAAGTCGTTCTCCGCGGCAACCCGCCGCAGCACCTGGTCCGCATCAGCCGTCTCTTGCATCGCCTGCCAGATCCGGGTACCCAACAGGTCGAAAGCGAAATACGCCAAGGTACTGGTGTCCAGCAACAAGGATTCACCCAATTGAACTTCCTGGAAAATCACTTGAGGAGAAATGCTGAACCTGAGATTTAAGGTTTCCATGCACCCATCACCGTAGTAAAACACCGATTGAACCCGTGAACAGCATAGCGAAGCCGGCTAGAATTGCCAGCAGGTAACCGCATTACCCAGCCGGGTGCATGGAATCGGAACAATGAAGTTGCAGGCACACATCAGCCAACCGGCCAACCAGGCCGAACCGATAGCCATGGACTCGGTAAAGCAGGCTGCCCACCTGTTTCGGGTGCATGGCACGTTGCTGCTGGAGAACAGCTTTGATCCTGCCCTGGTACAAGCCCTGCAAACGGATTTCCTGGAAAACTACGCCAACAAGGACCGTACGGAAATCGAAAAAACCTGCCTGAAAGTGGGCCTCGACCGCTACATGTTCAGCATCCACCTGCAACCCCCTTTCATGGATGCGGCAGTCTATGCCGCCCCCCGTGTCCTGCCCGTGGTGCGCGAACTGCTGGGCGATGACTGCATCATCCAAAGCCTCGGCACGGTGGTGGCCTACCCTGGCGCAGCTCTGCAGCATGTCCACCGCGACCACCCGCACCTGTTCGCCGAAGCCGGGGGCCTGAACGCGTTCCTGCCGCCTTATGCGCTGCACGTGGTGGTTCCGCTGGTCGATCTCGATGAATCCACGGGGACGACTGCCTTGTGGGAAGGTTCACACCGCATCAAGTCCAGGACAGACGAGACTCACCGGTCCAAAGCCGAGCTGGATCGTCTAGAGGGCGCTGTTTTGCCCTGGCCAAAAATGGGCGATTGCTATTTCATGGATTTCCGCTTGCGCCATGCTGGAACGCCAAATGTTTCGGACCGACCACGCCCGATCCTTTACCTGGTTTATAGCCGTCGCTGGTTCCAGGACCGCAAGAACTTCGAAATACAGTCTCCCCTGCTGCTCACCCGCGAGGAGTACGCGCGAATTCCCGAGGAACACCAACACCTGTTCCTCAACGCCCGGCCCAGGCAGGAGCACTCAAGGGTGTAAACGCGAGCGCGAAGAGGTTGGCGCGGCAGTCATTCGGCCGCAAGCGGCCGCGTACGAGCGCGCTTGCGCGCGATAGGAAATCATGCCGGGGTAGCAGCACCCTGGCTATCCGGTTGGGTAATGCAGGACCGACAGGCAGGCCTTTACAGGTGCGCTGATCAAAAGGCGCCCGCCCTCCCTGGCAGCAAATTCGCCCATCCCTGACGAGCGCCACCCCATTCCCCGCAAAACTGCCCAGGTCGCTTGCGACACGCCCCCAGGGGGCTTGCCGCAATCCTTGCCATTGAGCCTTCCGTGGCTCGTGAAGGACCTTCCTGGCCACACCCAGCAATAGAACCTTCCCTGGTAAATACACACCGTCCTGGTAGCAAATTCCAGGCGTCGGCACTGCACGCCTTTCATTAATTAAAAAACCATCCCTGGTAGCCACCTGCATTTCCGTTGCACAGAAACTGGTTTCCTCTCCGTCTCCAGCTCTTGCCTTTTTATTCGTCCAACGGCAATGCGGTCGTGTACTTATTGCTGCGCAATACAAAACTCGTATTCACGTGATGTACCGCTCTGCACGGCATGATGTGCTCGCGTAGCAGTACCTCGTACGCCTTGATCGACTTGCAGATTACCTTCAGGTGGTAATCGTACTGTCCGCTCATGGCATAACATTCCAGAATCTCGGGCCGGTTGGCGACCATTTCGTCGAATTCCCTGACCGATGCAGGGTGGTGGTCCTCTAATGAAACCGCCGCAACGGCGATCACATCCAGCCCAATCTTCTCCGGGTCCAGTATCGCTACTGTGGTAGAAATGACCCGGTCTTCCTCCATTTTTCGAACCCGGCGCCAAACCGGCGCCGTAGACAAACCAACCTTTTCCGCGAGAGCCTGGCTGGAGAGCCGACCATCGGCCTGCAACTCCGCAAGGATGCGCAAGTCTGTCCTATCCATTTGAGAAATTTGTTTCGTCAAATTCCTTTTGACGAAACCTTTATATCACTATCCTCCGTTTAAAAGCAATACACGAAATAAATTTTTCTACATTTTGATATAAACTATTTCCAGATTGCAAGTGCCTTGAAAAAAATTCATCGTGAGCAATGCCAGCGTCATCCCGGCGATTGCAACGCAATCGCGTGGGATCCAGTACCATCACAATGGCACAGTCTGGATTCCAAGCACGGCTGCGCCACGCCCAAAAGATGAACGGCAGAAGCTATCCCGGAGTGCCAAGCCATGACTACCGTCTGCAACCTCACCGACCGCCACTGCAAACCCTGCGAAGGTGGCGTAGACCCCATGAGCCGCCAACAAGCCGAGACCCTGGTCAGCCAGGTAGAAGGATGGGCCCTGAGCGCGGACGGCAAAGCGATCAGCCGCCGTTTCGAATTCAAAGGCTTTTACAAGACCATGGCTTTCATCAACGCCATGGCCTGGGTGGCCAACAACGAGAACCATCACCCGGATTTCACCGCCGGCTACAGCTATTGCGAGATCAGTTACACCACCCACGCCATCGATGGGCTGTCAGAAAATGACTTTATTTGCGCGGCGAAGATAAACGAATTGCTGCATGGCTGACTACAAGGTCGCTTCTGCCAGTTTTCGATCGATAAATCCTGCGGCTCCCTGGCGGAAAGCACCACCCTATTGCCCTGCTTGTTACCCGGCTTAATTCCACCCGTTCCATTCGTACACCCGCTGGCCGAGCCATTCCCGGATGGCATCAGAAGTCATGGCCAGGGCGTGCGCGTCTGGCAGAAATTCCACCAGGGCGTGCCCCGTGTCATGCAGCACGCGCACATCGGTGGAAACCGGGTAGACGTAAAGACCCGCTGCCTTGAACGCAGCCACAGCACGCTGCATGTGTGCTGCCGATGTCACCAGCAGTGAACGATCGCAGCCGCCAGATTCAATTAACGGCTTGAGATTCAACGCATTTTCACGCGTGTTCCTGCTGTTTCCCTCGAGCTGAATTGCGTCGGCTGGAACGCCCCACTCAACCAGCAATTCGCCAATCAATGCCGCCTCGCTGGGGCCAGGCGGGCTCCCGGGCTGGTTACCGGCCGTGACGAATACGCGGCCGCCCTTGCCCGCGCGGTACAATTGCACCGCTTTGTGTACCCGGTCCACCGCTTCGGTCAGCTCGATGTCCTCGCGCGGAGCCAGGGGCAAACCCACCGCGCCGCCCAACACGATGATGCAGCTGCTGGCGGGTATCTGTGTGAGGGGTTGCGGTGGGAAACTCGCCTCCAGCCTGCCATAGAGACTTTCCGCCACGAAGGGCGTGGATGAAATCCACAGAAGCAACAGGGCCAGCAGGCCACATGCGCCCGACATCCGACGTTTGCCCAGCAGCCAGCACGCCAGTGCGAGTAAGCCTAAAAGTAGCACCAGCCCCAGGGGCATGACCAGCAGTGGCAGAATTTTGGACAGGTAGAGGTACACGGAGTCAGTTCCTTCAGGAATAGCCATGGTGGGAAATGAAATCAAACTACTTCCGCGCCCCACTCGGCAATCAGGTTGCGAATGCGTTTATCCAGTTGCGGGTCGTGTTCGGCCAGTTCAGGCAGGCGACTTTTGACCAGCGCTGTTAGCTCTGCCACGGTTGCACCTGCCGCCAATTGTGATAGAACCAACATGGCGAATTCTCCCTTCCTGCCCAGGCTGGGTGCGCGGTCTGGAGAAATTTTCTTGAAGTAGGAAAGATCGGCCAGGTTGGATCCGAATGTCGAGTGACGCTGGCGCTGCGCACCACGTGTTACGGTCCAGGTCCACTCGCCAAACTCCGGGCGATCCAGTTCGAGTTGCAGCGTTTCACCGACAGTCAACTCCAGCGGTGGATCCAGCGGCAGGAAAGCCACTGACCAATGCATGGGCTCAGCATCCGGCCCTGTAGACAACCATGCATCGCCGAGTTGCAGGTCAAACCACCCCAGCAACCCATGACAAGTACCGGACCGTTCAACCGGAATTTCCACCTGGCTGCGACACTCGGCTACCTTGGCGGTTGTGAAATCCAGTGCTTGCAACTGAACTGGCTGGGACAGCAACTGCCCTCCGACGGTCGCGGCGCTGTCGTAATAAATTGTATTCGCGGCAAATCGTCGGATGGGTGAGAAATCCACATCGAGAATGGGCTGAGACCACCTGACAACGTGCTTTTCGTAGTATTCGCCGGCACACAACAGTGCTGCTTTCATCCGAGCCATGCCGGGAATCATGGCGCCACCCGGCTTCAGAAATCGCTCACGAGCAGAAAAAAGATACGGCAGCAGGTCTTCACTGAGCAGAAAATTACCAGCGAATACCGAAACAATGAGATCCACCGGTGCCAGCGAATCTACCTCCGCTATGCTTTTGCGAATAATTTCAACCTGCCCGGAGATGCCGTTTTTGCGTGCGATGTCTGCAGCCAGTTCAACGACCGGTGAGGGATCCAGCAGGATGACTTTTCCCGCGCCTGCTGCTGCCGCCAGCAGCCCGTGAATGCCCAGGCCGGCGCCCAGGTCCAGCACCGTGCAGCCCGGCCGCACGGCATCACGAATGGCCCTGGCATACGCCGTATTGCGCACGGCATCAAAAACCATCGACCGGTGGGATTCAATATTGAGGTAACTGCTCACAGTTTCATTTCGCCTTGGCCACGCCACCGTAGTATCCATCCAGCGCCCCCGATATCCAAGTAGATCAGGCCCCTGGCTGGCCCATCCACTTCAGGCCGCGCAATGCAATGCGGATGTGTGGGCGCCGGATGCGCCGCGAGGGGTTTTGCGCTTAAACTTCCAGCCACTCATGAAGTTCTCGACCCTGCTACAGCACATCACCCCGCGCCGCGGCACCCTGGCCCTGATTGTCGTCCTGTTGCTCGCATCCAGCGTGGTGGCCCTTGCCAATCCCTGGATTGCCGGACGGCTGACCCAGTTCATTCTCGAGCCAGCCAGCAGCGTCGTGAGCCTGCGCTTCATCCTGCTCGCCTGGCTGGGCTTGCTGTTCCTGCGCAGCCTGCTGAATTTCGCCACGCAATATCTGGTGGGTATTACCGGCCAGAAGATGTCCACCGAGTTGCGCGTCCGCATCTATGATCATCTGCAGATCCTGCCGCTGGAATATTTCCAGGCACGCAAGTCGGGTGACCTGTTGGCACTGTTAACCAAGGATGCCGAGTACATCAGCACCTTCATCACCGAGACCCTGGTGCAATTGCTGCCGCTGTTGATGACCTTTTTTGGCGCCATGGCCATTATGGTTTGGCTCGATCCCGTGATCGCCCTGCTGGCTGCCGTTCTGCTGCCGGTGTATTACCTGGCCATGAAGATCATCGGCCGGCGCATCCGACCTTTAACCCGGCAGTGGATAGACAAGTGGTCGGGCATGGTCGCATTGGTGCAGGAAAATCTCAGCCTGGTGCCCGCGATCAAGGCCTTCAGCCGCGAACCGGTGGAGTTGCAGCGTTTCACGGTGAACAACTCGGAACTCCTGGGCCTGGCCCGGAGCCAGATCTTCATCCACGCCATCATGTCGCCCACCATCGCATTCCTTGCCGGGGCAGGCTTGCTGCTGCTGTTGTGGGTGGGCCTGGGCCACATTGAAAGCGGCCAACTCGAACCTGCGGACCTGGTCAGTCTGCTGCTCTACGCCATGCTGCTGACGCAACCGATTTCCGGCCTGGCCGGCGTATACGGGCAAGTCATGCTGACTCGCGGTGCGGCCGAGCGCCTGCTGGATTTCTTCGCCGTCAACCCGGAACCGCTGACCAGCGGCGGGCCGCCCCTGCTGATCAAGCTGGGGAAAATTGAATTCGAGCACATCCGGTTTGCCTATCCTGGCCGTAACCCGTTATTTCTGGACCTGGACCTGGTCATCGAAGCCGGCGAGACCATTGCCATCACCGGGCCGAACGGGGCCGGCAAATCCACGCTCGCCCATTTGCTGATGCGTTTCATGGAGCCAAATAACGGGCGAATCCTGATCGACGGGCAGGACATCAGCAAAGTCGACCTGATTTCCCTGCGACGGCAGATTGGCCTGGTATCGCAGCACACCTTGTTGCTGAATGGCACCATTGCCGAAAATATCTGCTATGGAAATCCCAACGCGTCCGAAGCAGAAATGAAAAAGGCCGCGATGGCGGCCCGTGCGGACGAATTCATCAAGGCCTTACCCGAAGGTTATGCCACCCTCATCGGCGACCAGGGCGTGCGGCTGTCCGGCGGCCAGCGCCAGCGCCTTTCCCTCGCCCGCACCCTGCTCAAGAATCCCCCCATCCTGATCCTGGACGAAGCCACGGCCATGTTTGACCCGGATGGCGAAAGAGATTTCCTCAAAGAAAGTGAGCTTTTGTTTCACGCTAGGACCGTGATCATGATTACCCACCGGCCGGCCAGCCTGGCGCTGGCAGACCGAACGGTCCGGCTGCATGGGGGCTCTTTTCAAGCCTTAAACTAGCGCTTGCAACTCCTCCAAGTTGCCTCGTAGCTAGGGGATTGGACAGGGTGACTTCGTCGCAGAAGCGTCACACTGCATGGTGGACATATTATATTGTTCCGCCATCGTGCCCGAGCCACTGGCGGTGAGGGAACGCACACTGCCGAAGCAGGTCAGCACCGGCATGGCATACGGTTTCCTGTTCAAATCCTGTTTACCGTTTACAACGCCACCAGACTCCAAACCTGAATTTTTCATCAACCCACCTCTTTATACCGATTTGCGGCTTCTGCGCCCTGCCGTTGCTGTGTGTTCAGCCACTTCAGTAAGTAAAACACAACTTGACCCTTTTCTCCATATGGCTGTGCCGGTGCGGTTTCGTCTAGCGCTGCGCGAAACACCGCAATGTCCATGTAACCGCCGAGTTGCGTCAAGTGATGTTTCACCAAGTGGTCCATGGCGGGACGATTCAGCCGCTGCCATGACTCCAGGAATTTCCAGCTGATGTGATCGCTGCCTTGGCGCCAGGCGATCTTATGCGGCGCGACGCGCTCGGCCAAGCAGCGCAGAGTAAATTTGGACCAGCCATTGCGTACGTTTTGCCGCCACGGCAACGCCAGGAAAAACTCCACCACGCGCTTGTCCAGCAAAGGATGTCGCTGCTCCACGCCACAATACGCCGCCAGACGCCCGTAACGCTCCACGGCAGCCGTCAGGTAGGGCACCATTACCCTGGCAGTATGGGCATGCCTCAGGGTTCTGAACATGAGTGGCCCACGGTGGCTGTAATATTCGCGAAAACGCGAGGCGAGATCGACTCGCTGCGCCAAGTCTGTGGAAATGAACGCTTCTCCAGCCGCGGATTGGGCCATTTTCTGAAATCCTGCCTCCCAGCGTCTATGCCAAATAACCCTTGGCGCAAGCAAGGGTTTGAACGCATCCCAGTATCCCCGCCATAAGGGATACTGTGACTGGTAATAGTTCTTCGGTAGCCCAACTATTTCACGGTGGGCGTGGATCCAATGGCCTGCCTTCAAGAGGTAAGAAGGGTACCCGGATGTGAGTGAGGCAATGCCATCGCCGTCGAGTCCATCCATGACTGCTACCGACCCACGTGCATGTGCCGACAAATACATCAGCTGCATCAGCGTGCTACGGCTGTCAAAAGGGTCCTCGATGCGCGCGGAGACCTCGCTGAGTTGAGCTGCGAAGTTTGCCACTTCGGACGGCCGGACAAAGTGCGGTTCAAGCCCTCCCTGTTCGGTCACGCGCCGGATATTTTGCGACTCGCGGCAATCAGACTCATCATCCGAGACTCCCGAATAGGTTCGCAGCCGAACTGGACCTGGCGCCAGGAGGTCCCGCGCCATGCCCACAATAGTCGAGCTGTCTATACCTCCGCTCAACATGGAGGCCGGTGGCAGGTGGCTGCGCAAGCGCGCCTGGATGGCTGCGCCCAGGACCTCCTCCAGGGCATCGGTGTAAGCTTCATCAGACGCCAGGCAGACTTCGGTTTCGCCTTCCGGCTGCCAATAGGTGCGGATGTGCAATCCGGTGTTCGCGAACCCGGCAGTACAGGCCGGCGGCAAGCGCCAGACATCCTGGAAAAACGTGCAACGCTGGTTGACCCCTTCCAGAATGACCGTCAGGAAATCGGCCACCCGCTCCTCATTGATCCGTTCCGGCACCATGGAGGCTGCAACTACTGCTTGTGCGGAGGATGCAAATACAAATACATCGTTGGATTGGTAGTAATAAAATGGCCGAACACCCAGGTGATCACGGGCGCAAAAGAGCTGGCGGGTCCGTGGGTTCCAGATGACAAAAGCAAAATCACCCAACAGGTGGTCCACGCAGTCATCACCCCAGCGCATGTATGCCGCCAGGATGAACTGACTGTCCG
>DATDPS010000003.1:0-4553 GCA_035292625.1 Lysobacterales bacterium | reverse complement strand
CGAAGTCGATACCGACAGGATCCAGCTCGACCCGGCCCGTTGCCAGGCTCATGCCCGCCTGCTGCAACAGGCACTACCCGCGGTGCAGCACAAGGTCCTGGAGGTTTTTTCACGTTCGTTTGACGATGGGGGGGCGGCTGGCGGCACAGACCCGGACCAGATGCTGTATTCCGGCGGATTCTTCTCTCCGGGTGACAGGCGCCTCATGCGCGAGGTGCTGGCGCTCCCGCCGCAAGAGCTTGCTGGCCGCGCGTGGCGTTTCAGGGACCAGCGCCTGCCACTCATGCTGTTCCGGTTCCGGGCGAGGAATTACCCGGAAACCCTGAGTGCGCAGGAACGCGAACTCTGGGACCGGGATCGCAGCCAGCGCTTGCTGACGCCGGCCGATCCCGGCCAATTTTCCTATGCCAGCTACCTGGCGACCATTGCCGGGCTGCGCCATTCGCAAGCAGAAGACAAGCGTGCCCAACGCATCCTGGACCAATTGGAAGTCTGGGGCGTGGAAACTGGCCTTGAGCGGCTCTGGCAAGCACGGGATACCCACCATGGTTGAATCCCAGCCGGTAGTGACCAGCAGCTTGCAGGAATGCATAGCCTTCGTGCGGCAACGGGTCGGCAATCACTGGGTACTGGGCGCGCCCCTGGGACTGGGCAAGCCCAATCACCTGATCAATGCGCTTTACATGGCGGCCAAATCCGACCCCAGCATACGGCTGGACCTTTTCACCGCCTTGTCGCTCAACCCGCCGAAACCAGCGAGGGGACTCAAGCAACGGTTTCTTGGCCCATTCCTGGAACGCCAATTTGGCGATTACCCGCGGCTGCAGTATTTGCAGGATTTAGACCTGGGCCTGGTTCCCGGGAATATCTCCATCAGTGAATTTTATTTCCGCTCCGGCACCCGCATGCATAACCTGCAGGCGCAGCGTCATTACGTTTCCAGCAACTACACCCACGTTGCCCGTGACATGCAGGCCAAGGGCGTCAACATCATGGTGCAATTGCTGGCAGCGAACCCCCAGCACCCGGGCCACTACAGCCTCGGCTCCAACCCGGATGTCACGCTTGAACTGAGACGCAAAGTGCCCCGGGAGAGGCTGCTGTTCTTGGGCCAGCTGAACCACGACATGCCGTACATGGGCGGTGATGCCGAATTACCGGCAACTGAATTCGATCTGCTGCTGAACGGACATCCACAGCCCTTGTTTGCCGTTCCCCGCATGCCGGTCGGTGACCAGGACTTCATGATTGGGCTGCATGCCAGCCAACTGGTCCGCGACGGCGGCACCTTGCAACTGGGCATCGGTTCGCTGGGCGATGCGGTGAGCTACTTCTCCATCCTGCGGCATCTTGACAATGCCAACTACCGCAAATTGCTCGACTCCGCTGAGGCCGATGAGCGCTGTGGCCGGCAATTGCGCGAAAACTGGGGCGGTGACCAGGTGTTTGCGCGAGGACTTTATGCCGACAGTGAGATGTTCATGGATGGGTTCCTGCACTTGTACCAGGCCGGGGTTTTGCAGCGTAAAGTTTATGATCACTGCGGACTGCAGCAACTGGTCAATCAGGGCCTGGTCGCAGAAACGCTGGCGGAAAGTTGCCTGGAAACGCTGTGGGACCACGGCCTGCTTCCTCCCCGCCTGGATCAACCCACCCTGCTGTGGTTGTCACGCTTCGGCATTTTCCGACCTGGGGTGAGCTGTGATGAGCTGGCGATCTCGGTAGCGAGTAACGGCTCTGTGGAGAACAATCTGGCCAGCCCCGGGGTGCGCAATTTCCTCCGCGCACACGCATTGGGCGCAAAGCTGAGCGGTGGAGCGATCTTGCACTCAGCTTTTTTCCTTGGCTCGAAGTGGATGTATGACACGCTCAATGCCATGACGGCCGATGAGCGGTCGCTGTTCCAGATGACCGGAGTGTCCCGCATCAACCAGTTGTATGGCCATGAAAGCATGAACCGCGCGCAGCGCCTGGAAGGCCGCTTCATCAACACCACCATGAAAGTAACCCTGCTTGGCGCGGCCTCTTCTGATCAGCTGGACAATGGCCAGGTCGTCAGCGGCGTGGGCGGGCAATACAACTTTGTCGCCATGGCTCACGCCCTGGAGCGCGGACGCTCCATCCTGATGCTGCGCAGTCATCGCGGTTCCGGCAAGCGGGCGACATCAAACATCGTGTGGGAATTTCCCCACGCGACCATACCCCGTCACTTGCGCGACATGGTGGTGACGGAATATGGCGTGGCTGATTTGCGCAGCGCGGGCGACGAGGAAGTGATCCAGAAAATGATTTGCATCGCGGACAGCCGCTGGCAGGAGCAGCTACGCGACGCAGCAGCGGCTGCGGGTAAACTCGACCCCGCCTGGCGCATACCGGACACCTACCGGCGCAACACTCCGCAGTGGTTGAGCGAGCAGTTGCGGCCCTGGCGGGATTCAGGCGTGATCAGCGATTATCCGTTTGGCAGTGATTTCACCGCTGAGGAGCAATTGCTGGCCCGGGCACTGGCATACCTTGGCTCTCGCGGCGTGACGCGCCTGGAGCGTCTCAAACTGCTGCTGGCAGCGCTTGGCCCCAAGGGCAAACCCACTCTCTTGCTGAGCGCAGGATTGCGCAGAATGGGCCTGGAACACCCTGCTTCGCTGCGTGAACTACTGGACCAAAGGCTGGTTTCCATGGCGCTGAAATTCACGGGACCTGTTCAGGCATTCGATTAGTTACGAGTCCTCAGCGATACAAGATCGCTAATCAATGGCTTAGCTGATTTTCCTCGGTCCATTTCTCGTGCTTTATACACAAGTCGCTGATTGTGTTCACGGCGCTGTAATAAAACCGAACAGAACCTTCGTAGAGGCCATTGTAATAAGCTATGTCTTTGTATTTATTTAATATTAATATGTTGATCAAATTTTGAACAAAACCGAATCCCACAAGGCAGCGCTCGGACCCGGAGCGGTTTCCAACAGGCTTATCCACAGCTTTTGTGGATAACTGTCCATGCCATTGCCGAGGCCACAAATCAGGCCACTCTCAAGCCACATTCAATGTCAGTTGCGGCGCCTCCAGGAATACCGCCTGGCTGGCGCTACCGGGACGTGTTGCCGTCCGGCGTAAGCCGGTGCGGGCCGCCGGAGAAACGAATTCAACATATGTTCCATCCGAAAACTGCATCATCCAGATTTCCCGTGGTGCAGCGTGCCGTGCCGAACTCGCAACGATTCCGGTGATGGTCTTTCCAACCAGATCCTGTTTGACGTTCATTTCAAATCCTCCCGCTCCCGCGAATGCCACAAGGTGTTGGTTTCCCAGCTGAGGACCATTTAACCGCATCGTTTTCTCAAAAGCTGAGAGCTGCCGCAGCGGTTTTTTCCTACAGAAATTGGAGAAAAAAGCGGCTGCCTTGAGCGCCTGCAGCCGCCTATCCTGCACTTGGCCGGACCCCAATGGGAAAACAGACCAGCCAACACACCATTTGCCATGAACCACTAACCGGAGTACAGCTATGAAACTGATTTTCACCTGCCTGCTTGCTTGCCTGCTGACGTGGCCCGTTTGGGCGGCGGGCACCGTTAACATCAACACCGCTTCAGCCGAACAAATCGCCGAGGGTCTCAACGGGATCGGTCAAAGCAAGGCCGAAGAAATTGTCCGCTACCGGGCTGAACACGGCGCATTCACCCATATCGACGAGCTGGTTAACGTCAAGGGCATCGGCGTGCGCACGGTGGACAAGAATCGTGACGCTATCGTGCTGCAGGATGCCCAGGCACAAGCCCAGGCACAAGACTAGTTTCGCCACCTCGCGGGTATTGCCGGCCGGCGTCCGCCGGCCGGTCTTTGTTCAGTCTTCGGCAACCTGCAGGCGGCGACTGAACGCATGGGCAATCGTCGACTGGTCAGTAAATTCCAGTTCCCCGCCCAATGGAACGCCATGTGCTATACGGCTGGCTTTTACACCACTCTTCTGTGCCATGCGCTGGAGATAGTAGGCGGTTGCTTCACCTTCGACGGTGGGATTGGTGGCAATGATCAATTCTGCCGGTGGTGAGTCCTGCAAACGTGCAGCCAGCTCATCCAGGCCCAATTCGGACGGCCCCACACCATCCAGCGGTGACAGCCGGCCCAGCAGCACGAAATAACGACCCTGGTAGCCGGTGGCCTGTTCGATGGCCAGCACGTCACTGGGTGATTCCACCACGCACAAGAGGGAAGCGTCGCGTCGCGGGTTGGCGCAGATGCGGCACAGGTCATTTTCGGTCAGATCCCGGCAAACCGAGCAGCGACCGATCCGGGCCATCGAAGCCTGCAAAACCCCGGCCAGGTGCAGACCGCCCTCCCGGTCCCGTTCCAGCAAGTGCAAAGCCATGCGTTGGGCTGACTTGGGACCGACACCGGGCAGACACCTGAGTGCATCAATAAGCTGGCTCAGCAAGGGAGTTGAATCCACTGGGTAATCCTAGAACGGCAACTTGAATCCGGGCGGCAGTGAGATACCCGACGCCATGCCGGCCATTTTTTGTTGCACTGACTCGGCAATGCGGTTCACCGCATCA
>DATDPS010000002.1:0-5761 GCA_035292625.1 Lysobacterales bacterium | reverse complement strand
TCGGAAATCCCGTCGGAGAAATACTCCTGCTCCGGGTCGGATGACATATTGACGAAGGGCAGCACGGCGATGGATTTTTCCGCAGGCACTGTAGCAGCGGCGGAGCTTGCGGCGTCAGCCGGCATGACGTCCTCGGGTGCGGAAGCAAACTTGTCCCAGGCGAAGTAACCCAGTGCAAGCAGCAGGACACCAATGATGAAGAAGTCCAGTTTGCGTCCGGTTTCGTGGGTGATGGACTGGCTCCGGTCCACATCCTTCTCTTTCTTCAGTCCTTCCGGAGTGAGTTCGAAGGCCCAGGCGAAGAACAAGGCAAGGGGAAAGCCAGCCACCAGCAGCAACAGCACCGTCTTGATGACCCATTCGGGCGCGCCGAAATTCTCCAGGAATACGTCCACGCCCTGGGCCAGCAGCCAGGCCATCACCACGTAGGCAGCGCCCACTTTAAAGACGTTGCGGCGTTTGAGTTCCTCAAACAGGCTCATGTGCATGCATCCATGTCAGTCATCACGTGCTCGCCGGTTCCAGGCCCAGTTGCGTGCGTTCACGGTTGAGGTGCTCGATCATGCGCAGCCGTGCGGCTTCGAAACGGGGTTCGCCGTCCAGCGATTTCAGATAGGGCTGGTCGTCGCCCGGGCGCGTGGAAGTGATGTATCCCCGGTCGATTGCCCGCTCGAAAAAATCGATCGCGCGTTCACGATCCCCTGCCAAGGCATAATAGGACGCTTCAAGGATGTAAAAAATGTAATTGTCCGCGCCAGCCGACCGCTGTTCATCGTGAGCTCGCCGGATGCGCCGCATGGCGTCGTCGAACCGTTGCTGGTTTCCGGTCCGGGAATACGCGTAAGCAACGTCCGTCATCAGCGGATATCCGGTCAGGCCAGTTGCTGGAAAATCCGCCTCCAATCGGTCGAGATCACCCCAGTGCTCCTCAACGTAACGCACGACATCCTGGGACTTTCCGCTGACGTTCAGGAAGCCCAGCAGGCTACCGACGTCTCCCTGCGCCGCGAGTCGCTGCGCCAGAATGCCGGCTTCCTCTGTCCGCTGCAGGTGGGTCAGTGCGAAGACCTGGAAAGCGGGGTAGCCCTCGCTGGCCAGCCGCTCATACTGATGAGACTGGTACAGGCCAGTACTCCATGTGAACCGAAGGTGCGCGTTCCCAGGCTGCTGCGCCATGGCACGCTCGACCAGTGGCAAACCAAGGGCGATGTCACCACGAAGAAAATGCCCCAGCGCCTCGCCATACAAAATCAAGGGATCGCCGGGCATATAGGCTTTGGCGTGTGCCAGTAGCGCCGCAGCCTGATCAGACATGCCGCGATTGCCAAAAGCGGTAACCGCATTGCCTATGGCGGGGGGATACAACGGGTCGCGCTCGATCATGTCGTCCAGAACCCGGAGCGAATCGCCCAGACGTCCGGCGGCCTTGTAGGCGATTCCCAGCCAGTTGCTGGCGTCGATCAGGCTGGGATTGATCGCCCGCGCTTTTTCCAGCGCATCGATGGCTTCATCCTGTGCGCCGGGGCGCTGTAAGTGGTACATGCCCAGTGCGGCCCAGCCCTCGGCCAAATCCGGATTGAGTTGCAAGGCCTGGTCGATGTCGCGTTTCGCCTGTGTCAAGCCTTCTTCCTGGGGTGTCTTGCCATAGTTCTGCTCAGTCAGCAGGACCGCCGTGATGCCGCGCTGGGCATAGGCAGGCGCATAGTCCGGGTCGAGCTCGATGACGCGGTCCAGCAAGTCTTTCGCGGATTCGATGGATAGCTGCTTGCGCTCATAAATGCGTTGCCGCGCCAGCAGGTATGAATCATAGGCTTCAGAACTGGTGCGGTTGGCTTCCACCACCTCGTTATCACCAGCCAGCAATTGCGCTTTGAGCTGCAGCAGGATGGCTGCGGCGATCTCGTCCTGGATGGCAAACACGTCGGTCAGCTCGCGGTCGTAACTTTCCGACCACAGGTGGAAACCGTCTTTCACCTGGATGAGCTGTGCCGTGATGCGCACCTTGTCACCGGCTTTGCGCACTGAACCTTCGAGGATATGGGCCACGCCGAGTGTTTCACCAATTTGCCGCAAGTCCTGGTTCTGGCCTTTGAAGGCGAACGAGGAGGTGCGGCCCGCCACTTTCAGTTCTTTGACCTTGGCCAGGGCGTTGAGAATTTCCTCGGAAATACCGTCGGAGAAGGATTCGTTGCCGGCATCCTCGCTCATGTTGACGAAGGGCAGGACGGCGATGGATTTTTCCGGTGGGGTCAGAGTCAATTGTTCCCCGACCCCGGTGGGTGTTTCCTCGGCGGAAGCAGGAACAATTGACTCTGACCCCTTTGTTGGCGCGTAGCGCGATTCCCAGATGAAATAAACCAGGGCGACGGCCATCAGGCCAATGATGACGAAATCGAGTTTACGGCTGGTTTGGGGTGTAATGGACTGGCTGCGATCGACGTCTTTCTCTTTCTTGAGCCCTTCGGGGGTGAGTTCGTAGGCCCAGGCAAAGAACAGCACCAGGGGAAATGCCAGGGCCAGCAGGGTGACCAGCATTTTCATCACCCAGCCGGGTGCTTCAAACGTCTCGGCGGCCAGGTCGGCGGCTTGCGCCAGCAGCCAGGCCAGCACGACATAGGCCGCGCTGACCTTGAAGACGTTTCTTCTTTTTAGTTCCTCAATCAGTCCTGCCATGTGCGCGCCCGGTCTTGCGACTCTCCATTATTGTGGCGGCCCGCCAGAATCATACCAAGTTTAAGACTGGATACGCGCTAAATACCTGAAAAAGTGAACCGGGTTGCGCCGGACCTGCCGGTTTGCTGATGTCCTCAAACAATATCCGCCGGGGTCCAGGGCAATGGCCTCTTCAAATAAGGGAATTGCGGCCCGGCGGCGTTGGAGTTCGGCAAACAGCGACATTTGCTATCCAGTCTCCGCGTGCAAAATGGCAGGCCAGGGTCGGGCACAGTTCCGCGGACAGTCACCGTGACAACCCCAATAGCTCATAAGCTTCTTCGCGCTGTTTCTCCATGTCCTTTTCCAGCATCACGACCAGGTTTTTGTAGTCGAGTTCCTTATGCAGGGATTCAAAGCGCCAGTCATTGCGCAGCACGTCTTGCCAGCCGAGACGCCAGCCTGCGTCAAACGCAGCTTGCAAGCCGGCGATCGCGGCTTGTTTATTACCCCGGGCGGATTCGATGGCGGCTTGTCTAAACCCGCTCTCGAAGGGGATTTTTCGATTGTCGCTTTGGCGATTCAGGGCTGCAGCATGGTCCAGCAGAGCCGTTGCCTGTTCGGACGCGGGATCCTGCATTTTCATCACCTGGGCCATGCCGGCCAGCAGGGTAACATCGTCGGGCTCGTCTAACTCAAGCGGGGATGCAACACCGGTCGGCATGCGCTCCTGTAATAGCTCCAGCGCCCGATCAAAATCATGCCTGTGTATCGCATCGCCAACCAGCAGCCCGTAGATGATTTCGCCGGAGCCCTGCCGATCAGGCAAGTCTTCATCATGGGCTTTTTGCGCCAGGTCAAGCGCTTGTTGGACCTGCTCGTTCTGCAGTAGTACCTCAATTCTCGTGCTCACTGTGGTGGGCTGGTCAGGTGCGAGCTGTGCTGCTTTTTGTAACCACAGTTCTGCCTGTTGCATGTCACCGAGGTCGATCCAGGCGAGTGCAATTCCCGCCTTTAGTTCATGGTCAGCCGGGTCAAGCTCAATCGCCTTGCTATTCCAGTACATGTAATTTGCCAGTTCTCCTTTGAACAGGTAGAGGTAACCCTGGCCGTAGAACTGCATGGGGTTACCGGCTTGAATGTCCCCGATGCGATTGCATTCGCGCGCGGCACCGGCTTCATCGCCCGTAAATGCATGCACCACGCACAGTTCCCACTGCATCTGCACGTCATAGGGCTCAATACTCGCGGCCTGGCGCAGGTAGCTCAAGCCTTCCTCGGTATCGCCGGTATTGAACAACAGACTGCCATATTCCTTTAGACCCATGGCGTCGCGGGGGTTGGCAGCCAGTGACTGCTCAAAAGACCGGCGCGCCGCCTTTTTGTCCTCATTCAATAATTGCACCTGGCCCAGGAAGATGAGTGCAGCGCTGTTGGCCGGTTCAGCCCGCAGGATTTCTTCCAGCACAGGGCTGGCTTTCTTCACCGCCTCAGGTGCCGGAATGGCGCCGGTTCCCGCCATGTCGATCCAGGTTCGCACCAGGGCAAGCCGGGTGGGCAAATAGTTCGGGTCAATGGCCAGTGACTGCTCGAGCAGCTTTTCTGCCCGGCGCAGGCTTTCGAAGGTGTACAGGTTCAGGTCTTTCAGACCTTGTAAGTACAAGTCGTAGGCATTCATGCCGGTGCGGGTGGTGACTGCTATTTCACTGACTTCCTCACCCAGCAAGTTGATTTTCAGCGCTTCGGCAACCTGCTGCGCGATGTCTTCCTGGATGGCGAAAATATCTTCCAGGTTGCGGTCGTAAGTATCCGACCAGATGTGATAGCCATCCGCTACGTTGATCAACTGCACGGTCACGCGGATGCGCTGGCGCTGGTCGTCCTTGCGCACGCTCCCTTCCAGCAAGGTGTTGACGTTCAGTTTGCCACCGATCTCGCGCAGGTCTTCGGTTTTGCCCTTGAACGCGAACGACGAGGTTCTGCCAGCTACCTGCAGGCCCTTGATCTGCGCCAGGATGTTGAGCAGTTCTTCGGTCAGGCCGTCGGTGAAGTACTCGTTGTCTTTGGCCGGGCTCATATCGACGAAGGGCAGCACGGCGAGGGATTTTTGTTGGGCTTTGGCCTGGTTTGCTGCTCCATCGGCCGCCAAGCCCTCAGCACTTGCGGTTTCGCTGCCTTCGGTCTGGATTCCGGCGTTCGCCGGAATGACGTCCTGGGGTGTCGAGAACTTGTCCCAGGCGAAATAGCCCAGGGCCAACGCCAGGATAACGATGATGGTCCGGTCCAGCTTGTGCCCTGTTTGGTGCGCGATGGATTGGGTGCGATCCACGTCTTTTTCTTTCTTCAGGCCTTCGGGGGTCAATTCGAAGGCCCAGGCAAACACCAGTGCGAGCGGCAAGCCAATGGCCAGCAGCAGCATGATGGCCTTCATCAGCCAGGTGGGAGCGTCGATGTTGTCCAGCACGATATCGGATAACTGCAGGAGCAGCCACGCGGTGATGACGTAGGCAATGGCCACGCGAAAAACATTTCTTCGTTTGAGTTCTTCGAAAAAGCTCATGAACCGCTTGCAACCCCGGCACAGGTTTCGTTGAGTGGCTGCCAGATGTCCGGGATCGGGTTGTCATGGCAGATCAGCTGCAGGACTTCAGCGTGCTCGGCGGCCAGCAGTTGACCCACCTCGGCTTTCAGGGCAAGTAACTCGGGGTGTTCGGCCAACCACTGCAGCGACGGTTCGCGGAACAAGGCATCGTCGCGAAATCCGGCTTCAATGGCGCTGCGGATGGCCTCGAAAGTGCCGTCCGCCTTACCCTCGACGGACCGCGCCATCGCTTCCGCCACGTAGTCCGTGGCGTAAAGCAGGCCAACCTGACGACGTTTTTCCAGGTCTTGACGATGAATGTCGATTTCGTGCGCCGCGGCGGCATCGTCCCCAGCCAGCTTGTATGCGTAGGCCATGCGCAAGGTTGGGCGGGCCGAGGAATCGCGGGTATCGACAATCACGCCGCTGGGTGACAGTTTCTGCATCTGTGCATAGAGTTGCTGTGATTCTTGGAAGCGGCCGGCCAGGTGCAGGGCATCGGCCAGGTCAATCGTCGGTGCTGAATTT
>DATDPS010000001.1:0-3797 GCA_035292625.1 Lysobacterales bacterium | reverse complement strand
AGTAGAGTTTTCTGGATAAGCTGGACTATTGGAAGGGTCAGGAATGGTCAAGTTGCTCCACGAATCAAGCGGACTGCTCTACCACGGTGCGGCCGTGACCTATGCTTTGGTGGCCTATGCGTTTGGCATCGGGGGCCTGTTTGCGCCGCACTGGGCGATCAACCTCGCGGCCACCCTGTTGCTCGCCCACGGTATGGTGATCGCTGCCTACATGATTCATGAGTGCGGCCATAACACGGTGTTCAGAGCCAATGAGCACAATGCGCGGCTGGGGCGTTTCCTCAACTGGATCACCGGCTCCTGCTACGGCACCTTCGAAGACATCCGTTACAAACATTTCCGTCACCACATGGACAATGACGATGCCGTCTGGTGGGAGTACGGGCCATTTTTTGAACGGCACCCGATGGTTTACCGCGTGACCAAAATTCTCGAATGGTTTTATGTCCCGGCACACGAATTGATCATGCATTGCATGATGGTCCTTACCTCGTTCCTGATCCCGCAGCGCAGGGATCAGCGGCTTAGAAACGTCATCGTCATCCTGATCAGGGGCGGGATTTTCTTTACCGTGCTGGTGCTGTTTCCCAAGGCGGCGATCCTGTACATGGTGGCCTACATGTTGATGATCCACGTGCTGCGGCTGATGGACAGCACGCATCATGATTACGGCCCCAATCCGACCTTGTTTATGGATAAACCACCCTCGCGGTTTGGCGGCCGCGCAACCGAGCAGGACCATACTTTCAGTTGCCCAATTTCCCTGCGCTTTGAACGGCTGAATTGGCTGGTGCTGAACTTTGCTTTCCACAACGCCCACCATGCCCGCCCGACCGTGCCGTGGTACAAGCTGCCGGCCTACGACCGCGAAACCTTTGGCGACGATCAGGCGCGTTTCATCCCTTTTCCCTCGCAACTGCGCATGTACCACCGTTATCGCGTACAGAGGGTGATGCATGAAGGCGGGCCGTACGATGATGAGCAGAACGCCATGGGGAAGGATTACCTGCAGGCCTGCAAGGATGTGCGCAATTACGGTGGCAATGCCGTGTCCTTCCTGACATCGTTCTGATCCGAACATTCGTCCCGACGGGCTCCTGACCATGCAAAAACTGGAAATTTTCCAATCCCTGTGGGCCATGGAGCTTCGTCAGCCCGGCAAACCCGAAAGGTCAGTGGAAGAAAATTTCGCCATGGTGGCCGAGGCTGGCTATCACGGCCTGTGCCTGGACCCAGCGGTGGATGAAATACCGCAGATGCGGGCGCTGCAGCCGCTGTTTCAGCGCTACGGCTTGAAATGCATGATCAATGCGTTTCCGCATGCGCTGGCGGAGATGCGGCCGCTGCTGGAGTTCGCTCGCGAGATGGACGCCTGCCATGTCAATGCGCTGGGCACACAGATTCCACTGAAGGTTACAGAAGGCGCGGCCATGGTTCATCGCTGGCTGGAAGACGCCGCCACGATTGGCATACCCCTGTTATTTGAAACCCACCGCGACAGCCTGCTCAATGACCTGGGCTACACCTTGCAATTGCTCGACGCTGTGCCGGAAATGCGGCTCTGCGCCGATCTATCCCATTTCGTGGTCGACCGCGAACTGCGCCTGCCGCTGAGCGACTTGAACACCGGCTATATCGACCGCGTGCTGCAGCGCTCGGATTGTTTCCAGGGTCGCGTGGCCAGCAGCGAGCAGATCCAGCTGCAGATCGGTTTTCCCCAGCACCAGCGCTGGGTCGAACTGTTCAGGGGCTGGTGGGCAGAAGGCATGCGCCAGTGGCGGCAACGCAATGCGGACGATGCCACGCTGGTATTCCTGTGCGAGCTCGGTCCGCCGGCCTATGCCATCACCGACGCGCGGGGTGCGGAGCTTTCCGACCGCTGGCAGGAGGCCTTGCAGATCAGGGCTTGGGTCGAGGCAATCTGGACTGATCTGGATTCCCACTCGCCTTACGGTTGAAATGTTCTCGTTGGCAGGGATCTGGTGTCCCGAGCCATCTGTGCGGAGTTAGCTATCTGAAACATAGGTATCATGGGGATGCATTTCATTGCGGGAGCATTTTTGAATGATGGAGCATCTCGCACACCATGCCTACCCGGAAGCGATTGAAGCGAGTTTGCGTCTGGGAGCGACAGCCTTGCGGATGCTGCGTGTTCCGGTCGACGATGTTGAGCAGATGATCCAGGACGTGCGGGATTGGGACTACAAGGCAGTAGTCGAAGAGGAATTTGAGCAGGACAAGTAGCGGAAAACGACGGGCGGCACCGCTCTACCCGGACAGAACCGGAGGCTCGTGTGACCTGATGTGCCGCCCCAGCCAGTAATACGCCAGCACTGCCAGCAGCACGTTGGCAGTACTGGAGGCGAGGAAAATACCTTCCAACCCCAACAGCCAGCGGCCCAGCCAGGCCAGGGGCAGGAACAGGAAAATCACCCGGGCCGACGAAATCACCACCGCGGGCAGCGGCCGGCCGGTGCCGTTGAATGCGGAATTCATCGACATCACGACGCCATGTGCGCCGTAGCCCCAGGACACCAGCCAGATGTAGTGCACGGCCACCACGCGGATGGATTCGGACTCGCTGAACAGACCGCTGACCGGGCGCACCAGCAGGTCCATGGACAGGGTCAGGAATACGCCATACACCAGGCAGAAACGCGTGATCAACCGCCGGGCTTCGATGAGTCGCTGATGCTGGCCGGCGCCAAAGTTCTGGCCGAAAAAGGGGCTGCATACCGCGGAGAGCGAGTAGAACACCAGCAAAGCAAAAGGCTCGATGCGGGCAGCGACACCGAAGCCCGCCACTGCGTCCACGCCGTACACGGCGAGCATTGATACCACGATGGCGGAAGACAGGGGAATGATGGTGTTGGTGATCATGGCCGGAATGCCGATGGTCAGCATGTGGCGCCAGGAAGCAACGATATCGCGCAGTGGCGCGAAGGGCGTGGCCATTATTTTGAGCCGCCCGGCCACGTAGAGCAGGGTGATGCCAAGCACGCTGAGATTGGATACCAGCGAGGCCAGGGCAGCGCCCTGGACTTCCAGGCGCGGGAAACCGAACAGCCCGAAAATGAAAATCGGGTCCAGCACCAGGTTGAGCACTGCTGCCAGGCTGATCAATCGCGCTTCCAACTGCGCATTGCCGCGGGCCCGCAACGCGGCGAGGCAGGTCCAGAAGCAGGCGTCGGAAGGCGCCACCCAGTACCACACCGACATGTAGTCGTGGATCATCGGCATCAATTCTGGCGTGGCGCCAAGGCGCCGGAACACCGGGTCGATGGTATTGAGACCCACCACGCACAGCCCGCCGAGCGTGAGGGTGGCCAGCATCGCGCTGTGGGTGGCCAGGCGGCGCGCATAGGCCTCGTCGCGCCGGCCGATGGCGCGGGATACAACCGAGGCGGTGCCTGCTTCAAAGCCAATGCCGAAGCCGTAAATCAGCCAGATGACCGGAAGGGTGAAACTGACCGCGGCGAGCGGCGCGTCACCGAGCATGGAAACAAAGAACAGGTTAACGGCTTCAAACGAGAAGATCGCCACCAGCCCGAGCGAAAACGCCGAGGCCTGGCGCCGCAAGTGGCCGCCAACGGGACCGGTGGTCAGGTCAGACGACACGGAGTCGCTCAGTCAAGGAGCGTTCAGTCAAACTCCACCCAGGTTGTTTTTAGTTCCGTGTAGTCATGGAAGGCGTGGATGGATTTGTCCCGCCCATTGCCACTCTGCTTGAATCCGCCGAAGGGCACGGTCATGTCGCCGCCAAAATAGTTGTTGATGCCCATGGTGCCCACGCGCAC